>JADFIT010000229.1 GCA_022566515.1 Gemmatimonadota bacterium
GTGGGGTAGGGGGTGGGGAACGGGGATTGGGACCCCCAGCACCGCTTCCAGCGGCCGAACCCCTTATCGTCCTTCCGTCTTACCGTCCTTCCGCCGGGGGGCGTGGGACGGGTGTGGCAGGGGCAGGGGTGGTGTTTTGGGGCACGTCTGGCCAGTCTTAGGCCGCACCCGAAAGGCGAAACGAGAGGTGAATTTGACATCCAGCCATCTTCCCAACGGCATCGACTGGAACGCGCTGCTGGAGCCTTACAAGCGGCCCACTCTGTGGCGCAGCCTGTATCAGCTCGCCAATACGGCTGTACCCTTCGTGATGCTCTGGATCGCTATGCTCTGGAGTCTGAGCGTTTCCTACTGGATCACCCTGGTTCTGTCCGTTCCGGCGGCACTCCTTGTGATTAGGATGTTCATTTTCCAGCACGACTGCGGGCATCAGTCTTTTTTCAAGTCGCGGCGGGCGAACGACATCCTGGGGTCTCTCATCGGGGTTCTCACGCTGGTACCATACCACTACTGGCGCAGGACGCACGCGATCCATCACGCGACGTCGGGGAATCTGGATCAGCGAAGCTTCGGGGACATCGACACCCTGACTGTGCGGGAGTATCTCGGCCTCCCCAAGTTCAAGCGCCTTCTTTATCGACTGTACCGCCATCCATTCGTATTGCTGGTCGTCGGACCCACATATCAGTTCATCTTCAAGCACCGTTACCCGGCCGACGCGCCCCGCTCCTGGAAGCGCGAGTGGGCGAGCGTCCATCGAACGAACTTCGGGCTCCTGGCGGTGTTGACCATCATGTGGCTCACCGTAGGTATCGACCGTTTCCTTCTCGTGCAGCTTCCGATAACGCTCATCGCCGGCTCGCTCGGCGTATTCCTCTTCTATGTCCAGCATCAATACGAGGACACCTATTGGCGCTACCGCGAGCGGTGGGATTACTACTCGGCCGGATTGGAGGGCAGCTCGCACTACGTTCTTCCCAAGCTGTTCCAGTGGCTCACCGGCAACATAGGACTGCACCACGTCCATCACTTGAGCAGCCGCATAGCGAACTACAACCTCCAGCGGTGCTTTGACGAGACCCCGGAGTTGCACAACGTCACACAGTTGAAGTTCTGGGACAGCGTAAGAACGTTGTGGATGACGTTGTGGGACGAGGACGAGCGGTGTCTTGTTGGATTCCGGGACGTGAAGGCCATTCGGGCGAAACTGGATATGGCGGCCGACCCAGGGGAGTGCATCCGCGCGACCAAACCCGAAGTCGTGCCTCGCTCCTGGCGATGAAGTTCGCCGACCGGTTTCGGGCTCCTCCGGAGACCCGGATACGGCTGGCGGATTGCGATCCTGACGGCACTGCCGATTATGCCAGTAAGAAGGACGCCCGCAAGGCGCTGAAGCGGGTCACGCGGCGCCTCACAGAGCTGCAATACCTCCTCTATGCCGAAAACAAGCGGGGGTTTCTCATCGTGTTGCAGGGGATGGACGCCTCGGGAAAGGACGGCACCATCCGGCACGTGATGCGCGGTGTGAATCCCCAGGGCACCAGGGTGACGTCGTTCAAGAAACCGTCCGTAGAGGAGCTAGACCACGATTTCTTGTGGCGCATCCATCGAGCGATGCCTCGCCGGGGTGATATCGGGATCTTCAACCGCTCACACTACGAAGACGTGCTCGTCGTGCGGGTACACGACCTCGTCCCGCAGCATGTCTGGTCCCAACGGTACGATCAGATCAATGCGTTCGAGAAGAACCTTGCCGAAAACGGCATCGTCATCTTGAAGTTCTTCCTGCACATCAGCAAGGAAGAGCAGAAGAAGCGCTTTGAAGACCGTTTAGCCAATCCAACGCGCCATTGGAAAATTTCACCGGCTGATTTCGAAGAGCGTCAGTTCTGGGACCAATACACCGAGGCATTTGAAGAGGTGCTCACCCGTTGCAGCACAGAGTGCGCGCCGTGGTATGTCATTCCGGCCAACCGCAAGTGGTTTCGCAATCTCGCAGTTGCTTCGATTATCGTCGAACGGCTCGAGTCTTTGGACATGCGGTTTCCCGAGCCGTCGTTCGATGTCTCGGAGATCCGGATTGACTGAGTCGTTCTTTACGACCCGTTGAGGATCGACCAACGATCACCGCTGCCCGTGCCGCAGTCCCATGTACCCTCCCCGAAGTTCGAGAGAGCTGACTCGTTCACGATTCCCGTAAAGAGGGCGCCCGACAGTGACGAAGCGTCGGGGCAGGGTCCTGTGAACTCGATATTCCCGGCGTTGTCGAGCACGGCGCCGGAGAAACCGCCTCCAGGATATGGCTCACTTCCGGTGCGCTTGAATGACTGCTACTCCGATGCCGGCGACAAGCGCGCCGCCCGCGCCTGCGAGAAAGTCCCAGATCTCCCTGCTGCGATATGGCAAGAATCCCTGAAGTAGTTCGGTTCCTCCGGCCAGCGCAACGGCAAAGAGTACGAATGGAGTGATCGATCCAACGTTCCAATACCCGAGGAGTGCCAGGCCTGCGAACATCACGAAGTGCACTACCTTGTCGAACCATGTGTAGTATTCGCTGGGCAACCCACTGGCGACGGGTGTAAAGAGTAACATTAGGGTCAGTGTTAGATACGCACCGAGGGCGCTGCGTCGCAGTGTTTGGGATTCGAGGATGCGTTTCACGTTGTTGTGGGATCAGGTTCTTGTGTGATTGGTGGCGGTTGTTCGCGCTGCGTGAAAAATCTTGCGCAAGTTATTATGGTGGGTGATGTTTCGCGAGTCTGGGCCGGGTGGTGGAATCGGCAGACACAGGGGACGCCAAGGCCAAGGCAAGCTACAACCAGGGGGTATTGGTTTATGGAAAATCTAACGCAAAAATTGCTCGAGGAAGCCACTCTATGAAGCCCATTGTCTTCCAAAATTACGGCGGGATCCACCAACTGCGCATCGAGAGCGCGGAGGACCTTGCCTCCATCCACCAGCTCCACCCAGCTCGCTGGGCCGCCACCAGCGTGCAGATCGAGAGCCTGCAGTGTGATCCCGCGTTCCTCGAGTACTTGAATCAGGACGGTAGCGGGACCATCCGTGCCGAGCATTTGCGGGCGGCCGTGAGATGGATCTTCCGTATGATGGCGAACGGCGACCGAATGGCCGCTGCCTCAGACGTCCTGCGCCTCGCGGACCTGGATACCAGCCACGAGGAGGGCCGGAAGCTCAAGGAAGCCGCGATCCATATCCTGGGACAACTGAACGCGAATGAGTTGGACGAGATCAGCCTGGAACAGGTGCGCCTCTTTCGCAATACGTATGGGATGACCTCTCCCAACGGCGACGGGGTGCTCCCCCCCCAGCACGTTTCGGATCCGGCTGCGGCACAGTTGGCAAATGACGTACTCGAGCAGGTGGGCAGTACCAAGGATATAAGCGGCGCAGACGGCATCAACGAAGGTCACCTGTGCCAATTCCTGGATGGTGCGAGGAAGTACCTGGCCTGGAAGGCACGCGCCGAAGATGACGGCGCGGCAGGGATTCTGCCCTGGGGCGACGACACGGCGGCCGCCGTGAAGCTCACGTCTGAATTCGATGCCAAGATCGCACAGTTCTTCTGGCAGTGCGACCTGGTAAAGCTCGACGCCCGCACCGCCGAACGGATCTGCCTGAGTGAACAAGATCTCCAGAACCTGGACGGCTCCGACCTCCGGGCCATGGAAAGACAGCTCGCGCAAGCGCCACTGCAAACGCCTAATGCTGAAGGTGTGTTGAATTTGCAGGGCCCCATCAATCCGTACTACCAGGATCAGATGGACGAATTACAAAACCGCGTCCTTGCCCGTGCCCAGCCGGACTCCCACGAATCTCTCACGCGGATCGGCTGGCAGCAGGTCAAGGCCATCTTCGAGCCCTATTGTGCGTGGCAGGCGGAGAAGCCATCGGATGGCGTAGGTGAGCTGAGTGAGACCACGCTGAAAGAATACTTAGATGGTCCGGCTCAGAAAAAACTTCTCCAGCTCCTGCTGGAGGATCTGGCGGTGAAGGCTGAGGTGAAGCAAGTGAGTGACCTGGAGAAGCTC
>JADFIT010000230.1 GCA_022566515.1 Gemmatimonadota bacterium
GAGTGACTGTCTCCCCGTGGCCTCGCTCACCGCTTTGGCTACGCCGAAGTCCATTACCAGCGCATGACGGCCCGAGAGCATCACGTTGTCGGGCTTGATGTCCCGATGCACCACCCCCTTCTCATGCGCATAAGCGAGGGCATCCACTACCTGCTGCACGATCTTCACCGCTTCCACCACGGGCAGCTCGCCGTGCTGATCGATACGTTCCCGTAACGATTCCCCATCGACGTACGGCATCACGTAGTAGAGGAACCCGTCGGCCTCGCCTGAATCGTGGAGCGGCAAAATGTGAGGGTGCTGCAGCTGGGCGGCGATCCGGATCTCTCGCAGGAAGCGCTCGGGGCCCAGGGCGGCGGCCAATTCGGGACGCAGAACCTTCACCGCAACCTGACGGTCGTGTTTCAGGTCCTGGGCCAGGTATACCGTCGCCATCCCGCCGGCGCCGATCTCGCGCTCGACGGCGTACCGGTCGGCGAGCGCTGCTCTCAGCCGGTCGAGTTGGGTGGACATGGGGAGTAAATTGGGGTGTAGGAAGTGCTATCGGTAGGGGCGTATTGAGGCAGAAAGGGGCAGCGAGGGGCAGATCTCAAATTGCAAATTTGCGATTTTCAATTTGCAATTTGAGATCGCGTGGGTGGCCCTCTCCCCTCTCCCCTCTCCCCTCACTGCATATCCGACGTAATCCTTTCCTCATCCTTCGTCATGTGTTTTTCGAACCAGCCACGCAGGTACAACTGCGTCCGCAGGAAGTTCGAGGGCGTGCTGCTGGTGCCGTGCCACTCGTTGTTGAAGCGTATCATCGCCGTCGGCACCTTGAGGTAGCGCAGCGCCATGTAGTACTCCTCCGTCTGCGGCATAGGAGTGCGCAAATCCTTGACTCCCGTCATGAGCATGGTCGGGGTCTTCACGTTGCCCACGTACATGAGGGGTGAGCGGCGCAAGTGCTCCGATGGGTCTTCCCACGGCAGTTTGTCGAAGTTGCGATACCAGCCTGCACCGTCCGTCGTGCCCACGAAGGAGAGCCAGTTGATGACCGGGCAGTTGGCGGACGCCGCCGCGAACCGATCGGTGTGTCCCACCACCCACGACGTCAACACGCCTCCGCCGCTACAGCCGTACACGAAGAGGTTCCGCGTGTCTACGTAGCCACGATTAATCACCGTATCCACGCCGGCCATCAGGTCGTCGAAGTCTTTTCCCGGATACGCCCTCTTGATGGCGTTCCCGAACGGGGAGCCGTAACCGGAACTGCCCCTGGGGTTGGTGTAGAGCACCACATACCCGTTGGCCGCATGGTTCTGCCATCCGAAGTTGAATCCCACTCCGTACATGCCGTGGGGGCCCCCGTGTATCGCGAGCATCAGCGGGTACTTCTTGGTGGGATCGAAGTCTGGTGGCTTGATGAGCCAGCCCTGAATGTCGTAATCGTCGACGGACTTGTACCAGATCTCCTCCACCTGGCCGAGCGTGCGGCCCATGAGGAGGTCGGCGTTCACGTCCGTTAGCTTGGTCGGCTCGCCCTTGCGGAGATCGACCGAAACCACGTCCCCCGGCTCGTAGTAGCTCGAAAGCGTCCCGACGGCCAGCAAGTCGTCGGTCATGCTGGTTATCTGAAGGCGGTGGTTGCCTTCCGTCACTTGCCGCACGCCGCCATTCACCGAAGCGAAATACACGTTGCTCGTGCCTCTGTCGCTCGAGCCGAAGTAGACGCCGCTGTTGTCCGGGGCCCAGGTGAGACCACCCGCGCGGCGGTCGTGGTCGCCGGAGATCTCCCGGGGGTTCGATCCGTCGATGTTCATCACGTAGATGTCACCCGCGATGAAGGTGTCGTCGGTCCAGTCGTAACCGGTAAACGCCACGAGCCGGCCGTTGGGGGAAACCACCGGGCTGCCGTCCGGCCCGTGCCGCCGCGTGAGCTGCCGGATTTCCCGGGTCGTTACGCTCACGGCGTAGATGTCCGATTCACGCCAGGTGTGCTCGGCCTCCTCCACCCGGTTCGAGGAGAAGAGGATCTCCTTGGAGTCGGCGGTCCACGCCGTCCCGCTGTGATTCCACTCGCCGCTGGTGAGCTGTCGGGCAGTGCCGCCGTCGGACGGGACGAGGAAAATATGGCGATACCCGTCGTCGATGAACCCGGTCCGGTCGCGACGGTAGTTGAGCCGGGTGATGACTTTGGGCTCTTCCGTCCACTTGGCGCCCCGGGGTCGGCCGGGAAGCGAAACGCGCCACTCGGGCTCGCCGGCAACCGTCATGGTGAACGCCAGGTGCTTGCCGTCGGGCGCCCAGCTCACGTTGCTCGGGCTGCGCTCGAGATTGGTGATCTGGGTTTCCGCCCCCTCCGCGTCCATCCAGCGGACGAAGATCTGCGTCCCACTGGGTTCTCCTTCGCGAAGAAAGGCGAGCCGCTGGCCGTCCGGCGACCACTGCGGGGACGATCCCTCGGTGAGATGCCGGCTACGGCTCCCGTCCGCGTTCATAATCCAGAGACTGGACTTCCAGCGATCGTTGATCTTGTCGATCCACCGACGTGTGTACACGATCTGTCGCCCGTCGGGGGAGACCTGCGGGGAGCGGACCTGCTCCCAGTCGAGGTAGAGATCGAGGGTCAGCCGATTGTCCTGCTCCTGCGCGGCGGCTGGGGGGCCGGCGGCTAGGGCTAGAACGAAACCGGCGGCAAACAATGATGCTACGCGTGGCATGGGTCCTCCATGAATGGCAGAATGACAAGTTGATATTGGGGACAGGGCCGCGGAAGACCTTGGGTCCTTGACTGGCCCCAAGGTTTCCCTCAAGCTACCGGCGTCTTCTTCATCTAAAGGCGCACCATGGCTCCCATTCGTTTCCTTCGATTGGCTCTCTTGATGGCGCCCGGCGCCGTGGCCTGCTCTGCGGGCGGCGAGCGGGTGGAACACCTGTTCCAATCGCCGGATGCGTGGATCGATCTTACGCATCCCTTCAATGGGGAGGCCATTTACTGGCCTACCGCCGAGCCGTTTGAGTTGGAGACGGTGGCCGAGGGGGTGACGGAGGGTGGGTGGTATTACACGGCGTACAATTTCAGCGGCGCCGAACACGGCGGGACGCATCTGGATGCGCCGATCCATTTCTCCGAGGGAAAGAATACGACCGACGAGATTCCTCTCAGCCGTCTCATAGGGCCCGCCGTGGTGATCGACGTGACGATTCAGGCGGCGGGGAATCCCGACTATCTCGTGGCGGTGGAGGATTTTGAGGCGTTCGAGGCCGCTCACGGGCCGATTCCGGCGGGAGCGATCGTGCTGCTGCGGACCGGATGGAGCCAGCGCTGGCCTGACGCCGGGTCGTATTTGGGAACGACCGTCCGGGGCGAGGAGGCCGTGCCTCTGTTGCACTTCCCCGGTCTCGCCCCGGAGGCTGCGCGATGGCTGGTTCAGCACCGGGCGGTCGCCGCCGTCGGCATAGACACGCCGAGTATCGATTATGGCCAGTCGAGCACGTTTGAGAGCCACCGGATTCTCTACGCCGAGAACATCCCGGGGTTCGAGAACGTGGCCAATCTGGAGGCGATGCCGGAGACGGGTGGTTACGTAATAGCCTTGCCGATGAAGATCGAAGGAGGCAGCGGGGCCCCTCTACGGATTATCGGGGTGGTACCGGGCCGCTGATTACCCCTCCGGATCCAGAATCTTTCCCATGAAGATGATGGCGCCGGAGAACCGTTCGCGGATGACGAACAGGAACGGCCGGTCTACCAGAAACGGCGCGGGGCCGGCGCTCGTGATGCCGACGCCCACCGACGTGGCCGCGGCCGCCTCCGTGCCCTCTTCGTTGACGTCGACGAAGGTCTTGTGCTTGACCGAACTGATGAAGAGGTCGTTTGCCTGCCGCATCTTGGAAAAATTGGCCACGTTCTCAACGAACGCGACACCCATGCCCAGCGCGGTGAGGACGTCGTTCAACTCGATCTCGTACTCGAGGGTGAACTTGGGCAATCCAACAACCCGCTCGCTATCTACCAGGCCGTCCACGAGTGC
>JADFIT010000074.1 GCA_022566515.1 Gemmatimonadota bacterium
TCTACTCCGCCGATCGGGAGGAGCCGCCGCATATACATGTGGAACGTGAGACCAGCCGAGCTAAGTTCTGGCTGGAACCGGTTTGGCTGCGCGACAGTACGGGCTTTGGTCGCGCCGAGCTGCGACGGGTGGAGAGGTTGGTAGACGAGCACGCGGTAAAATTTTTGGGAGCCTGGCATGACTTCTTCACCAATTGACGTTGGACCGGCCGTTGCGCAGGAGGTGACGGTCACGGATGAGGCACTGATGGTGGATCTGGCTGACGGCCGCAGCATGTCAGTACCGCTCACCTGGTTCCCTCGTTTGCTCAACGGCACCCCCACGGAACGTACGGAGTGGCGCCTCATTGGGAATGGCGCGGGCATTCACTGGCCTGCGCTTGACGAAGACATCAGTGTGCAGAGTCTCCTCGCTGGACGCGGTTCTGGTGAGACCGACGCTTCCCTTCAGCGCTGGTTGCAAGCACGCCGCGCCGCTGGCTAGCAAGCGTTACGAGGACCTCAGGTGCCGATCTGTCGATGGCCTTTCTGGCGTCCCTCTGCCAGCGGCGCCAGCTCGCGACCGCACTTGGCCGTTTCGGCAGGCCAGCGGATCGCACCGTATTCGCCTTGATCCAGACTGAGATTCTCAAACCGAAGCGCGAGAATGGCTGAAATGTGGCGTCCTGTAGCTTCCACCAGGTCTAGTAGTACCTCGGGTAGATAGGTCGGCGCCTCTCGCCGTTCTTGCCGCGACGGTCTGCGCCAATGGACACATCGCTGGCACGGCCTGGACTCAGAGAGCGATCTCGCATTCAAACCGAACTGGATCGCGGAACGCGGCCGCCGCCGATAACCGTGGAATTGGACCTTCAAGCTGCGCGGGGCTTGTTGAAAGGATGACTTTCGAGCGGATCCTCCACGCTTCCCCCGCACAATTTCGCCATACACCGCAACAATTTGATGACATGTCGCCGCATACCGGCGATTACCATGGTCGGTGCCTCAATCGCATCGACTATGCTGCTAACTACCCTACGCGACATCCAGCGGGCGCAAGACACCTCGACCCTGTTCGCCGCACTCGGCTATGCTCCGGATGCGCAGCCCTTCGGGGACGGAGCCACCGTTGTAGCCAGGTGGAAGGGATTCAAGGTGGTTGCCATCGACGCGGCCGATCCCAGGGACGCGGTCCGCTCCCTCGCCCGGTCGCTGGCCGGCAACTCCCCTCGGGCCCTCGCCGTAGCGGTTCGAGCGCCCACGGAGATTGCGTTGGCCGCTCCCAAGCTCGGCGCTCCTGGCGTAAGCCGGGTGTTTGTCGTTCCACTCGGCGATCCGCCGGCCATAGTGCTGCAACATCTGGAGCAGTTTCGACCGAAGCCCTCCTCCAACGGACTTACCCATGCACTCCGAGTCCAGGAGTTGCTGGCCACCGAGATCGTGGGCGAACGCTTCTACTCGTCATTCCGACTCGTGCTGGACCGGATGGCGGCCAGCCTCGGCCGGGTTGCAACAGCCCGAGACCGGAGGCTGGCAGCGCTGCTGCCGCTCACGCGAGTACTGTTTCTCTACTTCGTACAAGCCAAAGGCTGGCTGGACGGCAGATCCGATTACCTGCGGACGCTGCTCGATGAGGCGCTGGCCGGCAGACAGCACTTTCAGCGTGTCTCGCTCGACCCGCTGTTCTTCAAAACACTCAACCGGCCGGCAGCATCCCGCCAAGGCGTTCTACATCTCGGAAAGATTCCCTATCTGAACGGCGGCCTGTTTCAAGCTCATCCGGTTGAGCTGCGACTACGGCCCGTGTTTTCCAACGAGCTTTGGCGCCACGCGTTCGAAGATCTCTTCGAGAAATTCCGTTTCTGTGTGCGAGAAGCCGATGAAGTTGATGCGGTTGCTCCCGACATGCTGGGTCGTGTTTTCGAAAGGGTGATGGAGTCGGACTCACGACACGAAACGGGCACCTTCTACACGCCGGAGAATGTGGTGCGCCAGATCGTCGTCGCCGCTATCGAAACCGCCTTATGCGACGACCCTCGGCTCACGCCGGAACACGTGGCTCGGATCGTCCACGCCAAGCCGCTCGAGCCGGCGCTGAGGCCTCACGCCCGGAGGCGATTGCGGCGCCTCAGGATCTTGGATCCAGCCGTCGGCTCCGGCGCATTCCTGCTCGGCGCGCTGGAAGAGCTGTGCGGTATGCACATGGCCTTGCGCAACGACCAACGTCCCACCAGCCGCCTGCGCATGCGACGACGTATTCTACTGGAGAATCTCTTCGGCGTAGACCTCAACCCCATTGCCGTCCGCCTCGCCGAGTTACGTCTCTGGCTCGCAGTCATTGCGGACGATCCCTGTAGCGACATCGATGCAATAGAGCCGCTGCCGAACCTCGATGGACTGGTGAGACAGGGAGATTCCCTCTTCGACCCAATCGCCATGGCATGCGTGTTCGGTGCTCGGCCGACGAGTGCAACACGCCGATCCGCCATCGCCGTTGCTACGGCGCGTGCCGACCTCTTCGCCGCCCGTGGGACCGACCAGCGCCGCGCAACTCGCCGGCTTCGATCCGCCGAACTTTCCCTCGCCCAGGAACTGCTGGAGAAGGCGCAGTCGAGCGCAGAACACGCGATCAAGGATCTCGCCGCAGCAGCACGAGGACGGGATCTCTTCGGCCGGCGTGCCGGGCTGACACCCCCACAACGCCGGGTGTACCGTGCCCTACGGGCGCACCGGTCTTCCCTGCGGCGCGCACTCGAGAGCGTTCGAGAAAATGCGATTCCGTTTTTCTCCTATGAGGTCCATGCACCCGAGGCGATGCGCCAAGGAGGATTTTCGATAGTCGTCGGCAATCCACCGTGGGTACGGGCCGAACGTTTGTCGCCGGGCATGCGCGATACGCTGAAGGGTCGCTTTTCATGGTGGAGCGCGTCGGGTGGAAGAGGATTCTCACACCTCCCCGATTTGTCGATCGCCTTTCTTCAGCGGGCTCTCGAACTCACCGAGAAGGGGGGCGCCGTCGGGTTTCTCATGCCCAGCAAGCTGACCACGGCCGGCTATGCGCAATCCGCCCGCTCCCATCTCGTCCGCGAAACCATGGTGCGCTATCTCCACAGAATTCCCGAGTGCGAAGCGTCGCAGTTCGGAGCTACGACGTACCCACTCGCCTTGGTCCTCAAGAACCGGCCCGCCGCAGGGAATCACCGCGTGCGTTTGGGATTCGATTCCGCACCCACCGTGACACAGCAGTCGCTCAGTCCATCGGGCCCCTGGATACTCGTACCGGAGCGGGCCCGCAGCGCCCTGGAAGATTTCCGCCAATCGGGAACGCCCTTGGCACAAGTGGCGCCACCGGCCCTGGGGGTAAAGACCGGAGCCGACCGGGTCTTCGTGGGGCAGGTCGTCGAGCCCGGCCCCGTGGTTACCAAAGTCTCGTTCGGCGGGACGGTAGTGCCCGTGGAAACCGAGCTATTGCGTCCGCTGATCCGGGGCCGCGACATCGCCGCCTTCAAGGTCGCCCCCGTCAAGGTCATACTCTGGACTCACGATGCCCGGGGCAGAGTGCTCGATCGGCTTCCACCCTTGGCGGCGCGGCACATCGCAGCTCATAGGCGAACCCTCATGGCACGCGCCGACTACAACGACGGTCCCATATGGACTCTCTTTCGCGTGCGCGCCGCCCTGTCCGAACACCGGGTGATTTGGCCCGACATCGCCAAAGGCCCAGTCGCCGTTTCGCTCGATCACACGGCCGCCAGCGCTGCGTTGCCGCTGAACAGCTGTTATGTGAGCGTCGCACCCGACCGGCACACGGCGCTCACAATTTGCGCCATCATGAATTCGACTTTGAGTCGTGCACTGGTGCGGTTGACGGCGGACGAGGCCCGTGGCGGATACCGCAGAGTCAACGCACGTATCGCATCGCAGATACCCGTCCCTCCCTCTGGGGCGGCCGTCGATCACCTCCTTCACATGAGCGCCCAGTATCATCAAGGTGTCGGATTTCACCAGTCCGACCTCGACGAAGCGGTGGCACAGGCACTGGCCCTGCCGGCAGCCACGCGCGACGTCTTGTGTCGACTCGCCCACGATCACCGCTGACCAGCTCACAGTGGTGCGCGAGCCGCTCCATTGGTGCCTGCAGGTCGGTGAACGGTCATCCAAGAACCAGGTGGACCGCAGGCTTCGCCGCGCCCTCCTGGGGCCTGCCGACGACCAGTGGATACCTCCGGCCTGGCTCTTGCCCCATCAGCCCGATGCCGCCAAACGAGTGGCCGGAAGTCTCGAGATGTTTGGAGGAGCCCTTCTGTGCGACGCGGTAGGGCTGGGGAAGACATACACCGGACTGGCGGTCGCGACGCGCTATGAGGCCGTAGTGGTCTCCGCTCCGGCGATCCTCGTTCCACAGTGGAGGCACGTTAGCGGTCAGTTGGGTGTTCCCATCACCATCGTGTCACACGAATCGTTGAGCAGACGGAGTGCGTTGCCTCGGGCCGATCTCATGATTGTTGACGAGGCCCACTGGTTCCGGAACCCACGGACCGTACGGTACGACACTCTGGCGCGACAGACCCGAGCCGCCCACCTGCTTCTCATGACGGCGACACCGGTCGTGAATCGGCCAAGAGACCTGCTGAACCTCCTCCGGCTCTTTGCGTCGGATCACGTTTTCGCCGCCTATGGGATCAGGTCGTTGACAGAGGCCGTGGCTAGGCGAGGCGGGCCCAGCCCTGCAGCCGGCATCACGCCGGTGATCATTGCTCGGTCTCCCGATACGGCAGGCGTCCACCCGCAATTGATTCCGCGTCAAACCGATCGGCCGGTGCTGACACCTGCCCCGATCGACGAGGATATCCTCGAGCGGGTGACTCAGACGATCGGTCGACTGCAGTTTCCGTCTTTTGAAGATTCTACCGCGGCAGCTCTACTCCGCCTCCACCTGTTCCACCGGCTCGCCTCATCCGTTCCCGCATGCATAGAATCTCTGCAACGCCATTGCACGTACCTCAATCACGCCATCGACGCCGGACGCCGTGGCACGAAACTGTCGCGCCGCGTCTCACGCAAGCTCTTCACCTTCGAAGACGAATCCCAACTCGAATTCGAACTGCTACAGCGTCACGCTACCAGCGTCCCCACTGCCGATTTGGAGTGCGAACGCCGCCGGATCACAGAGCTGTTGTCAGTACTCGGCAATAAGCCAACGAGTCCGAAAATCTCTGCATTGCACCGGTTGTTGATTCAACGTGGAGAATCGGGGCCTTCCCACAAGACCATCGTCTTCACCAGCGCGGTGTCCACAGCGCTCGCAATCGCAGCCCAGCTCCGCTGGGACCGCACGGCCATCGTGACGGGGCTGGGAGCACGCATTGCCTCCGGCCCACTGCCTGTGTCTGTCGTGCTCTCATGGTTCGCACCGAGAGCACTCGACAAGACGCCTCCTCCAGCCCACGCCCGGATCGACGTTCTGGTCGCTACCGACATGGCAAGCGAAGGACTGAACCTCCAGGACGCCGACGCGGTGGTGCACTTCGACTTGCCCTGGAATCCGCTCCGGCTTCAGCAGCGAATCGGCAGGGTGGCTCGGTTGGGGTCGGAACACAGCGATGTCGAGATTTGGTGGTTCGCACCCCCGCCGCTGCTCGAGCAACACTTACAGATGCGAAACCGCATCCTACACAAGCTCGAGCACCAGCGCGACCTGGCCGTTCCCGTGACGAGCCGTGTCGGTCGCGCCAGGGTGCTGGGTCGATCCCTCGAGATCCGCGAACGAGTGGGGGGATCGCTCGAACGGCTGCCCCCAGAGCCGCCACGCCATTGCGTCGTGGTCGGCCCCAACGCCGCAGCCTTCGCAGTCCGCTGGCAATGCGGAACCCGATCGGCTCCCCATCTCATCGCTGTCGCCGGCGACCCGCCCGAAGTGATCACGAACCTCTACGAAGTGTGTGGTGTGTTGAGTGATCTGCTCGACAGCCGACTCAGCAGTCGGCAACCCGACACGCGACTCCAGGAAACACTAGCCATTGCGCTGCGACAGCGGTTAGCCAACGCGACCTCAGGCCCCGTTGACACAGAAACGCGGCGTCTCACCCGGATGGTGCTGCGCCGCGCAACCCGGGCGGGAAAGGCGCGGCGAATGCAGGAACTGGACTTGCTCGACGACGTGCTCGACACCCTGTCCCGCGGCACCAGGCGAGGAGCCCACCTCGATCTGGTCAACGCACTGCGCGGCAAGAAGAGTCTGGTCGATCGTCTGCGCCGATGGACGCATCGCTGGCACGGCCTGGACTCAGACGCTCCCGCCGTGGCGCTGGAAGCGGCGATCTTCGGCGACGGCAGCAGGGAGTGACTCTAGCGGCTATGTGCCTCCAACACCTTTTCGTCGTAGTAGTCCAACTTGTGCAACGGCATCACGACGCCCGAGAGGATGTTGAGCAGGTGGGCTCCTATGCGCTTGTAGAACCTGGTACCCAACGTCACCGCCACCGTTGTGGCCGCATCGTAATCGCCCTTCGCAATCCGGTCGATGAGCGCGTCGCAGCGGTGGCTCATGTCACGACCCTGGCGAATCAGCGCCACGGCTTCTTCTTCGTCTGACTGGGCGAAGACCTCTGCAACTGCCTCGAACGTGCCCTCGATACCGTTGCGGATCTCTCTCAATTCGGCCACGGTGTCATCGTCCGGCAAGATGGCGCCGCTTACGTCCAGGGTTTCGGCAAGGTTCTTCGCATAGTCGCCAATGCGCTCTACATCCTTCACCAAGCTCATCAACAAGAGACTGTAGGGAACGTCCGCGGAATTGCCGGCAATGGACAGATGAGCAATCACCTGTTTGCGAATTTTGCGCTCGAGTTTGTTGACCTTGACGTCCTGTTTGTAGATCTGCGTCCGCTCTTCAGGACTCGCAGGTTTGCTGAAGAATATCTCACCCGCCCTGACTGTCTGGTCCCGAGTCAGGCTAAGCATCTTGGCAAAGTTGTCCCCCATACGGCCGAGGGGATTATCGGCTCTGAAAATACTGATCAATTCCCGGAACATGACGCCTCCAAACTACCATAAAAGGCGGTTGACAATGGCAAAGAGAGCGGGCAATGCGTAAAACATAAGCAGTATGTACACCAGCGCCCATTTACGTGACTCGACAGCGATATCCGCCATCTTGCGGGCCGCCGCCAGCGGAATATTGCGAATTTGTTTTATCGGATAAATCAACACCGTCGCGCTCAAATTGAACAGCAGGTGCACCAACGCGATCGTGAGACCCGCGGCCGCGTTCTCGTCGGTCGCGGCAAGTGCGGCCAGCAGCGCCGTCACGGTCGTGCCGACGTTGGCTCCCAACGTGATCGGGAACGCTTGCCGCAGCGTGAGTATCCCTGCGCCGGCAAGCGGCACCAAGAGCGACGTGGTGATCGAGCTGGATTGGACCATGACCGTCACGACGACGCCGACGATCATGGCCAAAATGACGTTGCGGCCGAAGACCCGCGACACCATCGCTTCGACGTGCCGTACCATCGCAGTCCGCATGACCTTCACGATCAACAGCAACGCGGCAAAGATCAGAATGCCGGACACGACGATGAACACCACCGCCGCGAAGCCGGACGAGGGAATGACGGCGTCGATAACCGCCTTGATGGGTGCGCTGCCGGCCTTGATCGCTCCCTTGATCGGGCTGTCGTATTCGGCACCACCGAAACCGCCGACCAAGGACACCAGGGCTGTTGCCGTCTTCCGCAACACGCCGGTGAGCAGCTCGAGCGGCAGCAGAATAAAAACGGCAAGGTAGTTGAAGAAATCGTGACACGTTGCTACGGCAAACGCTCGCCGAAATTCCTCCTTCCGTCCCATGTGCGCCAGTGCCGCGATCGTATTCGTGACGGTGGTGCCGATGTTGGCTCCCATGATCATCGGCACGGCGTTCACGATGGGAAGCGGATTGTCCGGCGCCGCAACGAAACCCACGATCATCGCCGTGGTCACCGACGAACTCTGCACGAGCGTCGTAGCCAAGATCCCGACCATCAGACCCATGAACGGGTTGTCGGTGGCGGCGAAAAAGGAATCGAGCAGTCCCCCGCCGAGCGCCTGAAATCCCTTGCTGAGCCCGTTGACACCTACGAGGAACACATAAAGCAGCACCAAGACCTCACCCAGGCGGGTAAGCGGATGCTCGAACCACGATGCCGCCGCCGCCGCAGGCTTCGATGGGCTAGGACTCATGAAGACACGTTGAGAGAAAATGGCATTGCCTGTCCATCTCAGTTCCGGTAGCACTCCGGCGATGGCGTGAGCAATGTAACCGTTTGATTTCAAACAATATAGCGGTGACTTGCCTTATAACGTCTTCGGTGTATATTCGGATCTATGCCCGAAGAAAACCCGAAGCTGCGCCCCACCCAATTTCTCCGGAAACGGCCCTGTCGCAGCCGGCCCCACGAGACATACGGCGCGTCCTCCCAGTCGAGAGCCTCCAGCTGTCCGGATTGTGGCGGGGCCGTTTATCCCGCGTCGGGATGCTGTTTCTGCCCGGTCTGCGGCTGGGGACGCTGCAGCTGAGCTGCGTGAGAGAACACGGTGGAACAAACGGAGCTATTTCGTCTTCCGACCGCAGTGTCCTTTCCACCGGGCTTGCGGGTGCTCGATACTCGCAAGCGCGGAGCGACCTTTGTCGAGCATCGGGTCCAGTCCATTGTGAACTCGCCCGAGAGTACCGGCATGGGGTTTTGGTCGATCAACCCGTACATCGGATGCGAGTTCGGATGTACGTATTGTTATGCACGCTACGCACATCGGTACACGGTCGAGCGGGCCCACGACAAAGGACAGGTGGCGGATGCGGACTTCGCACAACTTCGCAAATCCAAGACCTGGGAGATGTTCGAACGCCGCATCTTCGTTAAGCAACGAGAGACGGTACTCAATGCGCTCGAGCGCGATCTCTGCAGCATAAGGCGACGCCAGAGCGCCGGTCCGGTCCACCCGATCGTCATCGGTACGGCCACCGATCCGTACCAGCCTGCCGAGCGACAGTTCCGGATCACACGTGCCGTTCTCGAGCGGCTGTGTCGCGAATCAAACCTTTCCATAGGCATCATCACCAAGGGCTCGTTGGTATGTCGGGACATCGACGTGCTCGAGGCGCTTCAGCAAAATAACCGTGTCAGTATCTACATCTCTCTCATAACAACTGACATACGACTCATTCGGCTGTTCGAAGCGCGTTCTCCAATGCCGCATGTACGCCTCAAGGCGCTCAAGCGGTTGGTCGATGCCGGCCTCAACGCCGGCCTCATTGTCGCACCCATATTGCCCGGTATCACCGATACCCTGCCGCAAGTTCGTGCGCTCGCCCAAGCTTTGAAAGAAGCAGGGGGGCGGTTCGCCCATCCATCCCCACTCCGACTCTATCCTGCATTGCACCACGGGTTTTTACCCATCATCCAGAAGCACTTCCCCCAGTTGTATCCGAGATATCGTCGCGCCTATAGCGGAACGGGTGCCGCACCCAAGCGCTATACCAAAGCGATTGTCAAGCGGTTCCGGGAGGTGGCGGAGGAAGTTGGAATCTCTGTGAGAGATCCGGTGATGGATGAGAGTGTGATGTACTCCGACTTGCAAATGGGGTTCTGGAAATGAGCAGCGCAACTCTCCGGGCCCTCACCAGTACCCACGCCGCTTGCGTTTGGATTCCGCTGTTCGCGCTGCGAGCCGAAGAACGACGAAAACCCGAACTCAACGGAAAACCCACGGCGGTGTTGTCCGCCGAAGACTCCCGGCGGCTGTGGCAGGTCTCACCCCATGCACGACACGTCGGCGTGAAGCCTGGTATGACCGTGAGCCAGGCCATCGGCCTATGTCCCATGCTCACACTGCTGGAAGCCGATCCCGTTCATTACGACGAATTGTTTTCCCGGCTTCTCCTGAAGCTCGGTGATGTAAGTCCCGTGGTAGAACCAATGGAGTTGGGACGCGTCTATGTCGGTGTGGATGGTTTGGAGAGGTTGTTTGGTAGGCCGGAGCAGGTGTTGGAGGTGATTGATGGGGTGTTGGGTGCGGCGTGGGTGGTGGATGATGGGAGATGCAGAAACGGAGGCGATGGGGAGCGAGGAGACGGAACGGCGAAACGGCGAAACGGCGAAGTGGTGTGGCGATTGGGTTGGGCCCGGGGCAAGTTCCCCTCCTGGGTGGCTGCTACCCGCGCAAAACCCGGCAACCCCGTCGTAGTCCCCAACGATCAATTGGCCGAGTTTCTCAAAGCGCAACGCATCGGCGCCCTTCCACTCGAGGCTGACACGCACCGGAGGCTCTGGCAACTCGGCCTGCGACTGCTTGGCGATCTCGCCGCTCTTCCAGAACAAGCCGTGGTTTCCCAGTTCGGTCGTGAAGGGCTGTTGGCATGGCGTCTTGCAGCCGGAGCCATTGTGGAGCCCGTGATCGGCAAGGAGACCCCACCACCCATTCTTGCTTCAATGGACTTCCCCACACCCATTGTCGATCAGGGTATCATCGCCAACACCATCGGCAAACTTACCGATCAGGCACTGCGTCATCCGCGGCGCACCGGTTGGCGCGTTCGCTCCGTGCGAGTCAGAGCGACTCTGGAACACGGTTCGTCGTGGATGATCTATGCCGTTCTCAAAGACCCGTCGGCGAGTCGCACACATATAGCGGCACCGCTCATCGTCAAGCTCGGACAGTCTCCACCTACCGGCGGGGTCCAGCATCTCACGGTGGAATTCACCGCATTCGTTCGCGGCACGAAGGAACTGCAGCTGTTCGCTCGAGACGCGGCGGCGGCGGCACGAACGGGACAACGGCGGGCACTTCGCTGGGCCGCACGTGAAATCAAAACGCGCCTCAAACAATCCATGCTCCATCACATCATCGAGGTACACCCGTGGTCACGAATACCGGAGCGCCGATACGCTCTCATCGACTTCGACCCCTGAATCTCCCTAGATCCATCGGTGTCGAGCTGAACAAAGACGATCTGCCGGTCACAATCGCATTCGCCGGCAAGCGCAGGCAAGTCGAAGAGATTGGAGAAATCTGGCGCATCGACGACGAATGGTGGAGAGATCAAATTGCCAGGCGATACATGGAGGTGATGCTGGTGGGTGGTGGGCACGTGGTGGTGTACGAAGACCTCATTGGTGGTGGTTGGTTTATGCAATAGGGAGACTTCTCCCCTCTCACTCCCAACATGTACATCGAACTCCACTGTCACTCGGCCTTCTCCTTTCTCAACGGCGCATCCCAGCCGGACGAACTCGTCATGCAGGCACAGGCGTTGGGATATCCTGCCCTCGCGCTGACGGATACCAATGGCCTATACGGCTCGATGGCGTTCGCTCAAGCGGCTTTACACATCGGTATCCAGCCAATCACCGGCGCCGAGGTGACGCTACTGGATGGCTCACATATCACTCTGTTAGCCGAAAACCCCACCGGCTACTCCAACCTCTGCCGGCTCATTACCGAAACCCACCTGGGGAGGGAGGATCGATTCGACCCACGACTCGACTTCAACTCCCTCGAGGAGCGCCAGGAAGGGTTGATCATTTTGTCCGGCTGTCGCACCGGTGTGTTGGCAACGCGCCTCGCACAACAGGGGTTGTCTGCTGCGCGGCGTTTCGCAGAACGATGCCGCGCCGTATTTGGGCCAGACCGATTCTTCGTGGAGTTGCAACGAAACACCGTCCGTGGAGATCGAGATCGCAATCGCGCGCTGATGGAGACTGCGGACTCGGCCGGCCTGGATGTGGTGGCCACCGGCGACGTCCACTACCACAAACAAAGCCGTCACCGGCTCCACGATGTGCTCGTAGCCATCAAAAGCCGCAGCACTCTGGATGGTTCACATGCAGTGAGGCTACCCAACTCCGAATTCTACCTCCGCTCGCCTCACGAGATTGAAATCATCTTCCGCGACCGTCCCGACGCCATAGCCAACACGCTGGTGATCGCCGAACGTTGTGCCGGGTTCGACCTTACCAAGGACCTCGGCTACACCTTTCCCGATTTTCGCGGCCAAGAGAAACAGACCGCACCGCGCGCCCTTGCAGAACTCTGCTGGAGCAAGCTCGACGATTACTACCAGCCAGGATCCCAGCATCGGGCCGAGGCACACTGTCGGCTGGAAGAAGAGCTGAGGTTGGTGGAGCACCACAAACTATCCGGATTCTTTCTCGTTTACCACGATCTCATGGATCTTGCCAAGGAAGTGGCCGCAGACGTGCGACGCGGATCGCGGCGTGCATATGGCAACCTGCTACCGGGGCGAGGACGCGGCTCCTCGGTCTCGTCCATCATCTGCTACTTCCTCGGGTTGTCTCACATAGATCCCGTCGAGAACAATCTCTTCTTGGGACGGTTCTTGAACGAAACGATCGCCTCAGTTCCCGACATCGATCTCGATTTTCCCCGAGAGATCCGTGAAGAGTTGATACGTCGAGTGTACGATCGCTACGGCGCCGAGCACACGGGCCTGGTGTGCACATTCCCCACGTATCGCATGAGGTCAGCCGTACGGGAAATAGGTAAAGCCCTCGATCTGCCGACAGGCGAGCTGGAGCAGGTGGCCAAATTGGCAAACCACTACTCGTCACCGGCCGAGCTACGCGAGGAGCTGGAGAAGCTACCCGGTTTTGCCGGACGGTCTAAGGCGCCCTTGTGGCGTGATCTGTGCGACCTCGCCGTCGAGATCGCCGGCCTGCCGCGACACATCTCCCAGCATGTGGGTGGTATGATCATCTCGAGCAAGCCGCTTGTCGAGATCGTGCCGCTCGAAATCTCCGCAATGCCAGACCGGGTGCTCTGTCAATGGGACAAGGATTCCTGTGACGATGCCAGATTCGTCAAGATCGACTTCCTCGCACTTGGAATGCTCTCCCTCGTCGAGGAGTGCGTTGAGCTCATCAGCCGAAAGGAAGGCAAGCCGCCGGATCTGAGCCGCATCGATTTCGAGGACGAGAAAGTGTATGACTCCATCTGTGAGGGTGACACGATCGGTGTCTTTCAGATCGAAAGCCGTGCACAAATCCAGATGCTCCGCCGCGCGCGACCCCGCAACTTGAACGACATTTCCATTCAGGTTGCCATTATCAGGCCAGGACCGATCGTGGGAGGAGCGGTCAATCCATACGTACGGCGGCGAGAAGAGGAGCGCAAAGCAATAGCCGCAGGCCGCCGCTACAAGCCTCCCTTCGATCACCCACTCCTCGAGGAAGCACTCGGGGACACGCTCGGCATCATTCTATACCAGGACCAGGTACTTCAAGTGTGCCAGGCCCTCGCTGGATTCACTACAGGACAAGCCGAGGAGTTGCGACGCGCCATGAGTCGGCGCCGTTCGCGGGAACTCATGGAAGACTTTTGGGAAGCCTTCCGGGATGGCGCCGCCGCCCGTGGAGTCAGGGAAACCACCGCACAGCGAATATTCGAAAAGGTCGTTGCGTTCTCGGAATTCGGATTTCCCAAGTCACACGCCGTGGCGTTCGGGTTGCTCGCCTATCAGTCGGCATGGCTGAGATTCTATCATCCCGTGGAGTTCTATACGGCACTCTTCAATAACCAACCAATGGGGTTTTACTCTCTCGATGCCCTGACACGGGATGCAAAACGTCACCATGTCGACACGCTCCTACCGGATATCAACGCCAGCGATGTGCACTGTACCGTGGAAGTGCAATCACTTCGTATCGGTCTGACCTTCATCCGGGATTGGGGATTGGACGTTACCGAAAAGGTGGTGGTAGAACGCGAGCGGAACGGACCGTTTACCAGCCTCGGTGACTTCGTACGGCGCGCACCACCCACACTCTCGCGACAGGCTATCGAGAATCTCGTCTGGGTGGGGGCTTGTAATGTCTTTGGCCTCACACGACGCGAATTGCTGTGGCAAACAGGGCTCTGGCTGCCTCCTAAGACGGAAGCATCCAAGAAACGGCGCATCCGACGCCAACTCGAGTTGCCGCTCAATCAGCCATACGAAGACTTGCGGTTTGGCGGTATGGCCGCTCATGAACGGATGCTGGCCGAGTATCAGATGATGGGCTTCGCTGCCGGTGGTCATCCCTTTGCGATGATGCAGAATGCGCTACCGGCCGGCCGGGTGAAGTGCAACGAGCTGAAAGATCTCGAGCACGGCGCCGCCGTCGACGTTGCCGGCCTAGTTGTTGCGCGCCAGCGACCGTCGACGGCAAAAGGCACGATATTCGTTCTCTTGGAGGACGAGCAGGGAATGATCAACGTGATCGTTCGCCCAAGTATCGACGAGCGGTATCGAGTGGCTGTGCGTGGTGAACCGTTTCTCTGGGTGCGCGGGAAATTGCTCAAGGACGACGGCACCCTCAACGTCATCGCCGAGGAGCTGCAACCTCTCAAGGTGTCGATGACGGGTTCGCCTTCCCTCCCCGAAACGCCTGAATACTCAGCCTATAAGTTCCTCAGAACCCTGCGGCAGCATCCGCCGGCGGCAAAGAGTTGGGGGTGATTGGGACACTCTGACGTAGAGAGGGAATGTTGGCCCCCGGCACTGGGCCCCATGCCATGGGCACGTCATTCGTGACAACCATCGTGTCAGCCAGTTCGAACGGCACTGGGATCGGTGCCGGTTGAGGCCCTTTGCTCCACATGCCTCCGATCGCCGAACCGAACCCCAGTGAGGCCATGACGAGCGCCGCTACAGCACCGGCTCGAACCATCCGCCGCTTGAAGTTCCGCGAAAGGCGGACGCTCAGGTCATGGTTTCTGTCCCGAAGGACTGTTTTCTCCGCCGCCCTTTCAATAGCGACCGCCAGGTGATCCATGGCGACTGGCTTTGTCAGAAAGCTCTCCGCGCCAAGCCGCATCGCTCGTACGGCGTCCTCGATGTCAGCGTGTCCGGTGAGCATGACCACCACCGCCCGCTTTTCGCGCAGCTGCTTCAGCACCTCCATCCCAGACATGCCAGGCATCTTGAGGTCCACCACGGTGACATGCGGAGACACACGCTCGAAGGTTGCAATGCCTTCGGTCCCCGACGCCGCTGTGTGCACTGCGTACCCCAGCTGCCTGAGGTGTGTGCTCAGGAGGTCAAGGAGGTCGACATCGGCGCCAATGATGAGAACATGTAGCATGTGCCTCCACGGTTGCGGTTTTGGTTTCACCGTTACGTGCAGCAGGCGTGCCACCGGGTGGTCAGCACGACCCAACCATGTAAGTCATTATTCGATTTGAGGTTGTGGAGCTTCAGCCGAACGGACATATTGCCGACCGAGAAACCGTCGTTACCAAGAGCGGACCATTGTCGTAACCCCCCTTCGGGGCCGGTCGGCTTTGTGACGCGAGAACTTGAACTTCTTCCGTCAAGCACAGGTGTTAGCGCAGGAACCGGTAAGGCGGGGGCCGACCCGTATTTCCCCCGACATGTACACGCCCCAAGAGCGGCTTTTAGCTTGGAGACACCGTGGACACCTACACGCTCGTAGTCTCGAACCCGCCGCATGAGAAAGAGGTGGATGCCACCCGGGCCGCTCCTTGCTTCGGCTTGACCGCCGTCGACGTGCTAATGAAGGCCAAATACGTGGCGCCGGAGATATGGGTGATGAGTACCGTTAGAAGCAAGATGGAAGATGCGGCGCGGACGCTACGGGAGGCCGGTCTCAACGGCATGGTCATTGAGGGAAAGGCTCTGGCAAA
>JADFIT010000075.1 GCA_022566515.1 Gemmatimonadota bacterium
GCGAGCTTCACAAGATCACGCACCGAGTGAGCCACGCCCGTGCCCACCACATAGTCTTCCGGTTTCGGCTGTTGCAGCATGCGCCACATCACATCCACGTAATCGCCGGCGAACCCCCAGTCCCGCTCGGCGTCCAGGTTGCCGAGCCGCAACTCGTCGGACAGCCCGAGTTTGATCCGGGCCACGCCGTCGGAAACCTTGCGCGTGACGAACTCGAGGCCGCGACGCGGTGATTCGTGGTTGAAGAGGATTCCGCTCACGGCGTACAGGTCGTAGGACTCCCGGTAGTTCACGGTTATCAAATGTGCGTACACCTTCGCCACTCCATAGGGCGAGCGGGGGTAGAAGTGCGTGGACTCGTCTTGCGGGGTTTCCCGCACCTTCCCGAACATCTCCGACGAACTCGCCTGGTAGAACCGGGCCCTGGGGTGGGCCAACCGCACGGCTTCCAGCAGCCGGGTCACACCGAGGGCTGTGAACTCGCCGGTCAGGACTGGCTGCTGCCAGCTCGTCGGCACGAAGCTCTGGGCCGCCAAGTTGTACACCTCGTCCGGTTTGCAGTCTCCGACGACCGTGGTGAGGGAGTGCTGATCCAGGAGGTCGGCGGCCACGACGGTGATGCGGTCGATGAGATGCTCGATCCGCTCGTAAGAGTCGTGAGACGTGCGCCGGACCATCCCGATCACCTCGTAGCCCTTCTCCAAGAGGACCTCAGCCAGATAGGAGCCATCCTGGCCTGTTATCCCCGTGATTAGTGCAGTCGGCACGTCGTACCTCCCAGGGGCGTCCTAGCGAGCGCCTCACTCACTGAGGTTGAGGTAATGGGGTGTTGCTTGTATTATTCGCGGTTTGCCGGATTCCAGTCGCCGAGGCGACATACTTTCGAATGTAGTGACCCATGGCTCGAGTGTGTGAAATCTGTGGCAAAGGGCCCGTCTTCGGGCACAACGTCAGCCACGCCAACAACAAGACGAACAGACGCTGGAACCCCAACCTGCAGCGGGTCCGGGCGATTATAGACGGGGCCCCGCGTCGCATCAGAGTGTGCACCCGGTGCATCCGGTCGGGCAAGGTCGTCAAGGCCTCCCGCGGGCTCGCCCCTACGGCCCAGTCCGGCTAACGGAAGGCTCATCGGAAGAGCATAAAAGAATGGGGACCACGAGGTCCCCATTCTTTCGTCCACCAGCTCCGGCAGGAGTCATTCAGCCAGCAACTCGATCCGGGCAAGCTCGGCTCCATCTCCCTGGCGGTGCCCGAGTTTCAGGATTCTGGTATAGCCGCCGGGCCGCGACGCGAATCGCGGTCCAATCTCCTTGAAAAGCTTGTCGGCAGCCTTGCGATCGCGGATTCGCCGTTCGATCCGGCGGCGGGCGCTGAGGTCGCCCCGGCGTGCCAGCGTAATGAGCCGCTCCGCGAAAGGGCGCAGCTCCTTTGCCTTTGCGACGGTGGTCTCGATGCCACCGTGTGTGAAGAGCGACGCGGCCAAGTTGTTCAGCAACGCCCGGCGGTGCGCGGCGGTGCGGCTCAGGGAGCGCCCTTTGACGCGGTGCCTCAAGAGACCCTGCCTGGTTGACCGCCCAGTGGCGCATCCATTGCGGAACCTGTAGCGACGAGATCTGGGGCAGGGTCGTCGAAGACCATTCCCAAGCTCAGACCTTCCTGCTGCAGCAGCTCTCTAATCTCTCCCAAAGCCTTGTCACCGACGTTCTTGACCTTGAGCATGTCTTCCTCAGAGTGCCGCACCAAGTCTCCAAGGGTGTTGATATTGGAGTTCTTCAGCGAATTGACCGACCGGACCGAAAGGTTGCACTCGTCGATGGGCCTGGCGAGCAGTTCGTGGAGCTGCACCAGGTCTTGACCCACCGATGGTTCCTCGCCGCCGGAGATTTCGGGCACGCTGCTGAACTCGAAGAAGATCTTGAGGTGCTCCTGGAGCAACGCCGCCGCGTAGGCCACCGCATCTTCCGGAGTGATCGTGCCGTCGGTTTCGACGGTGAGGGACAAGCGGTCGAAGTCGGTGCGCGGCCCGACTCGTGTCTCCGAGACGGTGAAGTTCGCCCGACGGACCGGGTTGTAGATGGAATCGATACGTACGAGGTCCACCGGAAGGGAGCGGTCAATCGGATGTTGGGACGCTTCCACATACCCTCGACCGAGGTTGACGAAGAACTCGCCGGAGAGCTCCCTATCCTCGTGCAAGGTAAACAACAGGTGCTCGGGATCCACAATGTCCACCGACCCCTGGGCTTCGATGTGTTTTGCCCGAACGGCACCTGCCTTGTCCACTTTCAAGTGGAGCACAACATCCTCGACGTCTTCCGCCAGGACCAAGGTCAACGACTTTAGTTGCCGGATGATCTGATGGATGTCTTCCACAACACCTGGAATCGTCTGGTGTTGGTGCACGACCCCGTCCAACCGAAAGGCCCACACCGCGGCGCCTTGCAGTGAGGATAGCAGCATCCGTCGCAGCGCATTCCCCAGCGTGTGGCCGAAGCCGCGCTCGAGCGGTTGCAACCGGAACTCGGCTGCATTGGGACTATCCCCCAGGACCATCTTCTCGACCACATGTGGCCTAACCAGGGTGCTAATATCGATTTTCATGGCGTGTTATTTGGAGTAAAGCTCGACGATCAACTGTTCTTGCGCCACGATCGGAATCGCATCTCGCGTCGGACGCTCGGTCACCGTGCCAGAAACCTGCTTCGTATCGATCGCAATCCAAGAGACGGGAGCGCCCCGGGAAAGTGCCTCGAGTGATGCGCGCACCGACGCCTGCTCCCGGCTCTTTTCAGTCACGCCCACTACTTCTTTGGGGCGGACCTGGTACGACGGCACATCCACGATTTTCCCGTTCACTTCAACATGCCTGTGTCGCACGAGTTGGCGCGCGCCTTTGCGACTTGCGGCAAAACCCATGCGGTAGACTATGTTATCCAGTCGCAGTTCCAGAGCTACCAGCAAATTCTCGCCGGCCACGCCGGGAAGCTGGCGTGCCCGGTCGAACGTGGAGCGGAACTGACTCTCCGACATTCCGTAGGCACGCTTCACCTTCTGCTTTTCGCGCAGCTGCTTGGAGTACTCAGACACCCTTCTCCGGCGCCCGGGAGACGGGCCGTGTTGTCCCGGCACGTACGCCTTCCGCTCGATGGCACACTTTTCCGTAAGGCAGCGTGTGCCCTTGAGGAACAGCTTTTCTCCCTCCCGCCTGCACAGCTTGCAAGACGGCCCGGTATATCGCCCCATATTACACGCGTCTCTTCTTGGGTGGCCTGCACCCGTTGTGCGGAATTGGTGTGACATCGCGTATCGAGAGGATTCGCAAACCGGCGGATGCCAACGCCTGAATGGCCGACTCACGCCCGGATCCCGGCCCCTGCACGCGGACGTGCAGCCGCTTGACGCCGAGGTTCAGTGCTTCCCGCCCGCAGCCCTCAGCCGCAACAGTCGCGGCGAAAGACGTCGATTTCTTCGAACCCTTGAAGCCAGACTTGCCGGCAGAACCCCAAGCCACGGTGTTGCCCTGCATATCCGTAATCGTGATTAGCGTATTGTTGAATGTGGCAGTGATGTGGGCGACGCCCTCGGCCTCCACTACCTTCTTCGTTCGTTTTCCGGACTTGGGCTTAGCCATACTTATTTCTTCGCAACCTTCTTCTTGCCGGCGATGGCGCGACGTGGCCCCTTCTTCGTCCTGGCGTTCGTGTGGGTCCGTTGCCCGCGGCACGGTAACCCGCGACGGTGGCGGAGACCCCTGTAGCTACCGATGTCCATCAAGCGTTTGATGTTCATCGCAACTTCGGTCCGTAGGGCACCCTCGACTTTCACGTCGCGTTCGATGATCTGCCGCAGGCGGGCCACCTCGGAGTCCGAGAGATCGCGGACCCGCGTCTCCGGCGCAACCGCCGTTTGGTCCAGGATGTGTCGCGACGTGGGGAAGCCAACACCATAGATGTAGGTCAACGCGACCCCCACGCACTTCTCCCGCGGAAGGTCTACACCCGCAATACGTGCCATAGCTAACCCTGCCGCTGCTTGTGTTTCGGGTTGCGGCTACAGATTACCCGTGTCACGCCCTTGCGGCGGATCACCTTGCAATACTCGCAAATGGGCTTGACGCTGGAACGAACTTTCAACCCACACTCCGTGAAGGCGTTGATTTCTGACTAAGCTTGTCAATTTAGAAGGACCGTAAGTTCGACGCAAGTGAGGACTTACAGGCGGGTAGGGCGCCGGTTTCACACCACTACCGAAATGGCCGGCCTTCCAGTGCCCCCCCGTCTGGACCTTATATTAGATTACATGTCGTACATCCACGGCCTGGAGAACCAATGAAACCTGCTCTGCTGGCGCGCGTTACCGTGGCGAGTTGTCTAGCTGCCGCTGCTGGGACAGCATGCTCGTCAGACGCGGTGACCGCTCCCAGAGGTCCTGACCTGGTATGCGTTGCCGTCACCGGTGAGGGAGCGACCGTCGGCGACCGCGATGTACTCAAGGGCGAGAACGCCTTCCAGTTCGGGAACGAGGAACGAGTTGGCCAGGTTTCGGTCTATCTCTTCGAAATGGAGGAACTGGACAACGGCAGAATCCGGGTCCCCATCCTCTATCAATTCAATTGGGACAAGGGCGATGCGTTCCTGACCGAGGATCTGGTAGTCCTCGAGCCGGGCCCGCTACCCGACCATTTCGACTTCCGCGTGTTCATGACCATCGTCTCCGGCCAGGGGATATTCGCGGGCCTGGAGGGTCAACAACCGATCGTCCTCTCGGCCTCGATCGAGTTCGGCCCACCCGACGCGCCGGGCGAAGCCAGGGCCGCCATCGAGCAGTTCGAGCTATCCGGGAAAATTTGCCAGTAGTAGCAGTGCCGGGTAGCAGCTCAGCCTAACCGCTCCCCCTCCCTCTGACCCCAAACACCGGAGTCAACCCACTGGGCACCGTCGCCGGTACCGTGGTGAGCGACGAGTCTAGCTGGGAGCCAGGGTCCGTGAGCGACCGCAGGAATTGAACGAGGGCGGTGAGCTGTTCGTCCTCGAATCCGAGTGGCGCGATCAGAACCCCTTCCAGCAGCTCGTCGGTGACATTCGCGTGCCGCGGGCGCGCTCCACCGTTGTAGAACTCCATCACTTCTTCCAGAGTCCGAAACACGCCGGAGTGCATGTAGGGGGCCGTGAGCTCCACATTCCGCAGGGAGGGAACGCGAAACTTATAGCGGTCGGCCAGACGTCCCGTATGCTCCTCACGGCCGGTGTCATCTCCCGGGATCACCGCCAGCCCCGGACCGGCCTTGGGGACGCCCGAGACCATGAACTGGTTATTACTGAACATGGGACCCCGATGACACACGAAGCATTTCGCCCGCGTGAAGAACAGCTCCAGGCCCTGCTTCTGGACCTCGGTGAGCGCGGAGTCGTCGCCGGCCACAAACCGATCGAAGGCGGAATTCCGGGTGACTAGCTCGCGTTCGTAGGCCGCGATGGCGCGGGCCAGGGTGGAGCGGTCAATGAGTTGGGCTCGCCCCCCACCCTCGACCGCCGCCGCTTCGTCCGGAAACGCCGAGCGAAACAGCTGGGCGTACTCAGGAATCCCCCGCAGTCGCGCCAGAAGGCTGTCCAGGGTGACCGCTGCCGCTTCCTCCTCGCTCCCGGGGAAGGCGTCGCCCCGCATCTCGACCCGGTTCGCGAACGGTATCAGCGCCTGCCCCTCGAGCCCGATGGCCCGGCCGTCCCAGAACATCGCGGCGAGGTGCGACGGGGTGCCGTTCACGGTGGCAAAGGCGGTGTTCAGGATAGTGGGGGGGTTCCGTGGCTCGGGCGCGATGGGCTTCCCGGTCGCTGCTGAGCCCGAGAGCACGCGCTGAGGTCCCAGCCCGACCCCACTGACTCCCGCCCCAAACTGCCGGCCATCGGCGAAGGCGAAGTCCGGATGGTGGCATGTCCCACAGGCCACGTCTCGCTCCCCGCCCAGGATCGGATCGAAGAACAACAATCTCCCGAGGGAGATCCGCTCCGGACGGGGCTGGTTGTCGGGAGGATGTGGAATCGGTCCGAGGACCTTGAGGTTGAAGCGCTGGCGCAGGTCGCGGTCCTGCTTCTGAGGTTCGAGGTGGGAAGCGCCGATCAGGGCGGCGATCACCAGGATCGCGGCGCACCACACACATGCAGACCGCCACCCGCGGAATTGTGGTACGAAACAGCTGGTCAGCATGTGACAAACCTTGATTGGCCGCTCACTGATCTATCCATCCGGAGGGAACGATCAAAAAGCTATACGGCGGATCACCGACCGACCAGATAGAGAAGGTGGCCGAGCGTCACCCGGAAATATTCTACGGCAGCCCAGTCTAATTGAAACTGGCCCATTACCCTAATACAGGGTTACGCGAACCTCACGGAGCCGCCACCTGCCGTCCACACGGCGGAATCCCAAAAAGACCGTTTCGACCCGCTCGTCCGTGGTCCCCCGGACCACATATCGACGTATGAGTTGGGCGTAGGCGTGGTCCTCCGACGCGGTTCTGATCCGCCGCAGCTCGAAGTAGATCTCATTGGCAGCGTAGAAATACTCCTTCAGAAAGCGGGCCGCATGGGCCGGCTGAAGGGACTGGTGGCGGCCGATCCCGGGGAGCTGGAGGCGGACGGTATCGCTCGAAGCGAACAGGCGCACGTAGTCGTGCCGCAACCAGGTTGACCGGACAAGCTCCACGGCTTCCTCGAGCCCAATCTGCCCGGTCGCGGGCGCCGGAACGCCTAGCTGCAATATCCCCGCCAGGGACAGCGCCAGCGCCCTCACGCTGGCAGTGGTCACCCTATGGTTTCGCATATCTGCTGATACACCACTCCCGGTTGATCGGACCGGACAATCGGCCTGCCTATCACGAGATGCGTGGCGCCGGCCTCGGCTGCAGACCGTGGGTCCGCGGTGCGACGCTGGTCTCCTATTTCCGCGCCCGGGGAGCGGATCCCGGGCACCACGAGCCATGTGCCCTTTGGAACCGCCGACCGCATCGTTCCCAACTCCCAAGGTGAGACTACGACGGCCCCTATTCCGCTCGTTACCGCCACCCTTGCGAGTCGAGAGACCTCCCGGTGGAGTTCGATGGTGTTCCGTCCGACGGCTTCACTAAAGCTTTCCGGCGTATACGACGTCAACACCGTCACCGCAGCCAGTCGCATGGAGCCCTTGGCCTTGGCCGCGACCCGGAGCATCTCGGCCCCGCCCAAGGCGTGGACGGTGGCGAGATCCACTCCCAGCTCCAGAGCCGCCTCGACGGCGCCGGATACCGCGGAAGGGATGTCGTACCATTTGAGGTCCAAGAAAACCTTTACCCCGCGATCCTTCAGCGCTTTGATCACCGCGGTCCCGGCCCTGAGAAACAGCATGGGGCCAATTTTGGCCCACCGCAGATCGGGCAGTCGGTCGATCAGATGCAGCGCCTCGTCCTCGGATGAGACGTCGAGAGCGACGACGATTTCAGCCACGATTCATCCAAGCAGCGGCGAGGCGCTCGGGACACCGCGGGTCTGCCAATGCCGCCGTTCCCACACCAACCAGAACGGCGCCAGCTTCCAGGTATTGTTCGACATCTTCGATCAGCCGAATGCCGCCGATACCGACGACAGGGAGGCCGGTTCGCTCACAAACACGGCGCGTCGCCAAAACCCCTACGGGGAGCAGCGCCGGCCCGCTGACGCCCCCGTTCCCCGCCCCCAGCCGCGCCTTGGCGTGGCGCCGCCCGTGGTTCTCCTGGTACAAGAACCCGGGCATCGTGTTTACCACTGAGAAACCGGCGGCTCCCGCTCCGGCTGCGGCCTCGGCGGTGGCGGCAATGTCGGGTAGCGTGGGCGCCAACTTCACTATGATCGGCTTCTCGGTGGCGGCGTGACAAGCTCGGACGAGCGCGGCGAGAACGGCTGCGTTGGAGCCAAACTCCTCGCCGCCCCGCTCAGTGTTCGGACAGGAGACGTTCAGCTCGAAGGCGGTGATGATCTGGCGGTCTCCCAGACCTCGCACCACCTCGACGTAGTCATCGGCAGTGCCACCTACGACGTTGACTATGACACGGGCGCGCTCTAGGTGGCGCTCCAGCCACGGCAGATCCACGGCAGCAACCCGTTTCAGCCCCGGGTTGGCCAAGCCGACCGAGTTGAGCATACCACCTCTGAACTCGGCCACGCGGGGACTGGGGTTGCCGTGTCGTGGTTCGGGACTCACCGCCTTGGTGATCACACCACCCAGGCGCTCGAGGTCGATAACCCCTGCCACCTCCCGGCCAAATCCCGCCGTTCCGGCTGCAAGGAGGACCGGATTCTGAAACGACGTTCCGAATACCTCGATCATTCAGCGCCTCCTCTCCCTCTCCCTCTCCCTTTCCCCCCTCAGAACGACGTCGTTCAGCAACGTGAGAATCGAGTCTTCGATCACGCTGTACTCCGGCGGGAAGTCTCCGCCGGCGGCTCTCGTGTAGAGTGATGTGGCATATTGGCGCTGCAAGACCCGCTGCACCGAGTCGGCTATCTCTTCGCGGAGCATCGCCGCCGCCAGGAGCGCCTTGGGAGCGATCACGGATGAGGGGTATCGCTGGGCCACCAACAGAAAGAGCTTGCCGGCCAGCGGTAGTGCCAGCAAGGAATCACGGGCCTCCTCCGCCCTCCGGAAGAGATGCAGATCGGGATGTATTGGCTCGGGGGGACCAATGGCCAACACTATAGCGTCGAGGACGGCGGCGAAGCTCCCGGCCAAATCGACCACCTCGCCTCCCTCCAACATCAGCGCTCCCAACTCATCGGTCAGTTCTACCACGCGATCGAGGTCGGTGGTCTGCCGCGCTTCGGCCATCGCCAGATGCGCCCGAGCCAAGCGTCCTTCGAGCGAGTCACCTGCCGCTGACGCGGCGGCGGTGAAGCGGTCGACGGCGTACGCCCGGTCGAGGGCCGCCCACCGCTGTGCTTCCGCCATCAAGAGGCGCCCCCTCTGGCCCGATGTCAGATCGCCGCGAGTCAGCAGCCGGCGGACGAGCAATGACGCCGCACTCAGATCCACCTCGCCCAAGCTCGTCAACGCCCGTACCCATCGGCCTTCATCGAACGGAAGCCGGCGAGCGGTATCCAACACCGCAGCGGCATCGCTCGCCCACCCGAGCGCCGTGAGAGCTGCGGCTCGGTCGAACAGCCCGTCCGGTTCCTTCGTCCGACGCAGATCGGACAGAGCATCGGCCGGCTCCCTCCGTGCCATTGCCGCCCTTCCCCGCCACAAAAGGGCGCGGCTCGACGTGGACGAATCGGGATGGTCCACCAGAGAGGAAAGAATCGACCAAGCCGAATCCGCCTCTCCCGCACTCAGATGACACTCGCCCAGGAGCAGGCCTGCCTGGGTCCGCAGTTCAAAGTCTGTGCTGACCGCAACAGCTTCGTGCAACGGCGCGATGGCGTCCAGACATTCACCGATCTCTTTCAACGCATGACCCTGCATGAGCAGCGCGTCGTCCCGATATCTGCTGTCGGGATAGCGCGTCGCCACCGACTCCGCCTTGACCGCCACCTGAGCCCAGAGCGACCGGGCCTCACTGCGGCGGCCTTCACGCTCCGCCTTGCGCGCTTCGTCGGCCAGTCGGTTGGCGTTGTAGAGACCGTTGTAATAGGCGCAGCCGATGGCAACGGTGAAGAGAACGAGCCAGAAGGGTGGGTGGTGAGGTCGGCGGATTCGCATCGACTACGGATTGATCATGCTCTCGTAGTGCAGCAGGTACTGCACGATCCCGTCCGCAATGCCGCGAGTGAGACTACGCTGTCCGTCGCGGCTCGAGAGAAATCGCGCATCGCGCCGGTTCGTGCCGTAGCCGGTTTCTATGAGTATGGCCGGGCGTGTGGCCCATCTGAGCACCAGCAAGTTGGCCTGCGCCACGTGGCGGGAGCCGTTGGGATGCACCCGGGCACCTGATTCCTGAACATCGGCGGCCAGCCTGGCAGACTCCCTCAGGTATTCGTTCTCCTCCAAGTCGCGCAGTATGGCTGTGAGGGCGTCGTCCGGAATTCGATCGCTCTCGGGTTGGTAGCGAAGTGACGCGTTTTCTCTCTGGGCAATGCGGTCTGGAGCATTCTGCTTGCGGTGGTCGAAGAAATATGTCTCCAACCCACCGATGCTTCTGTAACCCGGGCGCGGGTCGAGCGCGTTCACGTGAACGCTGACGAACAGATCGCAATCGGCTTTGCAGAGCGGAGCGCGCCGGCTCCACGGTACCAGCACGTCCGTGGTACGTGTCATGACGACTTCGATGCCTCGCTTCTCCAGCTCGCTCCCCAGCGCCAGGGCGAGGGCCAACGTGATGTTCTTCTCAACCAGACCGCCGGCTGAAGTGCCCCCGTCCACTCCCCCGTGTCCCGCATCGATCACGACCTTGTGCTTCCATTTCAATCCCAAACGCCTGGCGGCGGTGGGGGCGTCTGACAGCGCAACGCCGAGACTGCCGGCTGATGGGGGCTGGCTCAACCGAGTTGCCACCGGTGTGATCCCGATCTGCTCGAATCGAGCGGCCACCGGATCGTACCGATACGCTTCGCTGAACGACCGCGGCACGTAATCGGCCAACCATTGAAGAGGAACGTACAAAGAATCGTGCTGCACGTACGCGCCACCGACGAGATGGATGATGCGGTTCCGAAATTCGAAGAGGGGCGCATCCAGCAAGAAGCTGAACATCAACCCGCCGAACTCCACCATCGCCCAGTCGTCGGCCGCGATACGCGCCGAGATGGGCAACAGCGCGCTCAACTCGTCCAGAGGAAGGGCTGGATGACCCCGAGCCATCGAAACGGGAATCGCCCGCTCCCCGCGGGAGGTGACGACTATGACGGTGGCAGGCGCAGCCTCCGGCGAGACCGGGCCGCCCACAGCGGCGGCAGCCCCAAGCAACACCCACGTCCACATCATCGGCGACGCCTCATAGACCGGGCCATCTCGCGCTCGGCATCCTTGCGCTTGAGATCCTGACGCTTGTCGTGGAGCTTTTTCCCCTTTCCGAGTGCGATGGTCACCTTGGCGTAGCCCCTGCTGATATGGACGTCCAGCGGCACGAGAGCGTTTCCTCGCTGCTGCACCGCGCTGATCATCCGTCGGATTTCGCGGCGACGCAACAGCAACTTCCGGGGACGCTCCCGCTCGTGATTGGCGTACCCACCAGACTCGTATGGCGCGATGCTCATTCCCTCCAGCCAAAGCTCTCCACGGCGAATAATCCCGTACGCCCCCTTCAAGCTCACCTTGCCTGCACGAATGGACTTGATCTCCGACCCCGTCAGGACTAACCCGGCTTCCCAGGTCTCCATGATATGATAGTCATGGCGAGCCTTGGGGTTCCGGGCCAGGGCCTGCTGGTTTCGGGCGGCTGTTGATCCAGGACTAAACACGAGCTAAACTCAAGATAGATAACAACTTCCGGACGGTCAACCACAGGGTTGCCCGGCCCGGCTCCCCTTTCTATATATTGGCTCTTCACCGAAAGGTCTTTGCCGAAGTGGTGGAATTGGTAGACGCGCTGCGTTCAGGGCGCAGTGGGTGTAAGCCCGTGGGGGTTCGAATCCCCCCTTCGGCACTCTGAGGGCGGTAAGGCGGTAGGGCGGTCGGGCGGTAGGGCGACTTGCTACAGCCCTTCCGTCCTACAGCCCTAGCGCCTTACCGCCCTTCATCAAAAACGGATTGCCAACGCGTTCCTCGCCGATGGACGTGGCGGGGCCGTGCCCGGGGTACACGATGGTGTGGTCGGGAAGAGGCATCAACTCCCGTTCGATGCTCTTCAGAAGTGTGGAGCCGTCTCCACCGGGGAGATCGACTCTGCCGACCGAACCGGCAAACAGCACATCACCCACCAAGGCCGCTCCGTGGCCGATGAACGTCACACTCCCGGGACTGTGACCAGGCGTGTGCACCACTTTGAACGAACAGTCGCCCACCCGCACCGTGTCGCCGTGGGCCAACTCGTGATCGGGAGGCGGCGGTGCCTCCGTTTCCACTCCCAGCCACTGGCCCTGCTCCACCACTCCGTCGTAGAGCGACCGGTCGGCGGGATGGAGATACGTGGCGACACCGGTCGCCCGAACGACGTGGGCCACACCAGCCACGTGGTCCAGATGGGCGTGCGTCAGCCACACCGCCCGAAGCGTCCATCCCTCGGTCTCGATCCGCCGCAGAAATAGTTCTGCCTCTTCGCCGGGATCCACGATTACCACGTCGCCCAGCGAAGGATCGGCGACGAGGTAACAGTTTTCGGCAAACGCCCCGTTGGTGAGGCAGACGATCTCAGGCGGTGCCAAGAGGGGAAGCCGCCTTACTCTCTTTGCGTTCGGCCAAGTATTTTTCTACCGCTATCACTGCCGTCGTGGCATCACCCACGGCGGTGGTAATCTGCCGGGTCAATTGGACCCGAAGGTCGCCGGCCGCGAAAAGTCCCGGAATGGAAGTCATCATGTTCCAATCCGTAACGATATATCCGCCTTCGTCGTGCTCGAAGTGTTCCTTGATCAAACCGCTGTTGGGCGTGAACCCAATAAAGATGAACACACCGGTCACGGGGAGGTCGGACATCTCACCGGTTTTGGTGTCCTTGAGTTTCAAGTTCGTGGTGCCGCTCGGCCCACCTTCGATGGCTTCGACCACTTTGCTGCGGATCACTTCTATCTTCGGATTGTTGAAGGCCCTTTGCTGCAGCAGGGCCGAGCCGCGGAACTCATCGCGCCGGTGAATGAGATACACCTTCTCCGCATAGCGCGTGAGATAACCAGCCTCTTCCAAGGCCGCGTCGCCGCCTCCGATGACCGCGATCGTGTCCCCCTTGAAAAAGGCTCCGTCACACACAGCACAGTACGACACCCCGCGACCGGCGTATTCGGCCTCGCCCGGAACTCCGAGCTTGATCGGCGTCCCCCCCGCCGTGATGATGACGGTCGGAGCGTGATACACTTTATTGAGCTGGGTCCGTACCTCGAACTCCCCGTCTTCCTTTCTCTCAATCGCGTCGACCGTATCGGTGACGATATTGGCTCCGAACTTCTTCGCGTGATCCGCCATCTTCTCCGCCAGGTCTCGACCCAGAATGCTCTCGAAACCGGGGTAGTCCTCGATGAGTTCCGTATTGAGCAACTCGCCTCCGGGCAAGCCTCGTTCGATGACCAAGGCATCCAACATGCCCCGACCGGAATACATCGCCGCACACAGTCCCGCAGGCCCACCCCCTACGATGATGATGTCGTAATTGATTTTTTCGTCTTTTTTATCCGTCACGATGACCTCTGTTGTCGCTACCGCACTTTGAATCGCAGATGCGACCGGATTTTCTTAGTGCCGATCGATCCTCCGACAGTGTCCGTGTTGCACCTCCAACGACACCCGCTCCAAGTGAGTTCCCGTCGCGAGGTGGTGAGGGCATTGGGAAGCGTCAACTCTCGCTCCCCACTCGCTTCCGGTGCAACCGTTCGAGGGCCTCGAGCCATTCCCCCGGGACACGGAGCGCCCCGATGCTCCGGCGATGGTCCGGCGCGCCCTGGTCGCCGTGCCAATCGGATCCACCCGATTTGAGCATCTCCAGGTCGGCCGACCAAGCCCGTAGCCGCGAAACCGTGCCGTCGTCGTGAGAGGGATGGAGCACTTCCACCCCATCGACACCCTCCTGGCGCAGCCGGCTCAGCGTGCGCAGAGTGGCCCGCTCTTTCAGGTGTGCCGCCGACGTCACACCTCCCAAACGGCTGACCAACGAGGTGACCACTTCGAGTTCCGGAAGAGGCTTGGGAACGTATGCCGGGCCGTCGTCGGAAAGGTAGCGATCGAAGGCCTCATTGACCGACGCCACCTTGGCCGCATCGACGAGCGCCCGGGCCACGTGGGGGCGCCCTATAGAGCCGCCGGCTGCGTGTCGCCGAACCGACTCCATGGAGACCCGGACTCCCAGATCGCTCAGGCGACGCACTATCTCCTCGGCTCGCTTGACGCGTCCGTCCCGCTGCGTGGCAAGAAATCGATTCAGCTCGGGATGATCGGCCGGAAGAAAGTATCCCAACAGATGGAGTTCACCCCACCACGCTTTGACGCTGAACTCGCACCCCGGTACCACCCGCACGCCGACTGACACACCGACGTCGGCGGCCTCGCTGACGCCGTCCAGTGTATCATGGTCGGTGAGCGCAACGGCGGTCACACCGGCCTCGGCGGCACGGCGGACCACCTCGCCGGGGTTAGCTTCGCCGTCGGAGGCCGTGGAGTGGAGGTGGAGATCGACCACCCCCGTCATTCAGCCGGAGGCCCCGGTGTAGCGTGTTTCCGGGCTCGTCCACGCCGGCTGGGACTGTCGGAAGAACTCGATGAGGCGGGCGTCGGAGAGTTCCGCCAGGGCCCTGTCCGGGCGCTTGGCTCCTTGGGGAGAGTACCGCGTCACACGACGCTTGCGGTCGCTGCCGGTCCCGTTCTCGAACACCAAGCCGAACTCGTCTCGGGTGTAGAAGGTGACTCGACCGGAGGGATAGATGTCCCACGTCTCTCCTTCGATCTCGATCGTCCGGCGGGCCATGACTACAGGGCTCCCTCGGGAAAGGTTTCCAGGTCGCGCTTGAGATCGGCCATGAACCGATCCGCATCGGCCCCGTCCACGATGCGATGATCGTACGATATGGCGAACATCGACATCGTCCGGATGGCGATCACGTCCTGGCCGTCGTCGAGGGTGAGTATCTTGGGGCGCTTCTCGATCGCACCGACGCCGAGTATGGCGACTTGAGGCTGATTGATGATGGGTGTGCCGATGTACGATCCGAACACGCCCGGGTTGGTGATGGTAAACGTGCCACGCTGCACCTCATCGGGGTTGAGGCGTTTGGAGCGGGCCCGATCCGCCAAATCGACTATGCTCTTCGCGATACCCAGCATCGAAAGTCCGTCGGTATCGCGCATCACGGGAACTATCAGACCCCAGTCGAGGGCCACGGCCATCCCGATATTGATCGGCTTGCGGTAGATGATGTTGTTGCCGCTCACCGACGCGTTGAGCACCGTATGTTTGCGCAGATTGTCCGCCACCACCTTCACGATGAACGCCATGTACGTGAGCTTGGCGCCTCGCTCCTGGAACCCCTGCTTGTTGGCCTGGCGGAGGCGTGCGATGGCGGTGAAATCGATCTCGTAGAAGCTGGTGACGTGGGCCGACGTACGCCGTGACATGACCATGTGATCGGCGGTGAGCTGCCGGATCTTGCTCATCGGCTCGACGCGATCTCCGGCCCACGCCTCGACAGATGGGTGCACCACCCTGCCTCCGGGCGGGGACGGGGGCGGGGACGCCGCCGCCGCCGGACCGAGAGCCGATGGTGCAGCGGCGACGCCCGAC
>JADFIT010000006.1 GCA_022566515.1 Gemmatimonadota bacterium
CCTTAGATTGGCAGTCCTCCACGAGACACACCGCACACTTGAATCCGGAGGAGCGCTCCATGGAATGTAGGCCTTGCGTTACACTCGCCGTTGCCGCAGCGGCGATCGCCGCGCTGCAACCACTCCACGCGACAGCCCAATCCGCTGCCCAAACGACAGCGATAGCGGAACTCGCCGAGCAGGCGGCCGTGCAGCGGGCGTTCCGTGCGATCGACGAATTAGAGGCCACAACGATGGCCAACCACGTGATGCTGACCGAGATCGCCGCTCCCCCGTTCATGGAAGAACGGCGCGCGGCGAAGTTCGCTGAGTTACTGCGAGAAGCCGGCGCGGATTCGGTATGGATCGACGCGGAGGGAAACGTCATCGCGTTGCGCCGCGGTCAGCTGGGGCAACGAACCGTGGCAGTGGACGCCCACCTCGACACCGTGTTCCCCGAAGGTACCGATGTGTCGGTTCGCAGACGAGGCGACACCCTCCTCGCCCCGGGGATCGGTGATGACACCCGCGGCCTGGCGGTGGTGCTCACCCTGCTACAGGCGATGAACGCTGCCGAGTTGCACACCGAGGCCGATCTGTTGTTCATCGGAACCGTGGGCGAGGAAGGCCTGGGAGACCTCAGAGGCATGAAGTACCTGTTCCGCGACGGAGGGCCGCGGATCGACGTCTGGATCAGTATCGACGGCGTCGACCCCAAGCGCATCGTGCATGGAGGGCTCGGAAGCCACAGATACCGAGTGACCGTCAGAGGACCGGGAGGCCACTCATGGGGTGCGTTCGGGCTGGCGAACCCCCACCACGCGCTGGGCATGGCGGTTCAGAAGTTCGTCGCAGCGGCCGATCCGTTCACTTCGAGCGGCCCACGCACGTCGTACAACGTTGGGAGAATCGGTGGAGGGACATCCGTGAATTCGATTCCGTTCGAATCGTGGATGGAAGTGGACATGCGCTCGGTGAGCCCCGAGAGGTTGAACGGCGTGGATGCACTGTTCCAACGAGCGATGCGCGAAGCCCTGGAAGAAGCGAACATACTCCGTCGTCGCGGCGACTCGCTCACCATGGAGATAGAGTCGATCGGCAACCGGCCGTCCGGTGTGGTAAGCGTTGATGCATCTCTGGTCCAAGCCGCCATGGCAGCCACAACTTACTTCGACCTGGAGCCCGTGCTCACGATCTCCTCCACGAACTCGAATATACCGATCTCCTTAGGGGTTCCGGCGATCACCATCGGTTCGGGTGGCGCTGGCGGCGACGCTCACGCGCTCAGTGAGTGGTGGGTTAACGACAACCAAGCGCTGGGCATCAAACGGGCACTGCTGATCGTGTTGGCGGAGGCGGGGCTCTCTGAGCTGGTTAATTAGACCAATACTCAATATCCAATATTGAAGATTCGATATTCAATATTCGATACTGCGATTATCATGACACACGTGCAATCGGCCTTTGGCCCCAAGAACCGACTGTAACTTGCCCTGCGCATCCCTCAAGGCATCCCAACCAGTGGACTCGTGATGTGACGACCTCAGGCCCCCTCCACGGACGCATAGCATCCCTCCTCGCTTTCATCTTTTTCTTTTCTGGCTTTGCCAGCTTGATGTATCAGATAGCCTGGCAACGGCTTCTGACGCTGTATTACGGCGTTGGGACGATCTCGATTACACTCATCGTGAGCGTATACATGTTCGGGCTCGGCGTGGGTGCCCTCATCGGAGGCGCTCTGGCCGAGCGAATACGCGACAAGCTGAGGCTGTACTTTGTCGTTCAGCTACTGCTCGCCGTCTTCGGGTTCGTGAGCCTCCCGTTTCTCGACTTTCTCGGTAGGCTCACGGCCGGAAGCAATTACGTCATATCCCTGTGGTACATGGGGTCATTCCTGATCTTGCCGACCACCCTGATGGGTATGACGCTGCCGCTAGTTACCAAGATCTTCATGCGTTTCGCAAAGGATCTCCTGTCAACCGTCAGCTATTTGTACTTTCTCAACTCGATCGGTGCAGCCTGCGGCGCTTTGTTTGCAAGCTACGTGTTCATCTCATTCTTCGGGCTCCACGCAGCCGTTTACTGTGCCGCGGCGATCGACATTGTCCTGGCGGCCCTCATCTTGCGCGTTCACTTTCTACCCATGCCCGAGGCACGCTACCAATACGCGCTTCAGCTCGTGCATGGCCACGCAGATACCGGCACGGTGCTTGGTAAGTTGGCGTACCCGGTTGTACTTATCACGGGTTTCTTGGCGATCGGATACGAAATCGTTTGGCTGCGCGTGGTTGGTGTTCTGGTCAAGGCGTCACCCTATGCTTTTTCGACGGTGTTGGCGGTTTACCTCGTTGGGATCGGCGTTGGCAGCTTCGGCGTTGCACGGCTGTGGCCGCGGCAGACCGTCGTGGGAAAGCGAAATCTCTTCTTCCTCTTGCAGTTTCTCATCGGTCTCTACGTGGCGACGACGTTCATAGGCTACTACTACCTGACGACATTCACTCCGCTCGGTGGTATCACGCGCGCCTCATTTTCGACCCTGTTGCATCCACCCTTCATCGTTCCATCGGTCGCCTCCTTGGGACAGTTTCTCAGCGACACCTTCGTCATCATTGACGTCTTCGCCTGGCCGTTGGTATTCGCGTTCGTCCCGACAGTTCTCATGGGGGCGAGCTTTCCGCTCATTGCGCACTTGTCCCAAGTAGAGGCCCACGAGGAGGGTAGGACGGTCGGTAGGGTGTATTTCTTCAATATCGCTGGCAACGTGCTAGGCGGTATTCTCACCGGATTTGTTCTCCTGCCGATCATGGGAACGGCGCCGACCCTGATCGTGTTCTCCGCTATTGGTGTGCTGTTCGGGTTGTTCGTGACGCGGATTGCGGGCAGGCAGCTAAGGATCGGATGGCGGGTTGGCGTCGCCGTCACGTTGCTGGTCCTCATTGTAGCGCTCTTTCCCAAGGGAGATCGCCTTTATGAAACGATGCATGATTCTCCCGGAGAGGGGTTCGTCACGTTCATAGAGGAAGGCAGAGACGGAGTAGTTGTCACACAGCAAAAGCAGGACACCATATACAACTACATCAACGGCCTCGGCCACGGCGGGCGGCCGGGGTACGGATTTTATTACGAAGCCATTGAGGGACTGAGTTTTGCACGACAGGTAGAGAACGTGTTGATCATCGGCTTTGGCACCGGATCGACCACCGAGATGATCCTCAAGATGAATGGCGTGAGAAAGGTAACCATCGTCGAGCTGAATCCGGCGCTTCTCAGGAACCTGGAAAAGATGCCGTTGTTTAGGGAGCTACTCCACGACGACAGAGTTGAGGTGATCATCGACGATGGGAGACGGTGGTTGTTGAGGACGGACGAGAGGTTCGACCTCATCCAAATTGACGCGCTACGAGCCACCACTTCGTACAGCAACAATCTCTATTCGCGTCAGTTCTTCGAGCTCGCGGGTCGCCACTTGAACGAGGGGGGAGTGTTCATGGTATGGATGGACGAGTACCGGGTCATACCAAAGACGATTCTAGCTGCGTTTGACCACGTACGCGTCTATGATTTCTTCTGCTTGGCGTCGAATGTAGCCTTTGTGAGAAATGACGAAGTCCAAAGAGCTTTGCTGGCAGATTTCTCGCCCGAGGAGCGCCAAACGATTGCGGCCCAGGGGAGGTATCTGGGAGACGAACGCTTTATCGAGGAGGTAACGGTGGGCTACGACATCAACGAGGATTGGAAACCCGTGACGGAGTATTACCTCGGCCTGCGAATCGAGAACAGCTTCCGCCTGCGTTAACCCCTGGTGAGCAGGCGCACCGGTTTTCTTAAGGAACCATCCCCATGCCCATGCCCATCCCAACTCCACCACCGTCACACACCATCAAGCCTTCCGCGGTTGCGGGCGCGTAAATGGTGGCCGGTGAGCCCAGGAATAGCGCACAGCGGTCGGGGATACTCGCGTGCGTAGTACGGCCACTGAAGCCTGCCCCATCGCCGAAGAGTTCGAGTACCACACCGGGACTGGTGTCAAAATCCAACCCAGCCATCCCCACCCCCATCCCCATCCCCATCCCCATCCCTACACCGATCGTACCGGTATAGGTAAAGTTGTCGCCATGAAAGGCCTCTTCCGCGGCGGCCAGATTACGCAAGTCAGATTTCATCTCGGCGAGGTACGCGTGCTTCTTAGCGCCGACCAGTTTGGCCGTGATCGATGCCAAGATCCCAATGATCACAGTCACCACGATCAATTCAATGAGCGTAAAACCGCTGCGACCCACGTGGTATCTCGACCTCACTCGATAGAATAGCGTCATATGACTCCAGCGCCTAGAGTCGGCTAACCACGTCCTGACAGGACGAATAGCAGCGCATGCCGCTCTCTAGAGGTGCCGCTCATGGTTGTTGAGGTGCCCGATGCAGGCGGTGGAACGCCGGCAAGTGGCAAAATACACTACGGTGGGTACGCAAACCATGTGCCAGACGCGGTGGAGTAGCGTAAGTCATTATGAATACATAAGATACGCTCGCACCCGCGGCGTTCAGTGTGTCTCGGCGCCGCCCCAGCCTGCAACTTTTCTTGACAATACGCGACGGTCCTTTAGAGCAAGACTCAATATCCAATATCCAATATTGAAGATTGGATATTCAATATTCGATATTCGATATTCTTCGGGTCGATAATCGCCTTCGTGACTCGGAGCGCCGCCACGTCCTCCAGCGCCCTGCCGGCCTGCCCCAAGCCGTAACGCCCTCCGATCAACCGGGCAAAGGGGAGCCGATCGCGGTACTTCGCCAGGAGCCCCAAAGACCGCACCAGATGGCGGAAATCGGTGCCCCATTGGCCGCGAACATCTGCGTGTTTGCGATTCACGTCGATATGGGGGTTGAAGGCAGTGGGGCCGGCATCGGTATAGTGGCCGGCGATTACGTACGTGCCGCCATCTCTGAGGAGAGAGAACCCTTCTCCGATGGCGTCGGGGTTGCCGCTGGCCTCGATGATCACGTCCGCGCCGCGGCCGTGGGTGGCCTCCGCGATCACGTCAGCCCGGTCGGCCAAGGGCCGGTCTTCCAGTGACAGCACCACGTCGGCACCGAGTTGCCGTGCCAGCTCGAGGCGCGCCTTGGGGGCTCCGATGGTGATCACCAGTCCCGCCCCCCGGAGCGCGGCGAAAGCCCCGGCCGCCAAACCCACCGGGCCCGATCCCTGCACCACCACGGTGTCGCCCATGGCGAGGTCGCTGCGCTCGACCGCCGCAAACCCCGTGAACAATCCGCAGCCGCCCCCAATCACATCGTCTGCATCGAGCCCGTCCGGAAGTTTGACGATGCGCACGCCGGGCTTGAGGTAGATCTGCTCGGCCCAGCCGCCGAGGGGGCCGTCGTGGGCGGAATATGTGATCCCGTACACCCGCCGGCTGGGACAGCGATTCGGCTGCCGCGCCACCATGCAGAAATAGCAGCTGTTACAGACTTCGTGGACGTCATAGAACGTCACGACATCTCCGGGACCGAGCTTGGCACCGAAGGCGTCGCGATCGGTACCTCTGGCTTCGAGCACCCGGCCCACGCTCACATGACCGGGGATGATGGGATACGGCACGCCTGCCAGCCGTCCGTGGTGGAGGTGCACGTCGGTGCCGCACACCTCGCTGGCGATGGTTTCCAACAGCACCCCGCCATCCTCGAGAACCGGCTCATCAATGTCCCAGATTTCCAATGGGGCGTCTGGCTGCGTCATCACGGCGGCCCGGATCGTCATTTGTCTCAACAGCTCCAGTCTCGAGGGGCGCCCGCAAACTACCAATCGGTGGGGCTGACGGGGAGCGGGCAAGGAGACGGAAGGACAGAGCACCCCTTCGCCTGGGCGGGGCGGACGGTAGGCAGGGTGGCGCCGAAGAGCGGGGCGGCGGACCGGATGGAGGGTACCGCCTGGAGAGGTAGGGAGGAAATGGTGGAAGTGTGCTAGATTACCTCGCTGCCAGATGACACCAGAGCAACGGACATGACCACCGATATACAGATTACCCGAACCAAGGACGAGCCAGGGGAGACCACGCTGAGAGTGGAGGCTCCCGTGGAGCGCGTGCAGGCCGCCGAGAGGAAAGCGGCTTCGCGGTATGCGAAGCGCGTCCGGTTGCCTGGATTTCGCAAGGGGAAGGTTCCCCTCAACGTCATCCGCCGTCGGTTTGGCGATGCTATCAAGGAGGCGGTGGTACAGGAGCTATTGCAGGAGAGCTGGAAGCTGGCCCTCGAGAAGGAGGACCTGGAGCCCATAGCGGAGCCGCGGATTCGCGGTCTGAAGATAGAGGAGAATTCCCCGGTAACCTTTGAGATTTTGGTCGAGGTCAAGCCCGAAGTCAACGTGGAGAGGTTGGGGGGCTTTTCCCTGCAACGCAAAGTTGCCCCGGTCTCGGACGAGATGGTCGGAGAGCAGCTCGAGGAGTTGCGGCGTCAAAAGGCCCGCTGGGTTCCGGTGGAGGGTGAGAAACCCCAACCCGGCCAGATGGTTCGTATCACCATCGACACCGAGAAAGACGGTGAGGAGAAGGAGGGTCGTCCCTATGAGCTGGTGATCGGCCAAGACCAAGCACTTCCCGAGGTCGAGGACAAGATCATGCAGCTCCTTCCCGGCGAGACGACGGATACGACGATCACCTTCCCGAGCGACACTGAGGACCAGTCAAAACAGGGACACACGATCTCAGCTCGCATTACGTTGTACGAAGTGAAGGAGCAGCAGCTTCCCGAACTCGACGGCGCTTTCGCTGCCGAGGTGGGGGACTTCGATTCGGTGGATGATCTGCGGGAGGCGGTGCGCAAGGACCTGGAAGAGAACGCGAAACGGGAAGCGGACGCAGATGTTCGGCGGCAGCTGGTGGAGCAGATTGCCGCAGCCAACGACATTCCGGCTCCTCAGTCACTGGTGAACCGGTTACTGGCGGCATATCGGGAAGCGTATCGCGTTCCGGACGACCAGGCTGACAAGTTCGCCGCCGAGTTCGTTTCCATGGCGGAGACACAGGTTAAGCGCGATCTATTGTTGGAGCATATCGCAGAGCGCCACGACTTGAAGGCCACAGAGGAAGACATTGACGAGCGGGTGGAGAAGATTGCCACGGCGCGCGACACGGAACCTGGGAAGGTATTCGCGAGTCTTCAGAGAGAGAATCGCATCAAGGAACTCGAGCGAAGCATCACTGAGGAGAAAGTATTTGCGTACCTTCTCGAGCAATCACCCGTTATTGAGAGTTGACAGACACCATGACAATGTACAAGCCCGGTTCGGCTACCATATATCCGCCGTACGTCATCGAGCGGTCGAGCCGGGGTGAAAAGAGCTACGACGTCTTTTCCCGTCTTCTCATGGACCGCATCGTGTTTCTCGGTGCGCCCATCAACGATGATGTAGCCAACATCGTGATCGCGCAGTTGCTGTTTCTCGATGCAGACAATCCGGACCGCGACATCTTCCTTTACATCAATTCGCCTGGAGGCGTCATCTCTAGCGGGATGGCCATCTACGACACGATGCAGTTCCTGCGGGCGCCGGTGAATACCATCTGCATGGGGATGGCGGCGTCGATGGGCTCTTTTCTCCTATCGGCGGGTTCCAGAGGCAAGCGTCGGGCGTTGCCTCATGCACGGATAATGCTTCACCAACCGTCGGCGGGATACCAAGGCACGGCGGCGGATATCGAGATTCAGGCGAAGGAGGTCATCTACCTCCGCGACCAGCTCAACAGCTTGTTCGCTGAGCACACCGGCAAGACGGTAGAGCAGATTGAGAAGGACATCGATCGTGACAGGTTCATGTCTGCCGCTGAGGCCAAGGAATACGGCCTGATCGACGATGTCATAGTCAAAATGCCCAAGAATGGCTCCGCTAAGTCGGGTTGACGGTCGGCCTGGTGAGAGGCATACTAGACGAGTCGAACCACTGGTGTTAACGCATGGCTAATGACAAGCACCTACGCTGTTCCTTCTGCGGCAAGTCGAAGGATGCCGTCCGGAAGTTCATCTCCGGACCGTCGGTGTATATCTGCAACGAGTGCATCGCACTGTGCAACGAAATCCTGGCCGAGGACGAGGAGCGGGAGGTTGCCGAGGCGGTAACGCACGTTCCGACGCCTGCGGAGATCAAGGAGGTCCTGGACCAGTATGTCATCGGCCAGGAGCTGGCAAAGCGGACACTAGCGGTAGCCGTGTACAGCCACTACAAGCGCATCAATTCCCAATCGAACCGTGAAGACGATGTCGAGTTAGAAAAGTCCAACATCCTCCTCATGGGTCCAACCGGAGTCGGGAAGACCCTTCTCGCGCAGACGCTTGCGCGAATTCTCGATGTTCCTTTCACTATTGCCGATGCGACGACGCTCACCGAGGCAGGATACGTGGGCGAAGACGTGGAGAACATTTTGGTCCGGTTGTTGCAGGCCGGTGACTTCAACGTCAGCGACTGCGAACACGGGATCATCTACATAGACGAGATCGACAAGATCGCACGGAAGAGCGAGAATCCGAGCATCACGCGCGATGTATCGGGCGAAGGCGTGCAGCAGGCCCTGCTGAAGATCTTGGAAGGAACTATTGCGTCGGTCCCCCCCCAGGGCGGGCGCAAGCACCCGCAGCAGGAGTATATCCAAATCGACACGAAGAACATCTTGTTCGTCTGCGGCGGGGCGTTCGACGGTCTGGAGAAAATCATCGAGGCGCGTACGGGCCGGCGACAAATCGGCTTCGGCAAAGAGGACATCGACAGCGGCAAGGTCGAGAAAATGAAGGCCAACCCATACGAAGAGGTGGAGCCTGACGACTTGCTGCGTTACGGGCTCATTCCGGAGCTGGTAGGACGTCTCCCAGTCACCGTTCCGCTCGAGCAACTCGACGAGTCAGCCCTCATCAAGATCCTGCTGGAACCGAAGAACGCTTTGACGAAGCAGTACAAGAAACTGTTTAATCTGGAGGGGGTCGGCCTCACGTTCGACCCCGAGGCGTTGCGCGCCGTCGCCGAGCGGGCCGTGAAGCGCGGTACCGGCGCACGCGGACTCCGTGCCATCCTCGAGAAAACGATGACCAACATCATGTTCGACCTCCCGAATCGGGATGATGTTCGGGAAGTCGTGATTACGAAAGAATGCATTACCGAGGAGCGGCCACCGTTGGTCGTGACAGAACGGCCGACCAGGAAGGAAGCCTGAACCCAGTCGCCTTTATCGGCAGCTTTCCAACAGCCGATTTTCAAGTCGAGCCATCCCTCCCGGAAGTTGCGTTTCTGGGCCGATCGAACGTCGGCAAGTCCTCGCTGATAAACGCCATCGTAGGACGAAAGGCCATCGCTCGAATCAGTAAGAGTCCCGGCAAGACACGGGAATGCAATGTTTACCGAATCGGCGAGCGGCTATACTTGGTGGACCTTCCGGGATATGGGTACGCTCGGGCTTCGAAGTCGGAGCGAAGCCGATTTGCCAAGCTGATAGAGACGTACTTGCGAACCCGAGAATCGCTTGCCGGACTGGTGTGGCTGCTCGACGTCAGACGTAACCCCTCTGCCGCGGATCTCGCGTTGGGCGACCAGCTGGCAGGGTGGGAAATTCCGGTGCTGGTGGCGATCACCAAGGGCGACAAGCTCACTCGTGCCAAGCGCTCGGAACGGATGCGCAGCATCCTAGGGGAGATCGGACTTCCGGAAGACCAAGCCGTGATGACCAGCGCCGTAACCAAGGAGGGGATCGAGGACTTGGAGGAAGCGATACTGGCCCTCGCGGCGGAGGTGCGGAGTTGATGGTGAGCCCCTTGAAGTGGGGGTGCCTGATGGCATTCGCCGCCGGTACGCTGCCCTTCGCGGCCCACCACGCGCGCGCCCAGGATACCACATCGCAGGACGAAGGTTTGCCGCCGGCCGGCTTGGGCTCACTGCGTCAGGAAGACATTGCGGTGCGCCTGGACCTGGGGAACGTGCAGTTCCGCATCATGCCCCTAGACGAGCTGATTCTCCGCTTGCTCGCACCGGACTCATACGCCGCCCTGCACTCGCTGCGGGAAGCCAGCGACGACGAAATACGACAGTCCGTGGAGCGCTTCGGTGTGACCGAGCCCGTAGCGTTCCTTGTCACCGTCTTCGGAAGGCAGGACCAGGCCGAGTTCGATCCCGAGCGGTTGGTCATCATCAGCCGCAACCGGCTTTTCCGGCCGATCGCCATCCTCCCCATCACCCCTCTGTGGAATCAACACAGGGTATCACAACGGGAAACGGCCGCGGCCATTTACCTGTTCGAAAACGGCATCGCGATGTTGGAACCGTTCACGGTGGAGTCCGACAGGGTGCGGTCGGACCAATGGGAGCGGTCGCTCCGGCGGATCGAAAGGGAACGCGCAAGAATCGCCAACCGACAACGCCGACAGTGACAGCAACTGCGTAGCAAGCGGCGATTTGCACGTTCTCCCGCGGCAACTATCGTCGAATTCTGAACCCGCCAAGAATTGTCCGCGGCAGTCCGGGCCTGGCGCCCGCAGGCTGCCTAGCCACGACATACGACTCGCCGGTGAGGTTCTGCACCGTTAGGTAAAGGGAACTCCACGGGCGAAGCCGGTAGTCCGCCGACACATTCAACACGGCAAACGCGTCCGTACCCTCGTCTTCCCGCGCCGGCCCCTGACCGGCAACGGTACGCATCGTCGCCGAATAGTTCGCACCCACCGAGACCGACCAGCGCCTATGCTCAACTCCGATCCAAGCGCTGAGTTGCGTGGTGGGTATGTATGGCACCCGGTCACCCTTCTCGACCGATCCCCACGACTCAAAATCGCTGTCGAATGAGGTCTGGAACTCTGCTTTCGTGTAAGTGAACGTCAGACCCCACGGTACCGTGAAATTTGCTCCCCTCAAGGCGAGCGGGGCATATTGCACCGATGCTTCTATGCCGGAGACGTCCACCGCCCCGCCATTGAACTGGTTCCCTACACCGCTCCCACCCGTGGCCAGTGTGGCGGCCCCGAGGATGTTGCTATAGTTGTTGAAGAACCCGACGATCTGGGCATTCATCTCACCGGTATTGTACCGGGCGCCGAGTTCGTAGTTTACGCTCGACTCGACCTCAGTTTCCTGATCCGCGCCGGGACCTGGTGGACTGAACCCACGGTGGACACCGCCGAAGAGCCGCAGATCGTCGCGCAGCGCGTAGCTCACACCGATTCCCGGTATCAACACCTTCACGTTCTTCTCACGCACGCGATCGGGAGCGGTGCGATCGGGATCGTCCGTCCGATAATCGGTGCGGGTAAAATCGATCGTCTCGAACCGAACACCGGGAGTGACTTTCCACGGCCCGAAGCTGATCTGGTCCTGGACAAAGAGGGCTAGAGCCCTAGCGTCGCTGACGCGATTGGACTGGCTTCCTGGTGCGCCCGCCGTCGTAAGCTGCATCTGGTTCGCCACAAACTGAAAGGCGTCCTCATGCTGAAACCGGTCCTCCTGGTCTTCGTGGTACCGAGCACCGATCTCGATCTCGTGGCCGACCGACCCTCCGGCAAACTGCACACCGACGACCGATTGAATGCCGTGAGCGAAATAGGAGCGATTGTTGGCCCGCACTCTGAGGTCGCCGGGGCCGGAATCGCCACCGCGGAGCACCGTCATCTCCACAGGGAAATCGCCGGGCCGCTCCAGTATTCGGCTGATGTTGGTTCCCCCAACGCTCTGGAGCTTGTACCAGTTTCTTTCCGTCTCGTTGCGATACAGGGTAGTCGTGAGGTCGAAATGTCCACCCGGGCGAACGAAATAGCGGACGTGAAGCTGCCTGTGTTTGACGTTCATGACGTCCTGTCGGGAAGCCGGATACCGCAGATTGGGGCTCACGGCGAAGTCGGCTTGGGTCAATCCCAGGTATGTCTCGTCTGAGCGCTGTCTGTTGTAGCCGAGCTTCACCTCGAGTTCCTGATAGGTCGACTTGCGAGGGTCCGTATTAACCCGAAACTTGGCGTTGTAGTCTCCGATGTCGAAGCCCGTTCCCCCTTCCAAGAGCCTCTTGAACCCGTCCGTCACCATCCGATACCCTTGAACCATCCAACCGAAGTTGGGTTGGGAGCCTCCGACCATGGCGTTGATACGCCGGGTGGCGTGGGCGCCCCCCGCCAGCTCCGCACGGGCCTGGAACTCGTCGGGAATAGGTGTGGAGACCAGGTTGATCGCCCCGCCAACCGTGCGCGGCCCGTACTTGATCTGACTCGACCCCTTGCGCACCTCTATGCCGTGCATCCGGCCGATGACGGGGAAGTAATAGGCAGATGGCGCGGCATAGGGAGCAGGCGCAATGAGGATTCCGTCCTCCATGAGAGTGATCTTGGAGGAGCGCTGCGATCCAGACCCGCGCAGGCCGATGTTGGGTCGCAGGCCGAAGCCTTCTTCCTCTTGGATGTTGACGCCGGGAACTCGACGGAGGGTTTGGTGCACATCGTGGAAGGGGTTCCGTTGCGTGATCTCCTCGCCGACAATGACGTGAACCGAGCCGGGAATGTCGTCGAGGTTGCGGGCCAGCTCCGTTCGGCTGCGCAGCACTTCTATCGCCGGCAGGCGAACTACCCCTGCCTCCAGGGCGACGTCCAGAACCGTTTCTCCCCCGGCTCGCAGTTCGATCGATTCCCGCCTCACGACGCGTCCGATCATCCGAACGACGACGGTGTACTTGCCAGCCGGCAGCCCGCTCAACTCGTAGCGGCCCTGCCGGTCGGTGCGAGCCCGAACATCGAGTGGCACGACCTCGATGAAGGCGCCCGACAGCGGCTCCCGGGAATCGGCTTCCAGGACAACCCCGACCAACCTGGCCGTGGGGGGTGGTGCTTGACCCAAAGCCGCGGATACGAAGCCGGCTGCGAGGAAGGAAAGGGCGAAGAGAAGCGTGGCGCCGTGTCGAGTGCGTCTGCTATTGGTTGTCTTGAACATGCAGTCCAGCGACTTTTCGTAAGGTTGATTGTGGCACTAGTTGCAAATGAGAATCATTTTCAATATCATCGCAGTGAAAGCTAACAACCCGTCATCCTGCCAGTCAACTCCGTATTTTTACCTACCCGAGGGGGTAAATCATGGTGCTGCGTCCGTTGCGGTCCCTCGCCTATCCAGAGCCTTTCGCTGGGATCATCGATCGATGGTTGGGGGACATCGAGGAGCAGTTGCAGGACCCCGGCTGTGATCGTTACGAGCTGTGCCGGCGTACTCTCCTCGACCTCTACTACCCTGATCTGGGGAATTACGACGACTTGGTGGCAGACCCGGCCACCTCACACGCAACTCGCGCCGCGCTGCTGGGCCTCGATCCCCACAACGTCACCCTGGAGCCCGAGTACTACCATGAGATCGACACCGAGCAATACGCCCGCGTCAAACCGCTCCTGTGGCTGTGGCAGAGCTTCGACCGCTCGCTGCTCGGCGGAGGAAACGTTGCCGTCGGTGTCCGGCTCCGCCGTATCTTGGCATCGCACATCTTCAAACACTGTGGCAAGAACTTCAAATGCTTCCAGTACGTAGAGTTCTCGTTCGGTTATCAGATGGAGGTCGGCGACGACGTCGCCGTACACCGACATGTTCTGCTCGACGACCGGGGGGGCATCGTGCTGGGCAATCGGGTGTCGATCGCCGATTACGCGAACATCTACAGCCATACCCACAGCATCACCGATCAGCTGGACGTTACAAACGCGACGACCATTCTCGAAGACGGCGTGCGAATCACCTATCACGCCACCGTCCTAGCAGGCGTGAAGGTCGGGGAGGAATCGATGCTGGGTGCGGTAGCGCTCGCCACACGAGACGTGCGGCCCTATCACGTCAACTTGGGGATTCCCGCCAAGTCCGTACGGGTGAAGCCGAATGCGCCCACGGAAGATCAGGTGACGCTGGACAGCGCCCGCAGGAGGGAGGTGAAAGACTCGTGAGAGCGTTAGCGGCGGGTTCGCGCCAAGACGGCCTGAATCCGGGCTGAGAGGGCCCGGGCCCGGAACGGCTTGCTCAAAAAATCATCGGCACCAAGCTCGAAAACCCTCACCTCGTTGTCTTCGTCGCCCTTGGCCGTTAGCACGATGATGGGAAGGTCCGCGGTGGCCTGGCGCGACCGTAGTTGAGTAATCACGCCGTAGCCGTCCAACCCCGGCAGATTGAGATCGAGAACCAGAATGTCGGGGGCATGCGTGTCCACCTGCTCCAGCGCCTGCGCGCCATCTTTAGCTTCGAACACCGTGTAGCCGTCCCGCTCCAGCAAGTCTCGCATCACCCGACGCAGTTGGTTTTCGTCGTCGACGAGGAGCACTCGAATGCCGGCGGAGCCGTCGCCCGCCTCTTCGACGGTCGAGACTCCGTCGACCAATTCGAACCGGTCGGTCACCTGATCCCGAAGAGTCGCCACCGCAGGCGACACGACGCCGGCCGGCGCACTCTCCCCGTCGGATGACTCCGTCGCCGGCCCGGCTGGGCCAGACGGCCGAGCCCGAACGTCGCCGTTCCTCACTTCGTCGTCCTGCGGCATGTCGACTACCCGGAGCAGCTCCTCGATGGTGGATTCGCCCTCAATCACATGTGCCAGGCCACTATGCCACATCGACCGCATGCCTTCCGCCGAGGCCGCATCCGCAATCTTGTCGGCGGTCGCACCACTGGTAATCAGCCGCTCGATTCTGGGCGTTACTTTCAGGATCTCAACGATGGAAAAGCGGCCCCGATATCCGGTCATGGCACACTCGGGGCACCCCACCGCTCTCCGGAGACTGGAGCCATCGGGAATCCATTCCTGGAGTTTCCGCGCAGGAGCTTCGGACCGTTCCTCTCGACACGCCGTGCATAGGGTGCGCATTAGCCGCTGCGCCACCACGCCACGAAGCGAGGAGCCGATCTTGAACCCCTGCACTCCGATGTCGGCCAATCGGGTGACTGCGTTTGCGGCGTCGTTGGTGTGAAGCGTCGACAACACGAGGTGACCGGTCAGGGAGGCCTGGACGGCGATTTCCGCGGTTTCCAGATCGCGAATCTCACCCACCAGCACCACGTCGGGGTCCTGTCTGAGGATCGATCGCAGCGCGGCTGCGAAGGTGAGACCGGCCTTTTCGTGCACCTGGACCTGGACGATGCCGGGCAGCCGGTACTCGACAGGATCCTCCACCGTAACGATGTTGACACCCTCGGACTGAATGTGCCTGATGGCCGAATACAGGGTGGTAGTCTTTCCGGACCCGGTCGGCCCGGTTACTAGGATGATGCCATCCCGGAATTCCAGCAGTTGTTCAATGGACGCCGCCTCTTCATCGCTGAACCCGAGGGCGTCCAGGCTGAGAACCGTCCGACTCGAATCGAGGATTCGAATGACGACCTTCTCCCCTTGGGAAACCGGCAGCGTCGACACCCGAAGATCTATGGCGACGGAGTTCACGACCACACGGGCACGCCCATCCTGGGGCCGGAGCCGGTTGGCGATGTCCAGCGATGCTATGATCTTCAGACGTGAAATCAATGGGAGCCCCGCCGCTCTCGGGATCTTCATGATCTGCCGCAACACGCCGTCGATGCGGTAGCGGACGGCGACACCACCCTCCTCCGGCTCGATGTGTATGTCGCTGGCCCGCGATAGGATTCCCTCGGACAGAATGAGATCCACCATCCTCACGACCGGCCGCTGCGACGCCTCCGCCTCCGAGATGACCAGCTCTTCCTTTTCTTCCTTCTCGTCGAGCATGGTGATCTGGGCGTTGGAATCGCCCATGCCCTCGATGATCCTCTCCATCACGTTCTCTGGGCGGTACAGCTCGTCGATACGCTCTGCGATCACCGCCGGGCTGGCGAGGAGGAGGCGCACCTCCCGTCCCGTAGCGAAAGCGAGGGTCTTTTCACAGTCGAGGTCGAAGGGGTTCGCCGTAGCGATCTCCAAATAGGAGTCCGTGCCCCGGACGGGAAGGATGTGATACTTGCGGGCCTGCGCTTCCGTGACCAGGGCCTTGGCTGCACGCTCCATCTGCGACAAATCCGCAATTTTTACTCGAAACCGCGTGGCGAGGGCACTCAGGATCTCCGAGTCCGTGGCCATATCGCACAACACGGCCGTCTCCCACAGCGACGAAGCGGCCTGCTTGCTCATCCGGAGTTCCTCCAACTTATCTTCGCCGAGGAGTTGCCTCATGGTGCCGGCAAGCCATTCATCCCGAAACTTGGCCAATCTCTAACTTTCTCCACATGCGCGGCGGGATCGCCCCTCGCACATTCAAGGTAAATCAGCCGGAAAACCCGACAACCGCCCCCCCTCCCCTACCCTCCCAGACCACGGGACACATTGCCCGGAGTCACCACAGCCAGCTCTGGGAACCAAGACCGGCAGGTCAGGGGTACCACTCTCTGCCGGTGACGCGCCGAACGCGAGGGGACGCCCCGCGTCCGGTGCACGGTTGCCGACGACCCTGAGAAGGGAGGATTTCCACCAAGCCCATGATACAGGAGTCCCGGTTGCACCAAACCGAATGCCTGCGGGGCGCGTACGGTTCTCCAACCCTCCGAATATTGCGGTGGCAGGCCCTGGCGGCAACCATGGCCTCCGCCCTGACGGCCGGATGCGGTGATGTCCTGAACCCCGAAGCACAGGTTCTGGCGGTCTCCGAACTCCTGATTCTGGCCCAGCAGCCCACCGCTCCGTCTCCGCCAACTGCCGTGTTCCACGTGTTCAACTCCAAGATCACGGCCCGCTCGATCGTTCATGGCGATGAGTTCAACACGCCCTTTCTCACCATCGAGTTTCCGACCTCGTGCCTGGCAACGGTCGACGGTCAGACGCTGGGGCAGGGAGATTCCGTATTGGTCACCCTACGCCCAGCCCCAGGGCAGTACGGGTTCACGTTGTCCCCCCTCGGCCTGACCCTCACGAGCGGCTGTGGCGCCACGGCGAATCTGTCCTTTGGCCGCTACGGTGACCTGAGCGTCGCCGACGGGTCCTCAACATACCTGGACCACGCGGCCTATGCTGCCGCCCTGGACCTGTGGCGGGAGACGGGTCCCGGCAGGTGGGAGGTAGTTCCGAACTCGGGGCCTTCCGGGAATGATTCCGTTGAGGGCACCGTGGCGGGGAGCGGCTCGTATCTGCTGGCGGCCCCGAGGTAGTCGGCCGGCATCGCACCACACTCCCCTTTCCCTTCCTGCCACTCCCCAACCATATTGACCGCCTCAGGAGCAGATCTGTTGGCAACCTTCAATCTCCTAAGCACCAACGGGGAACACTCGGTCGACATCACCACCGGCCAGACGATTGTCTTGGGCCGGGCGGTCACGACGGATTTGCCTGTGTACGATCCCACCGTGTCGCGGCGTCATGCCGAGCTGGTCTATACGGCCCAGGGGTTGACCGTACGCGACCTCGGCTCGAGCAACGGAACGTTCGTGAACGGGATCCGGGTCTCCGAGATGGTTGTCAAGGACGGTGACATGCTGACCTTCGGCAAGGTCGCATTCAAGCTGATAGAGATCCTCGCCGATTCTCCGCCTCATGCGGAGGCGTTCGCTTCTCCCCAGAGTGCTCCGGAAGCGACGATCATACGGCAGGTTCCGGTGCCGGAGGTGGACAGCCTAGAGCAGCAGGTCGCGAGACTGAGCGGCGAGACAGATCAGGCTTCCTCGGAGATCAAGGAGGTGACCAAGCTGAGCCTCCTGCTCGACATTTCGAAGGAGTTGGCGAAGCAACAGGATGTCGACAGGCTGCTCGAGAAAATCGTCGACATCACTTTCCAGGTGATGGACGTAGACCGGGTATCAATCCTCATGGTCGAGTCGGGTTCTGGAGAGCTGATTCCGAGAACTTCGCGCAACCGTCTGGGTGACCAATCAGGTAGCCGGCACGTTCCGCGGTCGATTGCGCAGCGCTGCGTAGACGAACGGCTGGCGATCCTCACCGACAACGCTGCGGCAGACGAGCGCTTCACGGGTCAGTCAATATTGATGCAGAGCGTGAGGAGCGCGATGTCGGCACCACTCATGGGAAGCGAGGGGAGCGTACTCGGGCTCATTTACGTAGACAACATGACCGCGACGAACTCGTTCGGAGATGAGGACCTGGAATTCCTCATGGCGTTTTCCGGCATCGCCGCGGTGGCTGTCGAGAACAGTCAGCTTTCCGACCGATTGGCCCGCGAGGCGGTCGTTTTGTCCAACTTCCAGCGCTATTTCGCTCCCAACCTCGTCGAGCAGATCGCGAGCCAGAAGGGAATGGTTCAGCTCGGCGGCACCAAGCGACCGGTAGTGGTGTTCTTCTCGGACATCCGCGGATTCACGCCGATGTCAGAGAAAATGAGCCCGGACGACATCGCATCGCTGCTTACCGAGTACTTCACAGAAATGGTGGGGATCGTATTCGAGCACGGTGGAACGCTCGACAAGTTCATGGGTGATGCCCTCATGGCTCTGTGGGGGGCACCGGTGGCGAGCGACGACGCCGCCGACTGCGCCATGCAGGCAGCGATCGATATGATGGCCGTTTTGCGCGAACTGAACGAGAAGTGGAGTTCCGAGGGTAAGCCGCACGTCGAGATCGGAATCGGGATCAACTTCGGCGAGGTGTTCGCAGGCAACATCGGCAGCGAACAGCGGATGGAGTACACCGTGATTGGCGACCCCGTAAACATTGCTTCACGGTTGTGCTCGAAGGCCGGCGGCGGGCAGGTTATCATCTCCGAACCGTTCTACAACGTTCTCAAGGCGCCGCCCGAGGTCGAGGCGTTGGAGCCTCTGGAGTTGAAAGGCAAGTCCGAGACTGTTCCGGTGTATCAGGTGAAGTTGTAGGGAATCCCGGCGGCGCTCATCAAATCCACTACCAATCGTAACGGCAAGCCCATCACGGAGAAGTAATCTCCCTCTATGCGATCCACCAATACGGCGCCCAGTCCTTGGATGCCGTAGGAGCCTGCCTTGTCCAACGGCTCGCCTGTTCGGACGTAAGCTCGCACCCCTTCGCGAGTCATCTGTCGGATCCAAACGGAGGTGACGTCGCATGCGCCATGCATGTCGTCTCCGCGAGCCAATGCCACGGCGCTGACTACTCGATGGCGATTGCCAGCCAGCTCCAGCAGCATATCCTCTGCGGCGGTGGGCGATTTCGGCTTCCCCAGAATCCTTCCGTCGAGAACCACCACCGTATCGGCCCCGAGCACCCAGATGTCAGGGTGTCTCTTACTGCCGGCCAGTGCCTTCTCCCGGGCCAGCCGTACGGCATAGCGCTCCGGGTCTTCGCCGGACCGGGGCAGTTCGTCGACTTCTACGGGATCCACCACATGCGAGATGCCAAGCATCTCCAGCAGCTGACGCCTCCGGGGAGAGCGCGACGCCAACACCAAAGTCGCGGTATTCATCGGTCGATCACCAACGTCACCGGTCCGTCGTTTACCAGTTCTACTCCCATCATGGCACCGAATTCGCCGGTCTCCACGGGCACGTTCCGACTCCGCAGCGCCCTCACGAACGCTTCGTACAACGGAATCGCTTCGTCCGGTCCTGCAGCGTGGACAAACGACGGCCGGCGCCCCCGGGAGACGTCCCCGTACAGAGTGAACTGCGACACGACCAACACCCCGCCGTCCACGTCGACGACCGATCGATTCATCTTGCCTTCGTCATCTTCAAAAACGCGGAGTCCAACGAGCTTGTTGGCCATCCAATCGATACTTGTCTGACCGTCACCCGGCGCAAAACCCACCAAGGCGAGAAGACCCCGGCCGATGGAGCCGACAACCTTGCCGTCGATCGTGACGGAAGCGCGAGCGACCCTCTGGACCACGACCCTCATGGAATCCTACTCCACCGTTACAGACTTGGCGAGATTGCGGGGCTGGTCGACGTCGCATCCACGCCGCACCGCGACGTGATAGGCCAGCAGCTGAAGCGGTATCACGCTCAGGACCGGCGTGAGGCAGTCGATGGTTTTTGGTATGGTGACCGTTTGATCGGCGAGGCTGGTGATCTCCTCTTCACCCTCGGTGACGACGGCAAATATGCGAGCACGACGCGCCTTAACCTCTTGCACATTCGACACGATCTTCTGATACACCGCGTCACTTGGCGCGACACAGATCACCGGCATCATTTCATCGATGAGTGCGATGGGCCCGTGCTTCATCTCGGCGGCGGGGTAACCCTCTGCATGAATGTAAGAGATCTCCTTGAGCTTCAACGCCCCTTCCAGCGCAACAGGAAAGTTGTACCCACGCCCGAGGAACAACGCGTTCTGCGCCAGCGCGTACGTGTCCGCGAGCTTTTCAATTTCCTTGCTGTGCCCCAACACTTGCCGAACTTGCTGCGGCAAGCGACGCAGCGCCTTGACCATCTTGCGGCCCTGCAACAACGACATCGTGCGTAGTCTGCCGAGCCGCAGCGTAAGCAGTGCTAGTGCGACGACCTGGCACGTGAACGCCTTCGTGCTCGCCACGCCGATCTCGGGACCCGCATGGATGTAAGTTCCCCCGTCCACCTCACGGGCGATCGTACTGCCCACCGAGTTCACGATCCCCAGCGTTCTGGCTCCGCGCTTCTTGGCTTCCCGCAGGGCGGCCAGCGTATCCGCCGTCTCGCCACTCTGTGAGAGGCCTATCACCAACGTACGGCTGTCTACTAGCGGCTCCCTGTAGCGGAATTCGGAGGCGTATTCAACCTCCGCCGGGATTCGAGCAAGCTCTTCGAGCATGTATTCACCGATCAGCGCGGCATGCCACGATGTACCACACGCGGTGAGCACCACACGGTCGATCTCGAGAAGCTGTTCGTCCGTCATGTCGATGCCACCGAGCCTGGCGGTCCCCTCCTCCTCGAGGAGCCGACCACGCATCGTGTTCGTAATGGCTTCTGGCTGCTCGAGGATCTCTTTGATCATGAAGTGGGCATGGCCGCCACGTTCTATCGTTTCGAGGTCCCAGTCCACCACTGACACGGTTTTCTCCACGCGCGTCTTATCGAGGTCGACAATGTGGTAGTTGTCCGGCGTGAGGACTGCGACTTCCCCATCGTCCAAATAAACGACCGACCGCGTGTGCTCCACGACAGCGGCGGCATCGGACGCTATGAAGTTTTCACCGTCGCCCAAGGCCAACAACAGCGGCGAACCCAACCTCGCCGCAACAAGTGTGTTTGGCTCGTGCGTGGAAATCACCCCCAAACCGTACGTGCCTTCCACCCTTCGCAGGGCCTCGGCGACCGCCGCCTCGAGCGAGTCGGTGTACAGCTCGCTAATGAGATGCGCCAACACCTCGGTATCGGTTTCGGACCGAAACCGACAACCGCGCTCCGAGAGCCAGGCCCGCAGCGCCGCAGCATTCTCGATGATGCCGTTGTGAACAACCGCGATCGTCCCATCGGTATCGGTGTGCGGATGCGCGTTCACGTCGTTGGGCGCGCCGTGCGTAGCCCAACGGGTGTGCCCCAGCGCCAGTGTGCCGGTGTGGCCGTCGGTGGGCAGCCGGCTCGCCAGCACCGCCAGCTTGCCCGCCGCCTTGTCGATCTCGAGCCGGCCGTCTAGGACAACGGCTAACCCGGCCGAGTCATACCCGCGGTACTCGAGCCTCTTGAGCCCGTCCATGATGAGCGGTGCCGCTGCTCGATGACCGGTGTACCCAACGATTCCGCACATAGGTTTCTCTAATCCGATTGCATCACAAGCGAAAGGCCAACAGTTACGAAGCCTTCACGACCTCTCGAAAATGTTTCGGGCCTCGGCTACCAACTCCTCAGCACGCCCGGGGGATGGCGCCTCCCCGATCAGCCGAACAATCGGTTCGGTGCCCGAAGGCCGAACGTGGAGCCAGCTGTCGCCCCACGCGAGCCTGATACCGTCCGTGCGGTCCACCGAGGCATCCCCGAACCTGTCCTCTAGTGCTGTGTACGTCGCCTGCAAGTCTCCGCCCCGAGGGGCCTTGGCCTTCACGATCGTATAACGCGGCGCCGCGTCCACCACTTGCGACACTGTACGCTCCGTCACCGCCAGCAGCTGTAGCACGAGCGCCGCAGCCACCGGGGCATCTCGGCCAAAGTGAAGCTCGGGCAGGATGACGCCCCCGTTGCCTTCCCCACCCACTACCGCTCCCCGGTCGAGCATCGCCCGGGCCACATGCGCCTCCCCAACAGGCGCCCGGAAAACGTCGCTGCCGAATTCCCGGGCTGCGTCGTCTACAATAAGCGATGTCGAGAGGTTCACAACCACGGGCCCCGGTGCCTGCGCCAGCACCACCCGCACCGCGAACGCCAAGGTGTAGTCCTCACCGATCGGACGGCCATTTTCGTCTGTGAGCGCCATCCGGTCACAATCCGGGTCGATCGCCATACCCAGATCGGCCCCGCTGTCCCGCACCAATGCGCTCAGACCACTCAGGTTCTCTGGCACCGGCTCGGGCGGACGAGTGAAACGACCGTCGGTCTCCAGCTCCATTCCAACGACCCGGCAACCCAGGGCTTCCAGCAAACCCGGCATGATCGTTCCGCCGACTCCCCTGACGCAATCGAGCGCCACAACGAATCGCCGCTTGCGGATGCGCTCCAAATCGAGGGTCGAGAGCCCGAGCACACCGTCCAAATGCCGCGCAATGGCCTCCCCATCCGTCTCGCTCTCTGCCCCGTCGCCACGGTCCACGCGCTCCGGCAAGGCACCTTCCGCCAGCAAGCGCAGTTTTCCGCCCGTCTCGCTGTTCAGAAAAATGCCGTCGGCGCCCACGAACTTCAGCGCGTTCCATTCGATCGGATTGTGGCTTGCAGTTACTACGACCCCCCCCCCGGCCCCGTGGTGCTCCACGGCTAACTGGGCGGTGGGCGTGGGAATCATGCCGCAATCTATGACGGCACACCCCACAGACTCCAAGCCCGCTGCCGCCGCCGCCGCAAACATCGGGCCCGACGTGCGCGAGTCCCGGGCAAGCACAACCTTCCTCCCCCCTGACTGCAACACCAAGATTCCCATTGCCGACGCAAAGCGACTCACGAGTTCGGGCGTGAGATCCTTGCCGACGATGCCTCGGACTCCGGAAACACTTACGATGAGAGTGTCGGTCATTCGGCGTAAGGTAAGGGGGGGAGGTGGGAGGGGAGAGGGGAGAGGGGAGAGGGGAGAGGGGAGAGGTTCCCCGCCTTTCCGCCTTTCCGCCTTTCCGCCCGGAGAAGTGTGGGTGGAGAGGCATTGGGGTAGTTAGTTTGAGTTGAGCCTTCACACGACAGCCATGACCCACATTTCCGCCGACGATCTCCGATTCGACATTGCGACGCGCGCCGTCCACGCGGGCCAGGAGCCCGATCCCTCCACTGGCGCCATCATGACGCCGATCTTCCAGACCTCGACCTACGTCCAACAGAAGCTCGGTGAGCACAAGGGCTTCGAATACGCCCGTACCCGCAATCCCACTCGCGACGCGCTGGAGAGAAATTTGGCATCCCTCGAAGGGGCACAGCACGGGTTTGCGTTTTCGTCGGGAATGGCGGCGACCGAGGCGGTGCTAAAGCTGTTGTCCTCGGGAGATCACGTCGTCTCGGGCGAGAACCTCTATGGCGGATCGCACCGCCTCATGGTTCAGGTACTCGAGCGCTTTGGCATGAGTTTCACGTTCGTCGACGAGCGCGACCCCAAGAATTTCGAGCGCGCGATCACGTCGGCCACCAAAATGATCTACGTCGAAACCCCCACGAACCCCATGATGCGACTGGTAGATCTCAGGGCCGTAGCGGAACTCGCCGCCGCCCGGGATCTGCTCGTCGTCGTAGACAACACGTTCGCAACACCGATCTTTCAGCGTCCTCTGGAGCACGGCGCCGACATCGTCGTTCACTCCACGACCAAGTTTCTCAACGGCCACAGCGACATGGTCGGCGGCGCCGTGCTCACATCGCTCGATGACGTGGCCGAACGGCTGGCGTTCCTACAGAACGCGGCTGGCGCCGTCCCCGGGCCGTTCGACTGCTGGCTCACCCTGCGCGGCACCAAGACGCTGGCGCTTCGCATGAAGAGGCACGACGAAAGCGGGCGGCGCCTGGCACAGTGGCTCGTGGAAAATCCTCGAGTGAGGCGCGTGTATTACCCCGGCCTGCCCGATCACCCTCAACACGAGTTGGCGTGCAAGCAGATGCAGGGGTTCGGCGGGATGATATCCTTCGACATGGGATCTTTCGATGCGGCCCGAGCCGTGGCTGAGGGCACCAGGCTCTTCGCCTTGGCGGAGTCGCTGGGAGGGGTCGAGAGCCTCATAGGACATCCCGCGACGATGACCCACGCGTCCATGCCAGCCAGCTTGCGCGAGTCCATGGGATTGAGCCAAGGCTTGGTGCGGATCTCGGTGGGCATCGAGAACGCAGACGACCTTCTGGCTGACCTGGAACAGGCCATGGAGGGTGCAGGGTAGAAGGGCGTCACAATCTGAAACCGCGACGTAGACAGCGCGTACGATGAAGCACAGCGCTATTTTCAGTTACCGCCGCGCACTCTCGACTTGGAGGCACACACATGACCGGCGTTCCGACCGACCGACCACGCAAGATCTTGACAGGCATCGCCCCCGTGAGCTGGGAGCACCCGGCGGACCGAGCGGCGCTTCAGGGCCTCCGGGCCGTCCCTGGGTTCGACACGGCCGTCAAGAAGATTCTCGCTTTCATCGGTGGCGAACAGGGAGTCCGCTTGATCTTCCAGGCAAACGCCGTGAAGGTGGGCCCCAAGCAGTTCCCCAGGCTTCACAGCATGCTGGCCGATGTGAAAACCACGCTCGATTGGGAAAAAGACGTGGAACTCTACGTCTCCCAGACACCCATCGCGAACGCGATGGCGGTGGGCTTCGACGAGCCCTTCATCGTCATCCATTCGGGCACCATGAGCCTACTCAACGACGATGAGCAGCGTGTCGTTCTCGGACATGAACTCGGGCATGTGATGAGCGGTCACGCTCTCTACCACACGATCCTATACCTCATTGTGCTGTTCGGTTTCGCCAACCTGCCATTCCTGGCTGGGCTCGCACTGCTTCCGATCCGCCTCGCCCTCATGGAGTGGTACCGCAAGAGTGAGCTGTCTTCGGACCGCGCCGGTTTGCTGGCGTGTCAGAGTCGCGAAGACTCTCTCCGCCTCAACATGAAGTTCGCGGGTGGCGGAGACACGAGTGCGATGGATCTGGATGTCTACATGGAGCAGGCCAAGGAGTACGCCGAGGGTGGCGGCCCCTTGGATACGATCTACAAGATATTGAACACTCTCGACCTCGATCACCCCTTCAGCTCGATCAGGGCCGCCGAGCTTCAGAAGTGGATCGACGAAGGAGAATACGACAAGATCGTCGTGGATGGCCAGTACACCCACCGCGGCGCCGAGGCAGAGGATCGTCCCTTGACCGGGGACATCAGTGAGGCCGCGGGTTATTATGGACGTGAGGCCAAGGAAACGGTGGGGCAGGTGTTAGAAGCTGCCAAGAAGGCCGGACAGGCGTTCACCCAGGCGTTCAAAGACGCAACGAACAAGTGAGAATACTCGTCGTCGGCGGTGGCGGCCGGGAGCATGCCCTCTGTTGGGCCCTCTTCCCGACCGCCACCGTCTTTTGTGCCCCGGGGAACCCCGGTACCCGTAATTGTGCCACCAACCTTTCGGTGAAACCGAGCGATCACTCCGGGATCCTGGAGGCCGTCCGGCGGGAGAACATCGATTTTACAGTGATCGGCCCGGAGGCTCCGTTGGCCGCCGGCCTGGTGGATGACCTCAACGCCGCTGGACACCACGCTTTTGGCCCCACCCAAGCCGCGGCGCAGATCGAAGCATCAAAGGCCTTTGCCAAGGACGTCATGGCCAAAGCCGGCGTACCCACCGCCACCACCCACATCTTCACGGACGAGCAAGAGGCCCTCGACTACGTCGCCACGCACGACGAACCGCTGGTAGTGAAGGCGTCCGGATTGGCCGCCGGCAAGGGGGCGGTCGTGTGCTCGTCCCGTGAAGAGGCGTGCCTGGCACTGTCTGCGATATTCGCCGGACGTTTTGGGGATGCGGGTAGGGAAGTGCTGGTGGAGCAGTTCCTGGAGGGCGAAGAGCTCTCCGTGTTTGCGCTGACCGACGGTGAGAACACCTTCACGCTTCCGGCTTCACAGGATCATAAACGACTGAAAGAAAAGGACTTAGGCCCTAACACCGGCGGCATGGGAGCTTATGCGCCGGTGAGCATCGCCACCGAGATCCTGCTCGAGCGAATCGACAAGGAGGTCATCAAACCCACCCTGCGAGAGCTCGCGGATCGGGGAACGCCTTATCGCGGCGTGCTCTACGCCGGTCTCATGGTATCGAAAGAAGGAGACCCTTCGGTCGTGGAATTCAATTGCCGGTTCGGTGATCCGGAGGCTCAGGTGGTGCTTCCTATCGCGAGTCAGGGGCTGGCCGACCAGCTCTGGAGCATAGCTTCCGGTGAGCGCTGGGCACCCCCACAGCCAATTGCAGCACAACCGCGCCGGGTGGCCGTTACGACGGTCATGGCTGCCCCCGGATATCCCGAAGCGCCCCAGAAGGGAGCCCCAATCACTCTCCCGTCAGAGTTACCATCAGACACGGTGCTCTTCCAAGCTGGGACCGATGACGCGGACGGTACGCTGCGTGTCTCCGGAGGACGCGTATTGTGTGCCACGGGAATCGGCCCCGACGTCCCCACCGCCCTAGCGGCGAGCCACCGGCTCGTGGACGCGGTCGAGTTCGAGGGGAAGGTGTTCCGGCGTGATATCGGATGGCGGGAGATAGCTCGTGCCGGAGCTTCCTGAAGTCGAGACCATCGTCAGGGATCTCGCCCCGCTGCTATGCGGGCGGCCTCTCAGAAACCCTCAGCTGTTCAAGAACGACGTGCTCCGCGGCGTGTCTGCGCGGAAACTCCTACGGATTCTTCGGAACAACCGCATAGCCGATGTGACCCGGCGGGCCAAGCATGTGGTGATCCTCCTCGCCAGTGGTGAACGTATGGTCATCCAACCGCGCATGACCGGATCGTTGATCGTTTACGACCGTCGCTTGCGCGCTGATGAGCAGCGCTACGTGGTGCTGCGGGCCGGCCTCGGGAACGGACAGCTGTTGGTATATAGCGACGTGCGTCGGCTGGGCACGATCTCGTTGTTGGACGAAAGAGCCTGGCAGACCTATACTGCCGCTATCGGTCCCGAACCCCTGGCCGACGAATTCGACAGCCGTCATTTCATCCAGCGGCTGTCGGGCACCAGACAGGCGATCAAGAAGGCTCTCATGGATCAGCGCCGACTTGCCGGCGTCGGGAATATCTACGCCAACGAAGCGCTGTTCCGCGCCGGGATCGACCCTTCCCGACCGGCCAATCGTCTCTCTAGTGATGACTTCCGCAGGCTGTACCGAACAGTGAGACATGTGCTGCGCCAGGCAGTTCGCGCCGGCGGCACGACGATCCGCGACTACCGCAACGGCAGGGGCGGCAGCGGATCGTACCAGCACACGCTCCTCGTGTACGGGCGCGGCGGCAAGCCCTGCCCTCGTTGCCGCACCACTCTCGCAACCACGCACGCGATTGACGGGCGCGCCACCACCTTTTGCTGGCGCTGCCAGGCCATGTCTCGGTAAGGTGAACGCGCGTTCATCTATCGAGTCGTCGATCCCCGCCTCAATGCCTGCGCTAGCGCTTCCCAACGCCGATCTCGACTGGTTGCGGCGGCGCGTGCACAACTTCGCCGAGGATCGACCGGGCGTGTATCGCATGTTGAGCCATGGTGGACAGGTGATTTATGTTGGGAAGGCCAAGACGGTGCGGACGCGCCTCCTCTCGTATTTCCGCGCTCGGTACCCGGAGGACAAAGCCGCCAGAATCTTGCACGCGGCAGCGGATATTCAGTGGAGGTATGTGTCGTCCGAATTCGGAGCGTACCTCGCTGAGTTGCGGGACATCAAGCGGCACCGACCGGTTTTCAACGTGCGCATGAACCGCACGCGCCGGGCCGTGTTGATCAAAGTGAGTGGCGGGCCGGCGCCCAAACTGCTCGTGGGGTCCCGGCCGGGTGCGGGAGACGTTCGTCATTACGGGCCCTTCACCAGCGCCGAACGAGTGCGCGCCGGCGTCAAGGTTCTCAACGATCTTCTCGGTTTGCGCGACTGCGCTCTCTCGATGCCGGTCAATTTCGCCGAGCAGGGGGATTTGTTTCGGCTGCACCAGCGTGCGGCGTGCATGCGATTCGATTTCGGAACCTGCAGCGGACCCTGTGCCGGGCTGGTCAGCGAGAGCGAGTACCGCACGCAGATGGCGACCACGATAGACTTTCTGGAGGGCCGCCGTCTCACTCCCTTGGACCGTGTGGTCGCAGAGATGCAGGCGGCCAGCGAAGCACGGCAGTTCGAACGCGCTGCGTGGTGGCGAGACCGTTTCGACGCCCTAGAGTGGCTGCTGCGAGCATCCACGCAGGCGCGCAATGCCATAGAATCGCTGAGCTTCGTGTACCACGACCCGGGGTCGCATGGCGACGACCGCGTTTACCTTATTCGACGCGCGACGGTGCGCGCGGTGGCTCCCGCCCCCACGACACCGATCGAGCGTGAGGCATTCCGCGCAGTGGTCGCGGAACATCGGACCGGGGAACCCAGCGATGTTCCTTTGCCCGTGTCGGACATGGACGAGATGCTCCTCTTGTTGCGGTGGTTCAAGACTCACCCGAGCGCGATGCGCCGGACCGTACCTCTTTCCGAGTGGTCAGCCAAGTGACCACGGCAGCCTGAACAGATGACACAAAACTCCAAACTGTTGCCACACCTCGAGGCACGATGCTGACAGCGTTCGTCCAACTCGGCGCCGGTTTCATCATCCTGGCAACCGGCGGGCATTACATCGTGCGCGGCGCTGTGTCGATCGCCTTTTTGGCCAAGATCTCCACGGCAGTCGTGGGCCTTACCGTAGTTGCCTTCGGCACGAGCCTTCCGGAGCTTGCCGTGAGCGTCAACGCCGCGGCGGCAGGATCGACTGCCATAGCGTACGCCAACGTCGTGGGTTCCAACATCTTCAACATCGCCGTCATTCTCGCGGGGGCCGCCCTGGTGAAGCCGGTCTTGATCTCCCGCAATACGCGGCTGCTGGAGCATCCCGGCATGTTCGCGGTGTTGGTGCTGTTCCTGTTCATGGCCCGGGACGGATTGATGAGCCGGATCGACGGGGCAGTGCTGCTCTTCGGGCTCGTATTGTTCATCGTGCTAACCGTCCTGCACACCCGGGCAGCCGGGCCGGCGGACCACTCCTCCCGCAAGGCGGAGATCGAGGGCCTGCATCCCGACGGTGGCAACCGCGGTCGCGCTTGGGGTCTCGGCATCGCATACGTGGTCGCCGGGATCGTCGGGTTGTGGATCGGTGCTGAATTCCTGGTAAAGGGTGCGGTGACCATCGCGAAATCGATGGGAGTCTCCGAACGCGTCATCGGCCTCACCATCATCGCCATGGGAACGAGCTTGCCGGAGCTGGTCACTTCCATCGTAGCCGCCCGGCGCGGTGAGCATGAAATCGCACTGAGCAACTTGATGGGTTCCAACCTCTTCAACGTGCTAGCAGTGCTCGGCCTCACCAGCTTCGTGTTCGCAGTTCCGGTGGATCCCCGGGCCATCAGCCTCGACAACTGGGTCATGCTGGGATTCGGCGCCGCGCTCTTCCCGATCCTGTGGCTGAGCAAGCATGTCACGAGGGTGCATGGCGCATTACTGCTGGCCGCGTTCGGCGTGTACTTTGTCGTTGTGTTGGGGGGTGGAGGGTGAGAGAGGGGAGAGGGGAGAGGGGAGAGGGCCACCCAGCCCCACTCCTGTCATGAGGTGGTTGGGCGGGGCCCTCTCCCCTCTCACCCCAACGGCACCAACCTCGCCCTCGGAGGTATTCCCGGCTCCAGCTCCATGATACCGACGGAGGCTGGGATTCCCTTTCTCGGTGCACCTGCGGAACCCGGGTTCATCACCGTCACTGTCATGTCCACCAGCTCCAACAGCGGTTGGTGCGTGTGTCCGAACACTATTATCTCGGCTTCCAGAAACGACTTGTGTAGCGATTGTGGGTTCGGCGTGCCGAACTGATCGCCGTGCGTCACGGTAACGTAGAACCCGTCCAACTCTAGCTTCGCCACTTGCGGGCAGCACTCCCGAATCTCGAATCCGTCAACGTTTCCGTACACGGCCGTGACCGGCGCCAACGTTTCCAGTTCTGTCAAGACGTCGGCCTTTCCTACATCGCCTCCGTGAAGGATGTGGTCTACCTGGCTGAAGATCTCGAACACCGTGTTGGGAAGCCTGCCGTGCGTGTCGGAGATGATGCCGAGGCGCATCTATTCACCGCTGCGCCAGCGGGTCACGAACGTCAAGTCGAGCTTCATGTGGTCAACGACACGCTGAACGATGAAATCCACGAGCTGGCCCACTTCAGTCGGCCGGTGATAAAAGCCAGGGGCAGCCGGGAGCACGGTAGCGCCGGCTTCGGCGACAGTCGTGAGGTTGCGGAGGTGTATCAGGGAAAGGGGAGTCTCGCGAGGCACGAGAATCAGCGGCCGGCGTTCCTTGAGGGCTACGTCAGCCGCACGTTCGACAAGCGAACGGCTGGTTCCACCGGCGACTGCTGCCACAGTCCCCATCGAGCAGGGGCAAATGACCATGCCCGCACTCTCTGCCGAACCAGAAGCCGGGGTCGCGCCGCGCTCATCGTCTGCGAAGACGACGACGTTGGGCCACTTCCCTCCTGTGGCGGCTTGGAGTTCCGCTTCTGAGCCGATGCCTGCCTCGACATCGAGGAGCCGCCACCCGTGCTGCGACACGATGAGTTGAACCGGAATTTGATGAGCGACGAGAACGTCAAGCAGACGAACCGCATATGGCGCACCAGACGCACCTGTAATTGCCAGAACCCAAGGTCGTGTCAACGACCTCTCCGATTCGGGGTCGGCGACTTCCTGGGGTGACGCACCGGCATCCCCGGCGCGGGCTTGCCCGGTATGCCGCCGCTGGGAAAACAGCCCCCTTCCGAATTCGGCTTACGAACCGGCCATGGGATGTGGGAGGGAGGCTTCGGCAACCCCTTGTCCACCTTCTTTCGCGGAAACGGGCTCTTCCCGCCTGGAACCAAGAACGCGCTCATAACAGTCTATCTCCTAGAGCTCCGAGAAAAACAATAATGCTCATGACGCCGTTCATCGTAAAGAAGGCCGCATCGAGCCTGCTCAGATCGTTCGGCCGGACGAGTTGGTGTTCCCAGACCAGAACGGCAGCCGCGATTCCCACACCAACAAGATACACGGGGCCAAAACCCGTCCACAGACCAAACGCCACGAGCGCAACAATGGTGACCCCGTGGAGCGCTTTCGCGAGCATGATGCTGCGGGCCTTGCCCAGCAAGACCACCGCGCTCTTGAGGCCCTGCTCGCGGTCAAAGCGCTCATCTTGGAGCGCGTAGAACATGTCGAAGCCGCCCACCCATGTGATCACCGCGATCGCCATGACTGGAAGCGTCCACCACGGCTCGCTCCAGGCACCGGTCACAGCTATGTAGCCGCCCGCCGGTGCGATGGCGAGTGAGGCGCCAAGCCAAAGATGTGACCAACTCGTGAAACGCTTGGTGTAGCTATAGGTCAGAATCCACACCAGGGCGAAGGGAGCCAACCGGAAACAGAGCGGGTTCAGCAAGGCCGCAGCTCCGATAAACACGGCGCCGGCGGCTATCACTGAAACCACCACTTGCACGACCGTCAGATTCCGATCGGGAAGTTCGCGGCGTCTGGTTCGCGGGTTGAGTGAATCCATCTTCCGGTCCACGACGCGATTGAATGCCATGGCAGCAAACCGCGCAGCAGTGAACGCTACGATCACCAGCAACAATCGGCCCCATGTCACAGAAGCGTGCCACGACCCGTAGACCACACCCAGCAAGGCGAATGGTAAGGCAAACACAGTGTGCGGGAGCTTTACGAGATTGGCGTAACGAAGGAGCAGCCGAGCCCTTTGCTGATTACTCACGAGACGTCAACGAGATTCCCAGATCAGACCACATGGTGTCCACCTGGGCTTTGGTTTCATCATCCATGACTATTTTCGTCGGCCACTCGCGATCAAAGCCCTCCTCTTTCCACTTGGCGGTCGCGTCTATTCCCATCTTCGATCCATAGGTAAACGCCCGCGACGAGTGATCCAGCACGTCGATCGGGCCCATGGTGAACCGGGTGTCTCGTTCGGGATCGATGTTGTTCAGCGCCACCCACCACGCCTCATCCGGATCGCGAACGTTGACGTCCTTGTCCACTACGACTATCACCTTCGCCAGCGACATGAGCCCCATTCCCCACAGCGCGTTCATCACCTTCCACGCTTGGCCTGGATACTGCTTGTCGATACTCACAAAAACGAGGTTGTGAAAGATTCCCGGAGCCGGCATGTGGTAATCGACGATTTCCGGAACGGTGAGCTGTAGCAACGGAAGAAAGATGCGTTCGGTGGCGTGCCCGAGGTAGAAATCCTCCATGGGCGGACGGCCGACGATGGTGGAGGGATACATCGGGCGTTCTCGCATTGTGATCGCCGTGACATGCACGGCGGGATAGCGGTCGGCCAACGAGTAGAATCCGGTGTGATCCCCGAACGGTCCCTCCATAACCAATGGCTCGGCGGGGTCGATGTACCCCTCGATCACCAATTCAGCCTCGGCCGGCACCACGAGATCACTAGTCACCGCCTTGGCGAGCAGTACCGGCTTGCGACGCAGGAACCCGGCGAAGATGTATTCGTCGATGTTCGGCGGAAGCGGTGCTGACGCCGAGTAGATGGATGCCGGGTCCCCTCCCAGCGCTATAGCCACGGGCATCCGATCTCCCCGGTCCGCCATCTCCCGCCAATGGGCCGCGCCAACCTTGTGGCGCTGCCAATGCATGGCCAAGAGTGCTCTTTCCAACACCTGCACGCGGTACATGCCCACGTTGCGAACGCCGGTCGTCGGATCATTGGTGATCACCTGCGGCAGAGTGATGTACGGTCCACCGTCGCCCGGCCAGGACGTCATGATCGGCAGCCGCGTAACATCGACGTCGGAGCCCTGCACCACCACTTCTTGGCAAGCGGGGGTCCCCCGCACCATCCGGGGCGGAAACTTGGCCACCTCCGCTATCGTCGGGAACATGGCGATCTTCTCACGCCACCCTTCCGGCACCTTCATTTTCAACAGTTCGGAAATGCGCGCTCCAATAGAATCGAGATCGTCCACACCGAGCGCGATGCTCATTCGCCGCATCGATCCGAACAGGTTGATCCCAACCGGCATGGCACACGGCGATCCGTCGTGCAAGACTGGTTGCTCGAACAGCAAGGCGGGTCCGCCACCCGGGCTCTTCATGCAACGATCGGCGACTTCCGACATCACCCGGTCGACGGATATGTGATGCCGGACTCGGGTCAACTCGCCCGCGGCCTCGAGCTGTGTTACGAATTCACGAAGATTTTCCGCAATCACCTGCGCACACCCCAATGGATCATGGCAATCCCAAAGCTCACCGGTTCGTAACCGACATCGCGGAATCCCGCCCTCCGGAACACCGCGGCTAGCTGGTCGGCATCGGGAAAATCGAGCACCGAGCTTGGTAGATAGCTATAGGCCGTCGTATGTTTGGACACCATCCGCCCGATACGCGGGAGAAGGTGCTGAAAATAGAACAAGTACAGCGGCCTGACGGGCCAACGTCGTGGCGTTGAGAACTCGAGCACTACCAACCTCGAGCCTGGCTTGAGCACTCTAGCCATCTCCTTCAAGCCGCTGTCGAGACTTGTCAGGTTGCGAACACCGAAACCGACGGTGCACCCGTCGAATTGGGCGTCCGCAAATGGCAATTCCAGAGCGTCTGCCCCCACAGGCATCACGGCGGCGGCCTTATCACGTCCAAGCTTCAACATGGGGACAACGAAATCGGCTCCTACCACCCGGCCCCGGAATTTCGACCGGCGAGCGATGTCGGCGGCAAGGTCGAGGGTGCCGGCGCAAAGATCCAAGAATGTGCCATCCGGGGTGCGTTCCCAGCCAAGCCGTGACACGGCACGGCGCCTCCACCTCCGATCAACGCTCAGGCTGAGAACTCGGTTGAGGAGATCGTAGCGAGGGGCGATGGCTGTAAACATCTCCCTCACGTACGATCGTTTTTCGCTGCCGGTAGGAGCGCTATACCGGATTTGCGCCGGCGTCATAGGCGCGAAAGATACTGATGCGTTTAAACTCACGACAGGGTGCAAACTGAAACACACCGGAGCGGGCGGGGGTAAACACAAGACCTGACAGATGGGGCTTCCCGACGAGATCTCGACGGCCACCGACCAAGAGGTGGTGGAGTGGGCACGCCAAGGACACGAGCACGCCTACCGAGAACTCGTGCGTCGCTACCAGCGACCCGTCTTCTCACTGATCTATCGAATGGTGCACGACCGGGAGCGGGCCGAAGATCTGGCGCAGGAGACGTTCGTCAAGGTCCTGAACGCCCTCGACAGCTACCGACCCCAATACAAGTTCTCCTCTTGGATATTCAAGATCGCCAACAACGCCGCCATCGATCGGCTGCGCCGCAAGGAGCTGAACACGCTCTCATTGGACGGCGCGCCGGATGCCGTGACAACCGAGCGCCAGGAGGGCTCCTCGCTCCAGATCGCTCACAGTGGGGAGAGCCCGTTGCAGGAACTCGAAGCGCGCGAGCTGGGAAGCCAGATCGAAAGAGCGATCTCACAGCTGCGACCCGAATACCGTTCGTGCATCATGCTCCGCCACGTGGAGGGGTGCGCGTACGAAGAGATCGCGGAGATACTCGATCTGCCACTCGGCACTGTGAAGACGTACATTCACCGCGCGCGTTCCGAGTTGCGTGACCTGCTGGAACAAGTACGTGAATGAAACTCTCGGTGAGAAATTGCGTATGGGACGGTGAGGAAATTGAGATGACTGACAACAACGGGACGCGGATGACTCCCAACGTGACCCAGCTCACTCCCGCGGAGGAGGACCCGATCGTCGATCGGTGGCTCACCTCGCTTCCGGAATTGTCGCCGGGCGACGGTTTCGAAGATGCGGTGATGGCTCGGGTGTGGGTGCCCGTTCCCCACTGGGTTCAGTCAGTTCAGAACATGACCCGGGCGTTACTCGATCGGAAACGCGTGTGGGTGTGGGCCGGGGGCTTGGCTGCTTCGTCGGCGGCGTCAATAGCTGTCATCGTTGCGCTCGTGGTCTCTCATTGGGTTCAGATCGAAACGGCTTGGTCACTGCTTGCCGGCAGCTTCCTCCTGGAAGTGTGGCGATTAGGCGTCACGCTGATCGGCCAGACCCTCGCTACTGCCATCGCGTTCCGGGAGGTGTGGGGATTGACCGGCACAATGACCTTATTCGCAGGCCTCGCAGGTGCGGTGGTGAGCGCATCCAGCGCGTGGGGACTATACAGAATACTGATGGGCTTTAATGCTGAGAGGATTTCGTTCCATGCGAGTCGCTAGATGGACCCCCGTGCTGGCTCTTGCCGGCACCGGACTGGGCACGGCGCCGGTGGTCGTGGCGCAACAGCAGGCCGTCGTCGCCCATTCCGTATCCATTTCTCAGGATGGCTCGTCGCTGGAGCTGGAGCTGACGGACGGGCGACGGATCACCATAGTGTGGGCCGGCGGCAAGGTGCAGATCAATGGTGAGACCGCAGGATCATATGCGCCTGGGAGCGGACTCGAATCATCCTGGAGAAATCTCCTCTCTCATGGCGGCTCGTTGAGTTCCGCCGAGCTACTCGAAGCTCTCGCGGGATGGCAGGTCGAGGGACTTCAGGAAGGGAAGCAAGAGCTACGCACGGCGCTGGAGGCGACCCTCAGCAACCTGGACGTAGTGATCGCTAGTGCCATAGGAACCGCCCAGGCCGCTACGGTAACCCAAGCCAGAGGGGCCGTTCAAGAGGCTCTAGGCAGATCCCAGGGGCTCGTGATCGATCTCAATCGCCTCACGGGCGACCGGAGCGTTCTCGAGCGTGTCGCTGAACTGCGTGAGAGCTACGGCGACGATCTTGGCGACATCGGGATACGAGTCGAGAACGGCCGGGTGCACGTTGGCGACCTCACCATTCGTCGAGGGCAAGTCTTCAACGGAAACCTCGCGGTGCTTTCGGGAGACGTTTCGGTATACGGGACGGTGGAGGGAAACCTTGCGGCCCTGAACGGAGACGTCATCCTCCACTCCGGCGGTCGGGTGGAGGGAGATGTCATCTCGCTGAACGGCACAGTGACTCGGGCGGGGGGATACGTAGGCGGTAGAGTCCGTTCCGTCAGCAGCCTGGGCCTGACACCATCTCGCCCCCGTGCGGCACCCCGTGCGGCAAGGAGGCCAATCCGGACCGGCCTGGGCCAGGCTTCTGGCTTCGAGGCGATCGGGCAGAACATCGCCACACTTGTCGGCTTCTTCGTTGCACTGGCCTGCATCGGCTTCGGCCTGAACTTCTTCATGCCTCGGCAACTCGAAGTCGTGTCGGAGACAGTGTCTGATTCATTTGGCAAGTCCTTCCTGGCAGGCTTGTTCGCCCAACCCTTGCTGCTTCCGCTGAGCGCCATGCTGATCGCCGGGCTGGCTATTACGGTGATTGGAATTCCGGTGGCCGTCATCGTTGCCTTGGCGCTCCTGCTGGCAGTCCCCGGGGCTGCCGTCCTCGGTTACCTCGCGGCGGCAAAGTCTGTCGGCAGCTCATATTTGACAAGGAGAATGGCCGAGGGACACGCGGTAGTCGTGACGCCATACCGCTCCACGGCCTACGGCTTGGTCGGCTTGCTCGCCGTGTGGATTCCTGCGGTAACCCTGACCTGGATTCCCCTCGTCGGACAACTCTTCTTCCTGCTCGCGCTGGCAGCCACCTGGGTGATGGCCACGGCCGGAGTGGGAGCCGCCATCCTGTCGCGGGCCGGCCTGCGCGCCACTTTCTCTGGCTCCCAGCGCCAACAGGCACTTACTGATGAGCATTATTGGCCGATGGACGCCTCAAATTTCACGCCGGCGCGGCGCCGCGATCGTTCCTAGAAAATGATCTCTTTCTCACGGCGGTGTATTCTGCCATTGGCCATCGCTCTGGCCACAGCCGCACCACAAGCCGAGGCACAGACCGAGCGAGCCTACCGCACTCTCTCCACCGTCCGCCAGGTAACCCAAGAAGAAGACATCACCATCTTGGTCCGCTTTGCCCTGGGGCAGTTCAGCCTCGGTCGCGACCAGGGAGGGGCACTCTACCGCAGTAAATTGGTTTATGACGGCGATCTGTTCGATCCGGTTCAGCGCTACGATCGCGACAGCCGAACGCTGGAGATCTTGCTTGGAGACGATGAGTCGAAGGGGCGGGATGTCAAGCTAGGCAATCTGCGCGACTTGCAGCAGCGACTCGAGATGGCGCTTTCCCCCTCGGTTCCCGCCCGGATCGACCTGGAGCTTGGAGTCGTTCGCGCCGAGATAGACCTTGGCGGCATTTCCCTCATCGCGGCGGACATCAAGACTGGAGCCAGCCAGAGCGTGCTGCGGTTCAGTAGCCCCACCACTGCACCATGCGAGCGGCTGCACGTTGTCATGGGCGCAGCGGAATTCAAAATCGAGGGTCTTGGGAATTCCAATTGCGGCGAGATGCAGTTCGAGGGCGCCGCCGGAAGTTTCGCACTCGACTTCACCGGTGAGTGGCAGCACCTGGGAGAAACTACGGCGAGAATCAAGCTCGGCGTCGGCGCATTGGCTCTGCGATTTCCATCACACCTCGGTGTGGCCATCTCGCTAGACCGCTTCTTGGCGACGTTCGATAAATCGGGATTCACCAAGCGCGGCAACATCTACTACTCGAGCAACTACGACGCCGCAGCCGCCAAGTTGCGTCTGGATATCACTGCGACATTTGGCGATATCAACGTGGAGTGGGTGCCCCGGTAGTGAGCGGCAGGCGGTAAGAGGTGATTCAAGCCACCTCACTTCTCACCCAAGAACCGGCAGCTTCACGCTCTTTGCCCCGATCTTCTTCCGCACCTCCCCCACCATCTCTTGAAAGGCCTTGGCGGCTGGAGATTCCGGTTCGCCTATCACGATGGGCTGCCCTTTGTCCGCCAGATCGGTCATGCCCGCTTGGAGCGGAATCTGGCCCAAAAGGGGCACGTGTAGTTCATCGGCGAGTCTCTGGCCTCCTCCCGAGGAGAAAATCGCGATACGCTCACCCGACGGCGCCAGGAAGAAGCTCATGTTCTCGATGATGCCCAGAACCGGGACGCCGACCTTTTCGAACATCTTGGCGCCGCGCAATCCGTCACCGATCGCCACCTCCTGCGGTGTGGTTACGATGAGTGCGCCTCGCACTTGCACGGTCTGCACCAGGGAGAGCTGCGCATCACCGGTTCCCGGCGGCAGATCGACGAACAAATAATCGAGCTGGCCCCAATCCACATCCCGCAGGAATTGTTGCAAAATCTTCATGATGATCGGTCCGCGCCAGATGGCAGGCGCGTCGCGTTCGATCATGAGCCCCAGCGAGATGATCTTCACTCCATGTGCCTCGAGGGGGACGATTCTCTGGTCGCGTATCTGGGGCTGCTTGTTCACGCCCAACATCCGCGGGATGTTGGGGCCATAGACGTCAGCGTCCATGATCCCCACCGCAAGCCCCTGTTGGGCCAGCGAGACGGCGAGGTTGGCGGCGACGGTCGACTTGCCCACGCCCCCCTTTCCACTCGAAACGGCCACGACGGAGCCGAGATTGGGAAGCTCGTCGGGCTGCGGCGGAGCAGGCACGGACCCGGGTTGCGCCTTGGCGTGGCTCTGCTGGCTTGGGGCCGGTCCCCCCGGTTCCATGACCTTGACCTTCACCTCCGAGACACCCTCCACTTCCCGGACGGCCGCGCGGGCCTCTCGAACGATGGTCGCCGAATCGTCACGACCCAAGAGAAATGTGAACGACACACGCCCACCGTCACCCACCGTCAGGTCCTGAATCATCCCGGCGGAGATCACATCGTTGTCTACCCGGGGGTTCCGGACGTTGGTGAGCGCGCCTGCGACTCGAGCTTCTAGGTTATTCGGCATGGCACTTTTATCGTTTCGACGTGAGACGTCGGTGGTAAATGTTCTAAGTCAAAGATAGCAGAGAACCTTAACCGGTTTCCTCTAGCGTGGTTCGGGCGATCTCCAGTACTCGCTCCTGGACCTCATTCAGAGAACCCTCCAGAGACGCACCGGCAGCCCTTTTGTGGCCGCCACCCCCAAACTGTTGGGCGAGCGCCGCGACATCGACACTTCCCATGGACCGGAAGGAAACCTTGATTCGCCCGTTGGCCAACCCTCGAAACAGCAGCGCCAGACGCACGCCCTCGATCGATCGGGGCAGCTCGACGACGCCCTCGAGGTGTTCCGCATCCAAGCCGTACCTCTCGAGCGCGCCAGGGGGTACTGTCACCCAGGCCAGCCCCAATTCCGGTTCAACCACCAGGGTATTTGTCACCTCCCCCACCAATCGCACCCGCCCTTCCGGATCGCTGGCATACACCTCGCGGTAAATGTCCTCGGGTTCCAGGCCCCGGTCGAGCAGATCGGCGGCCACACGCAATGTCCGCGACGTGGTATTGCTGAAGCGAAACCCGCCGGTGTCGGTGAGGATCGCCACGTACAGGGCTCGGGCCACATCGGGCGTCAAGTCCCACCCAACGGCCTTGGCGAAGTCGTAGACCAGCTCTCCGGTGGCGCACGCATTTGCATCCACTAGTCGGGGGCCCGCAGGCAAATCGCCGTTGCTCAAGTGATGATCGATGCACGCCACCGGCACGCCCCGCTCTGCGATTCGTCGTCCCAAGTGCCCCAATCTCCCGAGGTCCGAAATATCCAGCACCACAACGACATCGGCCTTCTCGATGTGCCGTACGGCTTGGGCCGTCTTGTCCGCGGCGCCAATGCCATCGAGCAGGAACCGGTACCGCTGCGGGAAAGGGGTGGGATTGGTGATGACCGCCCGGACCCCATACTCGGTCAGGAGGCGCCACAGCCCAACCTCACTCCCGGCTCCGTCTCCATCAGCATTCACATGGGTCGTGAGGGCGATCCGGACTCCAGGCTGGAACAGCTCGGCTATCTTGCGAGCCGCCTTCGCGCGCTCGGGGACAGAGGCAACCACGGGGGGCTTCTTCGATCGGGCTTTGGCCATCGAGGCAAGATACAAGCTTCGGTCGGATTGCGAGTGCACCTAGCTTCCGCGGCGTGCAGGTATGGCAGGTGGGCGTTCAGCAAGCCTCGCCCTTGCTGTGGAGCCCCCAACCGTCCATTTTCCCGCACTTCTGATTCCGGTCCTTGGGAGAGCCAATGGAAGCACTCGAGCAAGTCGTCAGCGCGGTAAAGGGCTTTTTCAACAGCTTCGGTATTCCGGTGAGTGGGGAAACGATACCGTTTAAGGTGATCGCCCTGCTGGGAACCGGCATCTTCCTCACCGTTCGACTCGGCTTCGTCCAGCTACGGCACTTGGCCCACGGTTTCGCCGTGACGAGCGGGCGGTACGACGATCCCAACGATCCGGGAGACGTCTCGCACTTCCAGGCCCTCACCACCGCGCTGTCGGCCACCGTGGGAATCGGCAACATCGCAGGCGCTGCATGGGCCATCCATTGGGGCGGGCCTGGCGCGCTCTTCTGGATGTGGATGACTGCACTCCTGGGGATGGCGACGAAGTTCTCCGAGGTCACCTTGGCCCAGCGCTATCGCAACGTGGAGAAACCGAAGGATGGTCCCAAGTGGGAGGGCACAGTGTCGGGCGGCCCCATGTATTACATCGAGCGGGGACTGGGCCCCAAGTGGAGACCGTTGGCGATTTTCTTCGCCATCATGCTGGGCACCACCGCCTTCCTCACAGGGAATGCGGTTCAGGCCAATACCCTCGCCGACACGATGCGATCGAGCTTCGGCATCCCGAACCTGGTCACCGGCCTGGTGGCCGCTGCGATCATCGGCGCGGTAATCATCGGTGGCATTACCCGAATCGGAAAGGTCACGGGGTTTTTGGCGCCGATCATGGCAGCCATCTACGTTGCCGGCGCCATGACGATCATTCTACTGAACTATGATCAGTTGCTTCCCAGCTTCGCATTGATCTTCCGCGAGGCGTTCAACCCATCCGCCGGGGTGGCCGGCACGGGCATCGGCGCCATCCTCGTGACGATGAACTGGGGAGTGGACCGGGGCCTCTTTTCCAACGAAGCGGGTCAGGGATCGGCGCCGATTGCACACGCGGCCGCGAAGACAGAGGAACCGGTGTCAGAGGGAGTGGTGGGGCTAGTAGAGCCCTTCATCGACACCATCGTCATCGTGACGATGACCGCCCTCGTGATTGTAATGACGGGCGTCTGGAACGAGAAGGTCCCGTCGGCGCTTACCATGGACGGTGGTGACATCACGTACATCATCGATCACGGCAACCAGGTCTACGAAGAGGCCCCGGCGCCGAGCCAGATCAATGTGGCCGACGGGGGGCAGCTGATCACCGCCGGCGAGCCCGCCTTTGCATGGCACGACGTGATCGTCGATGAGTTCTTCACCGACAAGGACCAGACGGCACCTTTCAGCGGTGTCATCAACCCGGGTGACAACGCCGTAGCGGACGACGGAACGACATATTCCATCCTCTACGCCGACGCACCCGAAGGCGGTGCTCCTCTTACGATGCTCGGGTTCCGTCGCGGTCTCTCGAAGATCGGCGACTTCGGCCACTACATAGTGCTGATCTCCGTGTTGTTGTTCGGAATCTCCACCGCTATTTCATGGAGTTATTATGGCGACCGCTGCGCCATGTATCTGTTCGGACCGCGAGCGGTGTTGCCGTACAAGGTGGTCTACATCCTGATGCATGTCGCAGGAGCGTTGGTTGCGGCCAACATTGCGTGGGACCTGGGAGACATTTTCCTCAGCATCGTGATTCTTCCGAACCTGTTGGCTCTGCTTCTCTTGTCGGGTGAGGTGCGGAAGCTGATGGACGGCTACTTCGAGCGGAAGCCGTGGATCGAGAGCGCAAAAGCGCGCCAGCGTTGGAAGGAACAACAGAAGTAGGCATGGCTACCGCCTATCTGCCCTACACCGAATAATTCGGTGCCTCCTTGGTGAGCACCACATCGTGGGGGTGCGATTCGCGCAGACCTGCCGTCGTGATCTGTACGAACTCACTCTCGCACCGTAGCTGGTCGATCGTGGCGGCGCCGCAGTAGCCCATGCCGCTCCTGATTCCACCGGCGATCTGGAAGATCACGTCGCTCACAGGCCCCCTGTAGGGCACCCGTCCCTCAATACCCTCCGGCACCAACTTCCGGGAGTCGGCGCCTTCCTCCTGGAAATAGCGGTCCGCCGAGCCTTCCTGCATCGCTGCGAGCGACCCCATGCCGCGAATCGTCTTGAACCGTCGTCCTTCCAACAAGAAACTCTCACCCGGGCTCTCCTCGGTGCCTGCAAACATCGAGCCCAACATGACGGACGAGGCTCCGGCGGCGATGGCTTTCACTGCGTCACCGGAATACTTGACGCCGCCATCGGCGATGACAGGAACATCCCCCGCTGCCCGCACGGCTTCCACTATGGCGCTGATTTGCGGAACACCGACGCCGGTCACGACCCGGGTGGTGCAGATGGATCCGGGACCGACGCCGACCTTCACTGCATCCACCCCGCGCTCGACCAGCGCCTTCGCGCCACCAAAGGTTGCCACGTTGCCACCCACCAGTTGGGTGTCGGGAAACGCTTGGCGCAGCCGGTCGATCGTGGTTAGTACTCCCTCCGAATGGCCGTGAGCCGAATCCACCACCAGAACATCGACTCCCGCATCGACCAGGGCTCGCGCCCGGTCGTTCGTATCGTCGCCCACACCGACCGCAGCCGCGACCACGAGGCGCCCATGTTGATCTTTGTTGGCGTTCGGATACTGCCGACGCTTGAAGATATCCTTCACGGTGATCAAGCCGCGAAGCTTGCCGTCCTCATCCAACACCGGGAGTTTTTCTATTCGATGGTCGCCGAGAATTTTTTCCGCTTCGTCGAGTGTGGTGCCCACGGGAGCCGTAATGAGATCGTCCTTGGTCATCGCCTGGGAAATCGGTCGATCGAGATTCTTTTCGAACTGCAGATCTCGGTTCGTGATAATACCCACCAACCGACCCTCATCGTCGATGATCGGTACTCCCGAGATCTTGAATCGCGCCATGAGCGCGTTCGCCTCACGGATGGGACGATCCGGTCCGAGAGTTATGGGGTCCAGGATCATGCCGCTCTCCGATCGCTTCACCCTGTCGACCTCCGCGGCATGCCGGTCGATCGGCATGTTCTTGTGAATCACTCCGATGCCGCCCGCACGAGCCACGGCGATCGCCATCTCCGACTCGGTGACCGTGTCCATGGCAGCGGAAACCACAGGCGTATTCAGTGGGACGGATCGAGTGAACCGACTCGATATGTCGACCTCGCGAGGGTGCACCGTCGCGTGGCGCGGTACGAGAACTACGTCATCGAACGTCAACGCGTGGCCTGGTCGAAAATTGCTCATCTTACCGTCCTCATACACAAAAACCCGCCGTGCGACGTGCCAGGCGGGTTTGGTATCTCTGCGTTGGTCTTTCCATGGCAGAAAATACAATGGGTCTAATCAAGGGTCAAGCGGTCTCCTCTTCGTCTTTGCCGGAGGTTTGTTCGCGCTGCCCGACGTCCTTCTTCCCGGGGCCCGCATTCTTCACATCCGTTCCCTCCTTCGTAACGTTCTGAACCGGGACTTGCAACTCATTAACAACCGTCCTCCCGGCTTCCGCCAAGCCCTGCATGACACGGCCGGCAGCGTCCAACACATCACGCGTTCCTTTGATGGCAGACACCGAAACGCGGCCCGCGCGCAACGTGTCCTCAACCCGATCGGCGAGCTTCTCGAGTGTCGATGCCTGACCTGAGCGACTGCCGAATTTCGACTCGAGAAACTCCACATAGTCCAAGACCTGATAGGCCTTGTCGTTCGGCAGGTTGTCCAACCGACGGATGATTCTTTCCTTCAGCAACTCATCCATTCAATACCTCACCGCTCACGTACCGACATATCAATCAACTCGACTACCGGGTGGCACAGGTACTTATCGCACCCCACCTTGACCCGAACCAACACCACGAGCTGCGCCAGGGGGGACAACCGTTCAATTTCCTCTCTGTGCTCGTCGTCGAGCAACACGTAAACGAATCCCGCTTCCGGAAGGGGCCCACGTGCCAAAATGTAACGTTGCCCCCTGGGAATTCCCTCACGTAAACCATCACTGGTCCGTACCGCAAGCAACTGCACGGTCCACCGCAACACCCGGCCTTCGAAACGCTCGGGCTGTGCCCGGACCTCTGCTCCACTGACACCCACCAAAACGTCCGTCGATACCGGCCGGAGATCGCTCTCGTGAACCCATCCTTCGGTACGTACACGCACCCACGGGCCCGATTGAGCCAAGATCGTCAACGGTGCGCCTCCCGCAAGAACGGCCGTGGTATCGCCGCTCGGAACAGCTCGCATCGCTGAACGACCCAACGTCACCGCCCGATCAATCGTCGGGCGGCTGCCGCCGGAAGTCTCCCTCTCCGGAGGGGCCGGGATGGAGCCGCCGCCCTCGCCCACGGTGGATTCCCGGGCCAGCTCCGGCCCCGCCCCTGTCCGCTCGAGCGAGCGAGCCCACATCCACCCGACTCGCTTCACTCTGACCCACTCGCCCCTGGTTTCGACCTCTTGCAGCCAGAAACCCGTGCTCAACCGGGCCAAGATAGGACCGTTCGGCCGGACACGAAGGTTCTCGCCAGACCCGGCGCTGACCTCATAATCGTATTGTGTGCTGTCTAAGGGCCGCAGCGATCGGCGCCAGATCCAGCCCTCGAGGGCGACCTCGACCCAGCCGGAGCGGGTCTCGCCGCCCATGAGTTCCGCACCCTCGTTGACCGAAGCCAGAAGCCGCCCGTCCGGGCGGGGCTCGCGACGGAAATTCTCGCGCCGAGTGACACGGTATTGATCCTGGGCTTCGGCCGCCTGGTTCGGAAGAATCGCCAGTGACACAGCCGCCAGGAGGCAAGCTGGAAGCCCTGCAATGAGGTGACTAGATTGCTGCATTGTTTCGCCTTAGATCATTCCAGGAGACGAGTTTACGCATGTCAAAGCGCGCCGGAAGGCGGTCCGGCCCGGTCGTCTTGATCGTGTTGGACGGATGGGGCTACCGAACCCAGTCGGACGGCAACGCAATTGCCCTCGGCCGAACCCCTGTATGGGACCGCCTCGTCCATGGAACCCCCTTCACTCTGCTCGAAGCATCCGGTGAGGCGGTGGGCCTTCCCGGCGGCCAAATGGGCAACAGCGAAGTGGGCCACCTGAACCTTGGCGCAGGTCGAGCGGTGCCGCAAGACATCGTCCGCATATCCGCAGCAATCCGCTCCGGCGATTTCTACAATATCCCCGAGCTGGCCGAACTCTGCAGGCGCGTTCGAGAGCGGGACGGAGCGTTGCACCTGTTGGGCCTCATCGGGAAAGGCGGCGTCCACGCGACCCACGAGCACCTGGCTGCCGCCATGGAGTTGGCGCGGCGCCATGGCGTTGGCCGAGTCGCCGTCCACGGGTTCCTCGACGGCCGCGACACGCCGCCGAAGTCCGGGGCAGACTTCATGAGAGACGTCGTCACGGCCGCTGCGGACCACTCCGACAGCCGTACGCGATGTTTCATCGCCACGGTCACGGGACGTTATCACGCCATGGACCGGGACCGTCGCTGGGATCGGATCAAATTGGCCTACGATGCCATGGTGCACGGAACAGGTCATGCGATCGACGATCCCGTGACCGGAATCGTCCAAGCGTACGAACGCGGCGAAACCGACGAATTCGTCAAACCCCTCGTAGTTCAATCCCAGGGCACCCCCGCGGCGTTGATTCGCGACGGAGACGGTGTGTTCTGTTTCAATTTTCGAGCAGACCGCATGCGTCAAATCGTACGTGCCTTGGCCATCGAGGGATTCGACGGCTTCGATACGAACCGCCGGCCCTCGGTTTCTCTTGCGACGATGACCGTGTATGACGAGACATTCCCCCTACCAGCGGCATTTCCGCCAAAAACGATGTCGCGCATCGTCGCCGAAGTGGTATCCGACGCCGGCCGGACCCAGTTCCGGACCGCTGAGACCGAGAAGTACGCCCATGTCACCTATTTCTTCAACGCGGGTGTCGAAGTTCCTTTCAAAGGGGAAGAGCGCCAACTAGTCGATTCCCAGCACGTAGCAACTTACGACCTCAAACCGGAGATGAGCGCTCCCGGTATCACCGATGTGCTATGCAAGGCCATCGAAAGCCGGCACTACGATTTCGTGCTGTGCAACTACGCGAACGGGGACATGGTGGGGCATACCGGTGTACTAGAGGCGGCGGTTGCAGCAGTCGAGACGGTCGACACGTGTGTAGAGCGGGCTCTGTGCTCCGCCGAGAAGGTCGGTGGCACGGTCCTGATCACGGCCGACCACGGAAATTGCGAAATCATGATCGATCTGGAAACTGGTGGACCGCACACGGCGCACACGACGAATCCCGTGCCGTTCCTCTTGCTGGGTGACGCGAAAACGCGGCAGTTGCGAAGCGGAGGCACCCTGAGTGACGTGGGGCCTACGGTGCTGGGATTGCTGGGGCTGGAAAAACCATCCGATATGACGGGGCGGGATCTCCGGGAAGGAACTGGATAAATGGTGAGACGTTTGCTCGCTGGTACGGCTGTGTGCTTAGCCGTCTTTCAAACGACCACGGCATTGGCTCAGGTAGGTCACTTGCCGGAGAACTCGCCCTACAAGGACATGCGGATCAAACAAGCGCTGGTGTTTTACGGCGGCGTGATGTCCGGTGGCGAGGGCAACGCCGGTGTGGGTCCCACCAACGGCCCTGTTGGGGGGGTGAGGTGGGAGATTGCCGTGGGGGCGCCCAGCATCCTTTTTCTCGGGTTATCCATGGCGAACTTGGAGCGGCCGCTCGTCAACCCGGACGACCCGCCCGATACACGGTTTTTCGGAAGCGCCAATCAGCGAATCGTCATGGTAGACGCCGGCCTGAATTTCGTGCTGACCGGACGAAAGACGTGGCGCGGGTTGGCCCCTTACCTGGGTGTTGGATTCGGAATGGCGTTGGGCGGATCGGTGCCGGAGGATTCCTCGGGATACACGTTCAAGAGCAAGTTTCACATCGATCCGACCATCGGTATCCGATTTCATCCGTCGCCCCGCTTTCACTTCCGGATCGAGGGACGTGCCATATTCTGGCGTCTCGATTTTCCACCGCGATTCTTCGACACCCGAAGAACGCCCCTGGCACCGACCCCCTGTTGAACCCGCTGATTCAAACCGACACCGATTGGACGGTGCACCCAACCCTACTATTCGGCATTGGCTACACGTTGAGACGTTAGCGATCATTGGATTTCTTAATTGAGGGTTTCCGGCGCGCCGTCCAGCTGATACTGAGCGGGGATGCCGACGTGTTCGGAATCACCGCCCTCTCCATCAAGATCGCACTCTCGTCTACGGTTTTGGCATGCCTGGTGGGAATCCCCATCGGATTTGTCGTGGGCACCACCCGGTTTTGGGGACGGCGTGCCGCCCTCACCGTGTTGAATACGATGCTGGCGTTCCCCACCGTAGTGGTGGGGGTCGTGATCTGGGGACTCCTCACACGCAACGGGCCCTTCGGCGGGCTTGGCCTGCTGTACACGTGGTGGGCCATCGTCGCCGCCGAAGTCGTACTGGCCGTTCCCATAGCCGCGGCACTTACGGCAGCCGCCGTACAGAGCATCGACCCTCGTGTGAGGCGCACTGCCCTCACTCTCGGTGCAGGACCTTGGCGGGCCCACTGGGCGGTGGCAGGCGAGGCCCGGTTCGCACTCCTGGCGGCGGTGGTGGTGGCGTTTGGGCGTGTGCTGGCCGAAGTGGGGGCCGCGATGATCGTGGGCGGTAACATTCGGAATCACACGCGGACGCTCACGACGGCGGTAGCACTGGCATCGTCCCAGGGGGATTTCGCGCTCGCCATAGCCCTGGGACTCGTTCTGCTGGGACTGGCACTCACGGTGAACGTGCTGTTGCAACTATTTCAGGGCCGTGGTCATGCTTAGCGCGCGTGGCATCGAGCACCACTACGGCGCGCGCCGGGTGCTGGACATCGACTCGCTGGACTTCGAGACCGGGTCGATTACGGCCGTCGTAGGTGCCAACGGCAGCGGTAAGAGCACACTGTTGCGCATTCTCGCCTTCGTCGAGATGCCCACTAATGGGTCGCTCGTCCTCGACGGCAAGCCGATTCGTACCCGTGCCGACCGGCTCGCGGCGCGGCGGATCGTCACTCTGGTCGAACAGCGACCTTTTCTGTTTTCCGGAACCGTTACGGCCAACATGCTCTACGGGCTCAGGGCTCGAGGATGCCGCGGATCCGAAGCCAAACGACGCGTCGTAGAGACGCTGCAACTCGCCGGCGTGGCGGATCTGGCCGATCGAGACGCCCGGACATTGAGTGAGGGTGAAGTCCAGAAGATAGCCGTGGCCCGCGCGCTCGCCCTCGATCCCAAGGTATTGCTCATGGACGAGCCGACCAGCGCCGCGGACAGATCTTCAACCAACCGTCTCTATCAGATAGTGGCAGAGGCTCGCGACCGCGGTGTGACCGTCGTTATCGCCTCGCATCAGCTCGAGGAAGTCTACCGATGGTCCGAGAGCTTTGTCTCGCTCGAGGGGGGTCGGACTAGCCCGGTGTCACCGGAGAACGTCTTTCGCGTGGAGATCCCGGCAGGCACCGGCTCCAAAGAGGTACGGCTGGGCGACCTCGTCATTCACCTTGTGACCGACACGACCGGACCGGCAACGATCGCTCTACCCCCCGATGACTTGATCGTGAGTACCGGCGGCTTTTCGTCGAGCGCGCGCAATCAGTTCCAGGGCCGCATTCAGCGTATCACCGACGACGGCCGGGGCCGTGTCACGCTCAGGATTGATGCCGGTGTGGAGCTGGTGGCACGCATTACCCCCTCGGCGCTCGCGGAACTGGCTCTGTCGGTGGGATCTCCCGTCGTCCTCTCCATCAAAGCCATGGCCGTGCGCGTGTTTTGAACCGTGGCTAGTTTACCTACCGTGGCCAAAGTGCATCTCACCCGTTCAGTCCGGTTCAGCGCGTCGCACCGCTATTTTCGTCCTGAGTGGAGCGAGGAGCGAAATCGCGAAGTCTTCGGGTCGTGCACCAACGCACCCGGGCACGGCCACAATTACGAATGCTCTGTAACGGTCACCGGAGCCCTCTCCGAAGACACGGCGATGGTGCTGGACTTGGAACTGTTCGACCGCATTTTGCACGAGGAGATCGTACGGCGGCTAGATCACCAGCATATCAACGACGCCGAACCGGAGTTCGCCTACGGCAACACGGTCCCGACGGCCGAGGCGCTTGCCGTCTTTCTCTGGCGAAGAATCGCATCTCGGCTACCCGGCGGAGTGCGACTCCACAGGGTTCGTGTTCAGGAGAATCCTCATCTTTACGCCGAATACTTCGGCCAAGAGTAGGAAGTGCATGGTGGATGGAGATTCAACCAGCGGATTGGTGAGAAGCGCCATCTTGGCCGGAGGCACCGCCAGTCGCTTCAGCGGAAAGCCCAAGGGCCTCGAAAGAGTCGGCGGCGAACGCATTCTCGATCGAGTGATCCGCGTGCTGGAGAGTGCAGTGGAGGGGCCTCCGTTGTTGGTTGCCAACGCCGATGAAGCTCAGTCGTGGGTAGAGAGGCTGGTCGTGGTGAAGGACCTCATGCCACACTGCGGCAGCCTGGGGGGTATTTACTCTGCTGTTGCCAGAAGCCCCGACCCCATGCTCATGGTGGCCTGGGACATGCCCTTTCTAAAAGTCGAGCTTCTCAAAGCCCTCATCGATGGCGCGTCCGGCTTCGACGTATATCTCCCGGAGAGTAACGGGCCGCTAGGGTTCGAGCCGCTCTGCGGCGTCTACAAGCCCGAGTGTGCCGCGCCGATCAAGGCGGCATTGGAGCAGGAGAACCTGTGGACGTCGAGCTTCCACGAACACGTCCGCGTCGGCACGCTGGCGTTGACAGAGGTGAAAGCGTTCGGAGACCCAGACGTGTTGTTCTTCAACGTCAACGCCCCTGACGATGTAGCAAAGGCTGAGCAACTGTGGAAAGACCAATCCGGTTAGTATCTGTCGTTGGGAAAAAGAACTCCGGGAAGACCACGCTCCTCGTCGCGCTCGCAGCCGAGTATGGTAGGCGAGGTAAGATCGTCGGCACTCTCAAACACGGTACGCATCCAGCCACACTCGATCACGAGGGCACCGATACGTGGCGCCACATGCACGAAGGGTCGGCTCAACGCGCGCTCCTCGAGTCTGCGGGACAGCGCGTGTTGTTTCAACGGTTGGACGAGGAAGCCGATCCTGTGACGCTGGCGCGACAGTACATGTCCGGCACCGACATCGTCCTCGCCGAAGGGTTCACCACGCATCCCATTCCCAAAATCGAGGTGTTCCGCCGCGAAGAGCACGACGAACCGCACTATAGTCCCGCGCACCCCAACGCCAAGCACTGGTTCGCGATGGTGACCGATCAAGTCGACGTGGACTACCCGTTTCCCACCTTTCGGTTCAGCGACACTTCCTGGTTGGTGAATTTGTCGAAGATGGCCTGGGACAAGGCCATGATCATCGAGGGATAACTCGTGCATACACCGGCCTCTGCGGCGACCGACATTCTCAGTCAAATTTCAGCGTTGCCGAGCCAAGACGTTCAATTGCCCGACGCGCTCGACCGTGTGCTTGCCGCCGATGTCGTGAGCCCGGTCAACCTGCCCCATTGGGACAACTCCGCCATGGACGGGTATGCCCTACGCTCAACCGACATTGCGGGAGATCCACCACACGAACTCGAGATAATCGAGGAGATTCCTGCCGGGACGTTCCCCAGCAAAGAGGTGGCAGCCGGACAGGCGGCGAGAATTTTCACAGGGGCGCCGACTCCCCGGGGGATCGACACCGTAGTTCGCCAGGAGGACACCACCCGGCTGAGCGACAAGCGTGTCCGCATCGATGACACTCGCGACGCAGGCCGCCACATCCGCCCCCTGGGCGAAGATGTGCGAGAAGGTGAAACGGTGCTGCGCGCCGGAACCCCCCTCGGCCCGGCTCAACTCGGGATGCTGGCATCCGTCGCACACTTCGACGTGACCGTGCATCGGAAGCCGCTCGTCGCTATTCTCGGCTCCGGCGACGAGATCGCAGATGCGGATGAGCGCGACGCGATCGTCGCCGGGCAAAAGATCGCGTCGTCCAACACGTACACCCTAGCCGCACTCATCCAGCGCGCCGGCGCCGAGACGGTGAACCTCGGCATTGCAAAGGACGACCCGGCCGACCTGCGCTCCCGTCTGCTCGAGGCCGCGCCCGCCGACCTGGTCGTGACGACGGCGGGTATCAGCGTCGGCGAGCATGATTTCCTCCATCAGGTCCTGGAGGAACTGAATCTCGAAAAGAGATTCTGGCGTATTCGCATGCGGCCCGGCGCCCCGGTGGGCTTCGGCTTGATCGGCGACCTCGATGGCCTGCCGTGGATCGGCCTGCCGGGCAACCCCGTGAGCGCGATGGTGACGTTCGAACTGTTCGTGCGACCGGCCATTCGCAAGATGCTGGGGCACACGGCGGTGTTCAGGAGTGTCACGCCTGTTGTCGCCGCAGAACCGATCACGCTAGGAGCACCGTTGCGCCACTTCTTGCGAGTCAAGTTGACGGGAGAGGATGGCAATCTGGTGGCGCGGCTAACAGGAGCCCAGGGGTCCGGCATCCTCAAGTCGATGGTGCACGCCCACGCTCTCCTGATCGTTCCGGAAGACAAGCCGGAAGTCCAGCCGGGGGACGTGTTGAACGCGATCGTGCTGGACGATCACCGGCACGTGGAGGAGTGTCCTTGGTAGGGGAGAGGGGAGAGGGGAGAGGGGAGAGGGCCGCCCCGCGAAACCACCCCCGGGGCGGGGGTGTGGGGCCCTCTCCCGTCTCCCCTCTCCCCTCTCTCACATTCTCTTGTACACCGGGCCGCTGCCTCCCTCTCTTGGCGTCCACCGCGGGCCCAGCACGTCTGTGGCTTTGCAATCCACACAGTTCGGCGCATTCACACGCAGCTGCCCGTCCACCACTTCGTACACTCCCGCCGGACACATACTCGCGTACATCCTCGCGACCTCTTCCCCGACGCTCTCGTTCACGATGAGATGAGAGGGAACCGTGTCGCGCGTCGCGTTGCCGGACTTGAACACGGCATCGACCTTGCTGAACGTCAGTTTCCCATCCGGCGTGAACGGTTTCGGCCGGTCAGCCCGCTTCGGCACATCCGCATCCGGCTTCACGCGAATCCGCTTGCCGAACAACCGTCCTCCGCTCAGCGTCATCAAGGTCGCCTTGGCGCCGCCCCAGAAGAAACCGCTCTTGAACGCCAGACGCATGTTGCGTGTGCGATAGAGATCGTCGAGAATGTACGAGTCGTTCACCAGCTCGTCGTACGCCGCCAGGTAGGGCGCGGCGCTCTCCCCCTTCTTCAGCGCGTCGAAGATGGCGCGGGCCGCAAAGATGCCTGACTGCATCGCGTAATGAATCCCCTTGAGCGACGGCACATCCAAAAAACCAGCCGAATCGCCCAGCAGTACGATGCCGTGGCCGTACCGACGGTCGGGCACCGAGTAGAACCCCCCCTCGGGAATAGTCTTGGCCCCCCACTCCACCATCTCACCCCCTTCGAGATAGTGCCGGAACAGGGGATGGAGCTTCATGTTCTGAAACAGGGTGTGCACGTCGAGCCCGGTCTGACGGTAATCGAGGCCCACCACCAAACCGATCGACACCACATTCGACTCCAGCGGATACATGAAGCTTCCGCCGAAGGCATCGTTGGGAAGCGGCCAGCCCAGTGTGTGAATCACGGTATCCAGAGGAGTCTTGGTTTCCCAAATTTCCTTGACTCCGAGTGCATATATCTGCGGATTCTGCGCACCGATGTGTTGCCACTCTTGGTACGCTTGCGCCAAGGTCCCGCGGCTTCCCTCCGCCAGCGCCGTGATCTTCGCGACGATGTCCGTTCCCGGCACGTAGCCGGACATCTCGTTCCCCTCCCGATCCAAGCCCGTGGGGGCGGTGCGTACACCGATTACTCGATCGCCCTTGACCAAGAGTTTCTCCGCCGGGTATCCAGCAAAGATGTCGACGCCCAGATCCTCGGCCTTCTTGCCCAACCAGCGCACGATCTCGCAGAGCGAGGCGACATAATTGCCCTCATTGTGCATCGGCGCGGGCGTGGGAATCCGTATAGACCGAGTGCCGGTGAGCACGTACACGGCTTCCTTTTTCACCGGCTGCCGGAACGGAAAGTCGTTGTCGCTGAGATCGGGAAAGAGGTTGCGAAACGCCGAGGGGTCCACCACGGCGCCCGACAAGCAGTGCTCGCCCAGCGCCGCAGCTTTTTCCAAAACGCCGATGGTGATCTCTCCAATGCCACCGCTAGATTTGTTGTCCGCTTTTACGAGTCGGGCCAGTTCAATAGCGCCCGCCAACCCGGCCGGCCCACCCCCCACGAAGAGTACGTCCACCTCCAGACTCTCCTCCGAGAGCGCTTCGTCAATGATGAGTTGATCGATCGGTAGCTTCGGTTGGCTGTCGGAAGGACGCACCATGCGCTACGCTCCCCGAAGGTTCTTGATCTCCTGCGTCAGCCGGGGAACAATCTCAAAGAGATCCCCCACGATACCATAATCCGCAATCTTGAAGATAGGGGCGTCCCGGTCTTTGTTGATCGCGACGATCACCTTCGAGGTGCGCATGCCTGCGAGATGTTGGATCGCTCCGGATATGCCGATGGCGATGTACAACTGAGGGCTCACCGTCTTGCCCGTTTGGCCAACCTGGTCTGCATGGGAGCGCCAACCGGCGTCCACAACCGCTCGAGATGCCCCGACGGCGGCATTGCCAAGGGCCTCGGCAAGATCTTCCACTAACGTGAAGTTTTCGGCTTCCTTGAGCCCCCGGCCACCACTCACGATGACGGACGCCTCTGCCACATCGAGGTGGGCTTTTTCCGGCTCCTTGATTTCCAGTGTCCGGGCCCGAACCTCTACCTTGGGAGGTGCAACCTTCTCCGTAGATGGGTCGCGGGGATTTTCGCGCGGAGTGAAGACGTTCGGCCGAAGAGAGATGACGCATGGAGATGGCGTGATACTGATCCGGCATATGGCCTTCCCGGAATACACGGGTCGGCTGATCGTGATGCCATCACTCCATTCAACACCGGTCACGTCGACGGCAAGCGGACAGTCCAGCCGGGCCGCCACCCGCGGGCCAAGATCCTTACCCATTGCCGTGGCAGACATCATGACGGCCACATAATCACCCGATTGAGTCTGCCCAACGACCGCAGCGGCATAGATTTCCGGCTGGTACAAACTCAGGTCGTCACCCTCCACGACTATCACCCGGTCAGCCCCATGCGTACCCAACTCCGATACATCGATAGCAGCCGGCCCAAGCACCAGCGCGTCCACCGACCCGCCTGATGCATCGGCCAGACTTCGGGCGGCCGTCAGCACTTCCTGCGAGACCTGCTTCAGCGCGCCGGCACGCTGTTCGAGCACTGCGAGTACGTTGGCCATCACAGCACCTTCGCTTCCGTTCGCAGGGCTTCTATCAGCGCCGGAACCGCGTCGGGACCTTCTCCCACGATCCGGCCCTCAGGGCGCTCAGGAGGCAGCGCCAATTGGATGACCGTCATCCCACCGTCGCCCAACTCTACGGGCTTGACCTCGAGGGGTTTCTTCTTCGCCATCATGATGCCCCGCAGGGCGGGATAACGCGGCTCGTTCAGCCCCTTGTCGGCGGTCACAACCGCCGGGAGCGAGAACTCCACCACCTCCACACCACCCTCGATCTCCCGTTCCGCCGTTCCCTTCCCATCCGCCAATTCCAGATGGCCGATCGCACTGACACTCGGCAGGGAGAGCAACTCGGAAACAATGGTTCCGACTGCTTGGCTGGAATCATCGACTGCGTACTTGCCAAAGAGGATTAGATCGTAGCCGGCACCATCGAGTTCAGCGGCCAACACCTTCGCCACGGTTACTGGATTCACTGACACAGCGTCGGTCTGGAGCAGAATGCCTCTGTCCGCTCCCATGGCCAACGCCCCGCGAATCGTTTCTTGGGAAGCAGCGCTCCCCATCGCTATCGCCACGACCTCCCCGTCTCCCGATTTCTCCTTCAACTGGAGAGCTTCCTCGATGGCGTACTCATCGTAGGGATTCAAAACGAACTTGACGCCGTCCTCCACAATCGACTTTCCGTCGGCGCCGATCTTAATACGAGTCTCCGTGTCCGGGACGCGTTTTATGCACACCGCTATCTTCACCGTAACTCCATGTAGTACTTAAGGTTATAAAACTGAAAACTAACGAAAAAGCGCTTGCGGAAGGTACTCAAAGGGACGCAATCGCACCAACCCTTGGCACCCGAAGGCCCGCAGGGTCTGGAGATCAACGTCGCGGACGCCATCGAAATCGAACTCGACCTGGATGCGCTGGAGGAGATGACCGAGAGCATAGGCGAGGAAGTCGGAGAGCGGACGGAGGCACTCGCTGAGGAGTTGCACGAGCGGTGGGGCGTATACAAACGACTCGTCGAAGCCTCGCCAAACCCCCATAAGCAGTCCATCTTAGTCCCCTATGCCCGAACGCGTTGATCTTGGTCGAGAACTTCTTCGAGGAGTTGAAGGCGAAGGTGGGGAGATGACATCGAATATTGAATATCCAATATCGAATATCCAAAAAGGAATATCGAAACCGAAGTGTCCACCACCAATCAATATTCAATATTCGGTATTGGATATTGGATATTCAACTAGCCCATGACCGATAATCTCGACCGCCTTAAGACTGCCCTCGCCGACCGCTACACCATCGAAGAAGAACCCAGTCCCGCGACTACGCCAAAGCGCTCATTGAGTGGCCACGATCTTGAACACCCTGCCCTCGGCCACCAACATGTAAAGCTCGCCGGCGGCATCT
>JADFIT010000076.1 GCA_022566515.1 Gemmatimonadota bacterium
GTACTGCCGGCATGCCCAAAAACCATCTCAGAATCTGTATGAGGGTGCGTTTCTACGATGAGACTTCTCCCTCACCCTAACCCTCTCCCGCCGGGAGAGGGGATTTTTGCGACGGCCACTTGACCTCTGTGGGCTTCTTGATTATTTCCGGCGATTCGCCGCCCAACCCTCAAAGTCCTGCTCCAACTCCTCCGAGAACGCCCGGTCGACCTCGCCCGGCGTGTAAACGCCCTCGGCGATCCGCTGCTGGCCGAACTATGGGACAACGAAGAAGATGCAGTTGCCTTCGACAATTTATGAGCCTGGCGACGTTGTCGCCGTGCGTTTTCAGTTCAGGGAGCACGACCGACCAAAGCCCCGTCCAGCGGTCATCATTAGCGTTTCCGAATATCAGGAAAGCCGCATCGATGCGGTGATGATAGCTGTCAGCACAAGGACAGATAAGACATATTTTGGTGATTGCATGATACAGGATTGGAAGGATGCGGGATTGGTCGAAGGCTCTAAGGCTAAGGGATACTTCAGGACAATTGAGAAATCTAAAATCAGGCAGCGGATAGGCCGTCTATCTGATCTTGATAAGACTCGCCTTCAGCAGAGCATTCGCCACATGCTCGGACTCTGATGACTATAAGAGGCGATTAACCCTCTTTAGGTCTGTCCGACCCTCAGCGGGACGCGGCAGCAGAACGAGCGCTGGGAGAGCACAATGGTGGTGGCCCGTGGTGCTTCGGGCTCGGTCCCTCCGCAGCTCGTGAGCCCGAGCAGTAGAACCGTCACAGCAAAGGGAAGGACCCTGGAACGTCTCACACTCGCCACCTCTAGGCGTGAAGGGACCCTGCGCGTGATACCACCTCTTGAAGTAAGTGCGGCCACCTCAGGTTCCCAGCCAGCCGCCGTTCACGGCGCCCATCCTGAGCTAGCTCCCCTGGGGGCTAAAGTCCACCCTCCTAGGAGATTCTGTACCGGTCCCTGCTGTTCCCGAACGCGATCGACGGCGGGATGGTGAAGGATCTCCGGGAGAGGATCGGCCACGCGGTAACCGCGGCGAAGATCGACAAGCGGGTGACCCCACACACCTTCCGGCACACATACGCGGCGGCACGGCTTCAGACCCTCGACCACGGTGCACCAGTGAGCCCCTACACCGTCACGCGCGAGCTAGGCCACAGCTCAATCCAGCTGCTCGAGCGAACTTACGGCCACCTGATGCACACGAGGCATCGGGCGCAGGTCGTGGAGTACAAGGAGGCGAAGGTGGTACCGGTCAGGCGCACTGTTCCACCTCCCGTCTCCGTTGTTCGCTTCTCCTGCCCAACACCAACGCCGTCAAAATGGCCGCGAGTAGCAGTATCACGACAACCCCAAACGCTGCTTTCACTTTCTAGCGTCCTCCGGGGCTTCATTCGGGTTCTAGTTGAGACCCACTGGACTTTTCTGTCCCCAGTTTGTCCCCGCAGTTGTCCCCGGTATGACTAAGTCGGATCGTTAGCCGCTTGATCGCAAGGTGGGTAAGTCGTTGTGTGGAAGTGTAATGCCCGAGGTGAGAGTCGAACTCACACGAGGTTGCCCCCACCGGATTTTGAGTCCGGCGCGTCTGCCATTCCGCCACTCGGGCAGTGGGCCGGGGAATATAGCCGGTTTGTTGGTCGTAGAAAATCAGGCCCTACAAGGAGCCTGTAGGCTAGCGAATCCGGGGTAAGCGAATGGGCAAATGCCGGCTAGTTCGGTAGAATGTTACCCTGACTCAGCGGACCACCGGGCCGATTGCCCCGTCGCTGCATTCCCCGCCGTTGCACGCCTTCGATTTGCCGCTGGAATCTCTCGTAATGGATCAGCAACAGCGCCCGCTGAACGGGGGCGAGGAAACCGGCGTACTCCTCCTGCTCGGTACGGACAGCAGCGGCCATCTCTTCGCCCAACGCCACTATGGATTCCACCAAACGGGTCACGCTGTCTTCATCGGCAGCGACCCCGGGACGCATTTGCTCCTCTATGGCGCGAAGCAGTCCGCGGCGTCGCTGAGCAAACCGCCCCCGCTCCCGGAAATGGCGTTGCTGCGTCTGGCGAAACTCGGCACGTTGATCTTCGGTCAGCCCGGCCTCTCGGATGAAGATCTGCGTGAACCGCTCCAGCACCTGCTGGCGCAGGACCTCCCGTCCGGGCCCCACTTGCTCCTGTGCCGCCAGCGGCCCGACCGCGAAAACCAACAGGGCTCCCAGAAATGCTTTTCGCATCTATCCCTCCATCGCGACCAAAAGCTCGCGCAGTTGCACTTCGTCAAAATCGTTCAATGAAGCAGGCGTCAGTTCAGAGGCCGGGGTAAACAGGTCCAACGAATCGAGCACTTCGTTGAGTCCCGTCGTGGAGAGTTCCTCGAGGCCTACGGGTAGGAGCGAGACGGCAGCGTCGTCGGCAGAATTCTCGGCGATCCTATCGACGAGCACGCCTCCGGTTACGAGAATAGCAATAGCCGCCGCAGCACGAAGCACGGAAGCTTTCCGCCACCACAGCGCAGGAACCGCCTTGGTCCGTAGCTCCGCCACGACGCGCCGGGCTACTCGCTCGACGTCTATCCGGACGTCTGACCCCAGCTCTGCTGCTGCCCGCTCGATGTCCTGCTCGTTCATGTCATCGCGCTCTCGCATCCGGCGCTAATCCAGCAACGCCTTCAGCCGTTTGATCGCATGATGGTAATGTACGCGCGCAGCACCGGCGGTGGTGCCAAGCGCGCTCGCGATCTCTTCATACTCCACGCCCTGTTGCGCGCGCAACAGGAAAACATCCCGCTGCATCCGGGGAAGCGTCTGCACAAAAGCACCAATCCGGGCAGCAATGTCGCCGGCCACCACCTTGTCTTGCGGGTCGCCGGCTTCGTCGACGATGTCCCGCTCTTCCAACGACACCTCGGGTCGCCGCGACCGTCTGCGCCAGCTGTCCTTCAAGAGGTTGGATCCGATCGTCATCAGCCACGTCCTGAAGGTGGACACCCCTCTGAACGTCTCGATTCGCCTGAACGCCCGGAGGAAAGTCTCCTGGACCAGATCCTCAACGTCTTCCCCCGCCCCCGCCCCCGCGGCGCTCAGAAACCGAGCCAGCGGCGCCGCATGTCGCCGGACCAGTTCTGTGGCGGCTCTCTCGTCCCCATCCCCCCAGGCCTCGATGAGACTCGAGTCCGACCGGGACTCACCCGTGGCCGGCATCGGAATCGTCACACTGAGGTAGACGTACGGTCTCCGGCGCCGTTAACCGGGCCGCGGCCGATCCTGGGTTCTGCGATCCAACGCATGGGGCTTGCCCCTTCTTCACGAAACCTTTAAGATTCGCCATCCTTTTACCGAACGAACGTTCGAATGGTAATGTTATCCTATGAGCAACGGCTCGACCGCCTGCTCACCGCAGCCGCCCGGGTCTTCGCCGAAAAGGGCTATCACCCCACGAGCATGCGCGAACTGTCCAGGGAGACAGGGATGAGCCTCGCGGGCATTTACCATTACGTAGGCGGCAAGGACGAATTGCTCTACCTGATACAACGGGGCTGCTTTACCCAAGTGCTGTCGGGGGCCGCGGCGGCGGTTGGCGACGCTAAACGGCCGGAGGAGCGGCTGGAACGGTTCATTGGGCACCACATTACCTTTTTTGCCGGGCACATGAGTGAGATGAAGGTGCTGTCTCACGAGGCCGAGAGTCTTCAGGGCGAGCGCCTCGAAGCAATCAATGAGCTAAAGCGCCGATACGTGGCATTGTTGACCGACCTGATTAAAGATGCCGATGGTGCGCTTCGGTCGGAAGTCGATCCCCACGTCGCTAGTTATGCGCTATTCGGGATGATGAATTGGATTTACAACTGGTATGACCCAACGGGGCCGATCTCTCCGGAGGCTCTCGCCGAGCAATTTACTCGGCTTTTCCTCCATGGCCTGACCGCGCCTTCACACACTCCTGTCTCAACCGAAGGATGACTACTATGACGACAACTGCAGCCCCGAGGGCTGACACGGAAACGCGCGACCTGATTCACTATAGAGTGGACGGCGGCGTCGGCATCATCGAAATGGATAATCCCCCCGCCAACACGTACACCTACGAGATGAACCTGCAGCTCGACTCGGCCATCTTGACGGCACGTATGGATGACGATGTGCACGTCATCTTGCTGCGCGGCGCCGGTGACAAGTTCTTCTCCGCCGGAGCGAACATCGAGATGCTCAACGAGGTAACGCCGCGATTCAAGTATTGCTTCTGTCTTCACGCCAATGAGACGCTGAACCGCTTCGAGCACACGCCCAAGTTGGTCATTGCGGCGCTCAACGGGCACACGGTGGGTGGCGGACTCGAGATCGCGATGGCCGCCGACATCAGGCTTGGCCGGAAGGATGCGGGCAAGATCGGATTGCCGGAAGTGACTCTTGGTGTTCTACCCGGCACGGGCGGCACGCAGCGGCTCGCGCGTCTTGTCGGTAAGTCGGCCGCCATCGAGATGATGGCCAAGGGCGAAACGTTCTCGTTTGAAAAGGCCAAGGAAATAGGACTGGTAAACGAGATCTTCCCGAAGGACTCCTTCTGGGAGCAGGTCATGATGTATGCCAAACAATTCTGTCCACCGAATAAGGCTTCGAAGGCCGTCGGGCTCATCAAACGGGCAGTTCAGTCGGGCTCGGAGGTTCCCTTCGAGAGCGGGCTGGCCATCGAACGTGAGCTACAGCAGCAGCTGTTCCAGAGTGAGGACGCCAAGGAAGGCCTTGCGGCATATGCCGAAAAGCGTGTGGCAGAGTTCAAGGGAAGGTAATACGGCGTGAAAACCGACCTCTTCATCAATAACGACTGGCGCAGCGCCGCATCCGGCGACCGCTTTGACGTGGTCAACCCTGCGACGGAAGAAGTCATCGCTCAGGTGGCCAAGGCCAACGAGGACGATGTTGACATGACTGTCGACAGTGCTCGCGCCTGCTTTGAGAGCGATGCGTGGCAGCAGATGAATGCTCGTGATCGCGGCCGGTTGCTGACCAAGGCGGCCGACTTGCTTGCCGAGCGGCTGCCGGACGTTGCGAAACTCGAGACTCTAGAGAACGGCAAGGTGCTGTTCGAGTCGAAGATCGACATCTCGATGAGCGTTGAAACTCTGCGTTACTATGGCGGATGGGCGGACAAGATCACGGGCGAGACGCTACCGGTGAATGGGCCGTTTTTCGCGTATACGCTTCGCGAGCCGGTTGGGGTGGTCGGCGCGATCGTTCCCTGGAATTTCCCCCTCAACATCGCCACTTGGAAATTCGCACCTGCCCTGGCCGCCGGTTGCACGGTGATTCTGAAGCCGGCGAGCGAGACACCACTCACGGCGCTGGCGATGGCTGAGATCATGCTGGAGGCGGGATTCCCACCCGGTGCGTTCAATGTGTTGCCGGGTGGCGGCTCCACGGCTGGCGCAGCGCTGGTCAAGCACCCGGGGGTGGACAAGATCTCATTTACCGGCTCGACGGAAATCGGCAAGCAGGTCATGCGCGACGGAGCCGAGACAGTGAAGCGGGTAACGTTGGAACTCGGCGGCAAGAGTCCGAACATCATCTTCGCCGATGCCGACCTGAAGAGTGCAATCCGCGGCGCGCAGAACGGCATCTTCTACGGTAAGGGCGAGGTGTGCGCGGCAGGGTCCCGCCTGCTCGTACAGCGGTCGGTGAAAGACCAGGTGGTGGAGCAGCTCGCCGAGCGATCGAAAAAACTGGAACCCGGCGACCCACTGGACAAGAACACCCGCATGGGCGCCGTCGTTTCGAAGAAGCAACAAGAGACGGTGCTCTCGTACATCGAGTCCGGAAAACGGGAAGCAACACTGGTGGCCGGCGGCAGTGCCCGGGAGGTGAACGGGAAAGGCTATTTCATCGAAGCTACGGTGTTCGACGACGCCAAACCGGGAATGAAAATCGTCGATGAGGAAATCTTCGGTCCCGTCCTTGCCGTGCTTTCATTCGACGACGTGGAGGAGGGCATCGCCCTCGCGAACGAAACTATCTTTGGCTTGGCGGCAGGCATTTGGACCAAGGATATTCAGAAGGCCCATAGGGTCGCCCGGAGCATCAAGGCCGGAACGGTATGGATCAACACCTATAACATGTACGACCCGGCAGCGCCGTTCGGCGGCTACAAGGCGAGCGGCTACGGCCGCGATCTGGGGCGCGAGTCGCTGGACGGATTCTTGGAGACCAAGACCGTATGGGTGGCGCTGTGAGACGGAAGGACGGAAAGACGGACGGACGGAAGGATTCTGCCGGTGCGCCGTGTCGGATTCACGTTCCGTCCTTCAGTCATTCCGTCCTTCCGCCAACGGGGGGAGGGTAGCGGTGGGCAAGCCCCTCATCGTTGCCGCACTGCGCACGCCGGTGGGCACCCACGGTGGCTCCCTGGCCGGAGTGCGCCCGGACGATCTCGCGGCCGTTCCCTTGAAGGCGGTCATAGAGAGCACCGGTTTCGATGCTGCTCAACTCGATGACGTGATTCTGGGATGCGCCAATCAGGCGGGCGAAGACAACCGGAACGTGGCACGAATGGCGTCGCTTCTGGCGGGTTTCCCAGTCGATGTTCCCGGGCAGACCGTCAACCGGCTCTGCGGCTCCGGATTGCAAGCTGTGGCAAGCGCGTCCCACGCCGTCAAGGCCGGCGATGGCCGCGCGTTCATGGCAGGCGGAGTCGAATGCATGACACGCGCCCCGTACGTCATGCTCAAGAGTGCCAAGCCGTGGGATCGCCGTCCCCCTGAAATATCCGACACCACGGTTGGATGGCGGTTCATCAACCCGAAGATGCCCGGCGAGTGGACCATCTCCATGGGCCAAACGGCCGAGGTGGTCGCGAAGCGTTACGGGATCTCCCGGGCCGACCAGGACGCGTTCGCGCTGGAAAGCCAGCGACGTGCGAAGGAGGCACAGGAGAACTGCGTCTTCCATGATGAAATCGTTCCTGTGCCGTTGCCCCAAAAGGACGGCACGGAAGTCCTGTTCGAAAAAGACGAGCATCCCCGCCCCGGCGTAACCATGGAAAAGCTCGCCAAGCTGAAGCCTGCGTTCGTGAAGGATGGGACGGTGACGGCCGGCAGCTCGAGCGGCATCAATGACGGCGCGGCGGCGCTGCTGGTGATAGGCGATGACGTAGAACTGCCGGACGGGGTCGAGCCTCTCGCCCGCGTACTCACGACGGCAGTTGCCGGCGTCGATCCCTCCTGCATGGGTCTCGGGCCGATCCCCGCGACAAGGAAAGCCTTGGAGCGTGCCAAGCTCTCGACAGGCGACATCGACCTCATCGAACTCAACGAAGCGTTTGCGGCTCAGGCTCTAGCCTGCATTCGCGAGCTGGAGTTCGATACGGACAAGGTGAACATCTATGGTGGTGCCATAGCGTTGGGCCATCCCCTCGGTTGCACGGGCGCCAAGATCCTGACGACCCTCTTGCACGGGTTGCGGCGTACGGGAGGACGGTACGGACTCGTCACGATGTGCATCGGCGTCGGGCAGGGTATCGCGATGATAGTGGAGCGCGTATGAGCACCGGCACGAAGGACGACAACGTCTTGGTTTGCATTGAAGACGGTATCGGCACCGTCACGCTGAACCGGCCCGACAAGCTCAATGCGTTTGCCGGGGCGATGCGCAAAGAAGTTACCCGGGCGGTTCGGGAGATGGCCGACCACGATGACGTGAGGGTGATCGTTATCACGGGTGCGGGCCGTGCGTTTTGTGCCGGGGCCGATATCGGATATATGAAGGAACTCCTCGAGGGAAATGACACCGAGGCGTTTCGGGCGTTGGTCGAGGCCGGTCGCGAGGTGGTGACGGCCATCCGCAACACGTCCAAGCCGGTCATCGCCAGCGTCAACGGGCCCGCCGCCGGTGGCGGTGCCAACCTGGCGCTGTCCTGTGACATCCGGATTGCGTCCGACAAGGCGTCCATCGGGCAGACCTTCAACAGGATCGGGCTCCACCCCGACTGGGGCGGTACGTACTTTCTCCCTCGGCTGGTGGGGGCTTCCAAAGCGCTCGAGCTGATGTTCACCGGCGAGATGATCGGTGCAGCAGAAGGTTACCGAATCGGCCTGTTCAACCGGGTCGTTCCCCACGAACAACTAGGTGCCGAAACCCAGAAGCTCGCCCGTCTATTGGCGGCGAAGCCACCCGTCGCTTTGGCTCTGGTCAAGCAGGCCGTCTATGCCAGCGGCAATCATAATTTGGATACGATGCTCGATATCGAGCTGGATCATCAACTTCGCTGCTTCGACAGCGAAGACGCCACCGAAGGCCTCAACGCCTTCTTGGAAAAACGCCAACCCTTATTTAGCGGTAAATAGGAGTTCATCAATGCGTAAACTGCACAATTGGGACGACTGGATCGATTATTTCTCCGTCTGGCAGGACAAGATCGGCCTCGAGCGCAGCGAACTTCGGCAGTTCGAGTTCACCATCAAATTTGACGACCCCGACGTGGAAGCGATCGAGTTCGGTCATTACAGAGGCCAGCGCAAGTGGCCCACCTTGATGCACGTCCCCGATCAGCGGATACGTGACGCCCTGATGAACCTGATCATTTACCAGGGTGACACGGAGTTCGCGTCGGTGGAACAGCAACGCAACCTCCTACTGAAGCCGCCGAGTGACTACGACATGTTGTCGATCATGCGGGTGATGTGTGAAGAGATGCGCCACGGTTGGCAGATGTCCTACCTGTTGTGCGAACATTTTGGCGATGAGGGGCGCCGGGAAGCATCGAAGCTCCTGGAACGGAATGCACAAGAAGGTGAGCGGCTGCTCGGGAGCTTCAACGAGATAGTGGACAACTGGCTGGACTTCTTCACCTACGCGCAGTTCATCGACCGGGACGGCAAGTTTCAGCTAAAAATGCTTTCGACCTCGGCGTTCGAGCCGCTGGCCCGTTCGATGGGACCGATGCTCAAAGAGGAGAGCTACCATCTCGGGACCGGCAACAACGGGCTCTTGCGGATCATCAAGGCCGGGCGCGTCGAACCCGAGTTGATACAAAAGTTCTTCAACAAATGGGTTCCCACGGCCTTCGATCTGTTCGGTACGGACAACTCGTCCTCGGCACAGTGGGCCTACGTCTGGGGTTTGAAAGGCCGTTTCGACGAGCGGGAAACCGAGCAGGACGTAGACCAGGGTCACTTGAACGAAGCTTCACGTCGCCTGTACCGCGAGGAGTGCGTCAGGCTGATCGCACGGCTCAATCAGTATATCCCCGATCGAGACCGGCATTTGGCCATTCCGGATCTGAAGTTCAACCGCAAGATCGGGATGTACGCACGTCAGTGCTACGACATCCACGGTAATGAGATGAGCCAGGAAGCTTACGACAAGTATTTCCCCGGCCTCATCCCGAATGAGGCAGACTACGCTAGGTTGAACAACATCATGAAGGACAACGACTGGATCGAGCATCGAACGAGCCAGAACTAATGGTCAGTTGCTGGTAATCGCGCATCGGGGAGCGTCGGCTGCCGGGCCGGAGAACTCGCTGGCCGCATTTCGCGCCGCCGTCGAGCTGGGCGCGGATGCCGTCGAATTGGACGTCCACGCCACCGCCGACGGTAACATCGTCGTGCATCACGATCCAGTCGCGGGAGGCCGTCGCATTCCCGACTCATCTTTTGATGAGGTTCGGAGTCACCGACTCGCCAATGGCGAGCGGATCCCCGCACTGTCAGAGGCTCTCGACCTTCTCGGATCGACGCTGAAGGTGTTCGTCGAGGTAAAAACACTCCATCCGGCTCAGGACAAGTGCCTCCTGGAAGTGATCACCTCCGGGCCCGCCCCTGCAAACTACCATGTACACGCCTTCGACCATCGCATCGTGCAGCGCTTGCTCGGTGAGTGCGAGGGTCTGGTGACCGGCGTGTTGTCGGCCTCGTATCCCGTGAACCCGCTCATCCAACTCGAGCAGAGCGGGGCCTCTGAGTTGTGGCAAAGCGAGGATCTGGTGGACGACGAGTTGGTGGCGGCAGTCCACGCCTTCGGGGCCAGGATCATTCCCTGGACCGTCGATGACCCCGACCGTATGGAGGAGTTCATCGACATGGGGGTCGACGGCATCTGCACGAATCATCCCGATCGGCTGAGGAAACTCCTCAAATGAGCAAGGTCGCTGTTGTGGGAGCGGGTACCATGGGGCACGGCATCGCGCAGGTGCTTGCGCTGGCGGGCTACGACACGGCCCTCACCGACAGCAACGCCGCCGTGCTCGAAGCGGCGCCGGCGCGGATCGAAGAGAACCTCGATGGTGGCGTAACCCGCGGCAAGATCACGGAGGGTAACGCCAGGGAGGCGATGAGCCGAATACAGCTGCTCGGCGACCTGGAGGCTGCGGTGACCGATGCAGACCTCGTCATCGAAGCTGTGATCGAGGATCTCGGAGTCAAGAGAGATCTTTTCGCGCGGCTCGACTCGCTCACCGTTTCTTCGGCCGTTCTGGCCACGAATACCTCTTCACTCTCCGTGGCGGCCATCGCCGCAGCCACCACTCGGCCGGATCGGGTGCTGGGCATGCACTTCTTCAACCCAGTGCATATCATGAAGCTCGTGGAGCTGGTGCGGCACGACCGCACCGGCGACGAATTCCTCGCCCGGGCGCGCGAAGCAGTAACCCGCATGGGGAAACAGCCGATCGTAGTCAATGACTCGCCGGGCTTCGCTTCGTCCCGCCTGGGAGTGGTGTTGGGCCTGGAGGCCATGCGCATGGTGGAACAGGGTGTCGCCAGCCCCGCCGACATCGACAAGGCTCTCGAGCTTGGCTACGGCCACCCGATGGGACCGCTGAAGGTGTCGGATCTCGTTGGACTCGACGTTCGCTTGGCGATCGCCGATTACTTATATCAACAGCTCAAACAACCGCACTACGAACCGCCCAAGTTGCTGCGCGAAAAGGTCGCCGCAGGCGAGCTGGGCAAGAAAACCGGAAAAGGGTTCTACGAATGGCCACTGAAGAAGTAGTCCTCAAACGTATCGACGGTCACGTGGCTACGCTCACGATCAACCGTCCCGATAAACTCAATGCCCTCAATATCGAAACACGCAGCCGCATGGTCCAGGAATTGGATGAACTGGCGAAGAACGACGACATCAGAGTCGTGGTCATCACCGGAGCCGGCGACAAGGCCTTTATAGCCGGAGCCGACATCTCGGAGTTCGAGGGAAGGAGCCCGGTCGATCAGTATAGGGTCATGACCGATTCCTCCGTTTTCCTCGCCGTCGATCGATTTCCCAAACCCACCATTGCAGCCATCAATGGCTTTTGTCTCGGCGGCGGGTGCGAGCTGGCAATGGCTTGCGACATCAGAATCGCGTCGGAAAAGGCAAAGCTCGGCCAGCCCGAGATCAACCTCGGTCTCCTGCCGGGCGGGGGAGGCACGCAACGCTTGCCGCGTCTCGTTGGGATGGGCGCCGCCCTCAAGCTGCTGTATACCGGCGACTTCATACGCGCCGACGAGGCACTTCGGATCGGATTGGTCGACGAGGTGGTCCCTGCAGGCGATGTCGCGGCACGCGCAAAGGAACTCGCCGAGGCGATTGCCGCGAAGAGCCCCGTGGCGTTGCGGCTGATAAAGCAAGCGGTTCGCACCAGCATGCGCACGCCCCTCGACGAAGGCTTGAGACAAGAGGTGAGCCTGTTTGCGCTGGCGTTCGCCTCCGAAGACATGAAGGAAGGCGTGGACGCGTTCTTGAACAAACGCAAGCCAACTTTCATCGGCAGATGAGCCATCTGATTTGCGGGGGGTGGAGTGGCCTCCTCCCTCCTCCCTCCTCCCTTATCCGCATTTGCCTGGCTCCATGACTCCTCCACTCCCCGGCGTCTCCGATCTACACATCCACATCCAGCCGTGGCGTCAGCTCAAACCCTCCGTGGCGGCGGTGATGCGTAAGGGGAAGGAAAAAGAGTGGGATCGTCTGACTGCACTCATGGACGACCCGCAGATTCTCTTGGGTATCCTCGACGAGGCAGACATCTGGCGGGTTGGACTCATCAATTATCCGAGCCCCGATCTCATGGGGTTCACGGATGAGACGAACACGTTTTCCGCCGAATATGCATCGGCTGCTCCCGAACGACTCCTTCCCTACGGAGGGGTGCACCCACGATTCACCAAGGACCCTGAGAGTCAAGTCGAAGAATTGCTCCAGATGGGTATCCGCTGTCTGAAGATTCATCCGCCCCATCAACTCTTTCCCGCAAACGCGTATACCACCGGCCTCGAGAATCTCGGGCGGATCTACCGGCGATGTGAGGAACGGGGGCTGCCGGTGTTGATTCACACGGGCACGAGCATCTTCCCGGGGGCCCGATGCAAGTACGGCCGGCCCATGGAAATCGATGACGTCGCCATTGATTTTCCGGATCTCACGATCGTCATGGCGCACGGTGGGAGGCCGCTCTGGATGGACGAAGCCTTCTTCGTGCTGCGCAGACACAAGAACGTACATCTCGAACTGTCCGGTATCCCACCGAAGCGCCTGCTACACTATTTCCCACGCATCGAGGAAATCGCGGACCGGGTGGTCTGGGGTACCGACTGGCCGAGTCCGGGTGTGAACGATCTGCGTCGGAACCTCGATCAGTTCTTGGCATTGCCTTTGCCGGACGACGTGAAGGACAAGATCACCCGAACGAACCCGTTGGCGTTGATTCCGACCCGGTGACAGGTATGGTTCCCCGCTCGCCATTCCCTACCGCATGAAGAGAATCATTCTGCTGGCGGGCCCGGTGCTTCTTGCCCTGACCATAGTGTTTCCCCCACCGGGTGCCCTCGGCGAGGAAGCGTGGCGCGTGGCGGGGCTGGCGGCATGGATGGCCCTGTGGTGGCTCTCGGCAATCGTTCCCCTCGAAGCCACATCTCTGCTCCCCATCGTCGTGTTACCGTTGCTCACCCAGCGCCCTATCGGCGACGTAACAGCATCCTACGCCAATCCCATCATCTTTCTTTTTCTCGGCGGGTTCTTTCTTGCAGCGACGCTGCAACGGTGGGACCTTCACAAACGCTTTGCTCTGACAACGGTGCGGCTGGCAGGAACCAACGCCTCCCGGGTGCTCCTCGCATTCATGCTGTCATCCGCCTTCTTGAGCATGTGGATATCGAACACAGCCACGGCAGTGATGATGTTGCCGATTGCGGCGGCAGTGGCCGACAAAGCGGTAGGGCCGGAAGACGGGAGCGGGAGAGCGGCGGGAGGATTTCCGGTGGCGTTGATGCTCGGTGTGGCCTATGCCTGCTCCATTGGGGGAGTGGCCACGCTGATCGGAACTCCTCCCAACGCGATGTTGGCAGGCGCGGCAAACGATCTACTTGGGATTGAAGTGGGATTCGGGAGCTGGCTGGTGGTCGGCATGCTTGTCTCCGTCCCGATGCTCGTGGGGTGTTGGCTGTTGCTGATATGGTTGTTCCATGTCAGAGGCAGCCTTCCCAATCTCGCCTCCGTCGTCGACGCTGAAGGTACCAGCCTCGGTCGCCTGTCGGGGGCGGAGAAATATATCCTGGCGGTGTTTGCGACCACGGCTCTCGCGTGGATTCTTCGAGCGCCGAAGGTGTTCGGCGGCGTGAGGATACCGGGATTGTCGGACTTCCTTCCAGGCCTCAGCGACGCGGCAATCGCCATCGCTGCAGCCCTGCTCCTGTTCGTCATTCCCCTCCCCCGCTCACGACATGCGTTCGCGTTGAACTGGGAATCGGCAAGAAAAGTCCCCTGGGGCATCTTGCTGCTCTTTGGAGGCGGATTGGCTCTCGCAGCCGCGTTCACTGACAGCGGCCTCACGGAGTGGATCGGAAGGGGTCTGGGACACCTTCGCGGGGCACCTGCCCCAGTGGTCTATCTGGCCACTGCCGCAGTATTCGTCTTCTTGACCGAGCTTACCAGCAATACCGCCACAGCAGCCCTTGGGATGCCACTGATGGCGGGTGTGGGACTCGGGTTAGGCCTCGACCCGCTACCCCTGATGGTGGTGGCCGCCATGGCGTCCTCCATGGCATTCATGCTGCCTGTAGCCACGCCCCCGAATGCCATCGTGTTCGGGTCGGGGCGCATTCGCACCGCCGAGATGGCTCGGGCCGGCCTGTGGCTCAACTTCCTGGCCATTTTTTTGGTAACTTTGGTCGTGAGTATTTGGGCCCGTTGAGGCGAACCAGCGTGTGATGACGGTCAGAGATGCACGATCCGGTAGCGATTGCCAATTTTAGGACCAAACTGGAGGCGGAGATGGCGGCAGGCCTGCTGGACAACGCCGGCATTCCGTGCCTGATTCAGTCCGCGGAGGGGATCCTCCACGGACCGCTGAGCCCTGGAGCCACCATTCTGGTGGGCGAGACCGTAGTCTCCCATGCCCGGGTCGTTTTGGGCAAGTCACCACCGGAGGGATCGCAGCCGGAAGACGCGGCGTGATCGAACGTCGTACGTTTGCGGCCATTGGGGCTGGGTTGGCGTTCATTGGGGTCGCCGGGGGCGCGTTCGGTGCACATTTTCTGGAGGGGCGGGTGTCCGGTGAGCTTCTCGACGTGTTCGAAACCGCCGTTGAGTATCAGATGTACCATGCGTTTGGCCTCCTTCTGGTTGGCGGACTGTCTCCCCAACCACATGCGGCGCTCAATCAATGGGCTGGGAAACTCTTCGTGGTGGGAACGATTGTCTTTTCGGGGAGTCTTTACCTCCTCGCCCTCACCGGAGCGCGGTGGCTTGGCGCCATCACGCCCATCGGCGGAGTTTGTTTGTTGGCCGGATGGGGTGCGCTGTGCTGGAGCTTGATATCGAGACCGAAGATGGATGCGCAAACCGGGGACGGCACCTCGCGGCCCCAAGGAGGATGATGAGACATTCGTCGTTGGTATTATCTCTTGCGTTCTTGCTCGGATGTGGAACCGAGCCCCCCGGGACCCTTACGCTCACGGTCGAGGACCTGCCCAAATTCTCACTGAGTTCGTCGATCGTGGTACGCGGGACGGTAACCAGGCAGCCGGCCTCTGATACGCCGATCATCCTCACGATTGCCGGCGGCGCTGAGACGGTTTTCGATACCGTCGATACCAATTCCGGTTTTCAGGCTAGTCTCTGGCGGCGTGCACTGGGGGCTTCTGACACACCACACTAGGATGTGCTGCGGCGCACGGCACGCCGGTTCGGCACCTCCCCATCCTGTCACAGTTGCCCGGTCACGTCCGGCACAGCTAGTTTTCGTTGAATCATCTACCAGGGTGACTTA
>JADFIT010000231.1 GCA_022566515.1 Gemmatimonadota bacterium
ATCTGAGAATCACCGCTCGGCTCACGAAGCAGGAGGTGGAGCAGGTCGCGTATCGCATGGTTGGTGGACGCCGGACTTGGAGTCCCCGCACTTCGAGACCAAACGGGTGAGCTGGTCGCCGGGCGGTGGTGCAGAGCCGTTTACGGTGGAGTTAGACGAGTTGTTCCGGCCGTTGGCGTAGCGCCTCCAGCGCTGTGGAAGGTGTGCGCCATCGCCGCGCAACCGTGGCGTCAACTTCAGCGCGGTGCTCCCTCGCCGTGCGCCTCGGACGTGTGGCGCCACAGGAGGTGCGGCCACGCGTCCAGCGTCTCTCGAGGGACGTAGGATCGTAGCAGCTTCCCCGCGTCGGAAATCTGTCCGTACGCGGCTCTGCGGGTTGCCTTCGGAGAATGATCGATGATCTGCGACGTGTATCCGGCGGACGTGAGCAGGTCGAAGATCTCACCCAGCGAGGTCTCGTAAGCCTCCAAGGCCCGCGGGTGTAGCTCCAGCAGGAGGCTTGTAACTCGGCGGGCCTCGAGAGATCGCGCGAGTCCCTGCAACGCCAATCCCTCCGCCCCTTCGATATCCATCTTGAGCAGATCGACGACACCGAGTCCCAGGGCGTCGAGCACGCTATCGAGCGGCCGGGTCCGCACGCTGACGGCTCCGGCGTCCGTCGATCCGGGAAGGAGATGCGAAAGCCCGAAGTTGCCAGCCGCCTCGTCGTACACTTGCAGAGGGAGGTGACCGTCCGCGGCAGCCGCGGCAAACGGGTGGAGCGTCACATTGCGATAACCGTTTCGCAACACGTTGGCCTCCAGCTTGGCGAACATCCTCGGATCGGGCTCGAGGGCCACAACCGTCCCCTGCGGACCGACCAGGTGAGCGGCGAGCAGCGTGAAATACCCCCAGTTGGCCCCGACGTCCACGAACGTCATCCCCGGTTTCAGAATCTCTCGCACTAGGAGCGTTTCCTGGGGTTCGTAGCAGCCGGTGAAGCAGACCTCCCGGGAGATGCTATCCCGCAGATCGCACTCGAACGCAAAGCTCCCGAAGGCCGGGTGCGCAGTGGCGACAAACGGGGACGGTGGTTTGCGACTCAGGCGCTCGGCGAGCCGGTATCGTCCAGCGGGTAAGCGCCGGATGATCGAGCGTGCGATGCGGATCCATGATGGGGCATGGCGGAGGTCAGCCATCCCGGCCGCCGGCTTCGGCGCCTCGGGCGGGGTCGCTCGATACTTCGGGCGCTCGGGCATAGGGCGCAATGTGCCCGTGTGACGGGCTCGGAGTCAAACGGGGGATCGAATCCGCTTGCGGCGGACATCGGCACGGTAGATGGTCACGCCCGTGTCTCCGTCAAATCTCGTCCGGCCCCGCAGCTCGGGGTGAGGCAGGACCTGGTCGCGCGAGTGCTCCACCCCCAGGACGCGGGCGAACTGGCAATCGGCCCAGTGGTTTACGATCCGGTCCAGCTTCTTCGAGCCGTAGGGGGCATCCACGAAAGCGATGTCGTAGCAACCCTCCTCGAGGGCCTCGGTGAAGGGAATGGCGTCTCGCTTGAAGATGCGCGTGCGCTTCTTCTCCCGCAGTGCGGCCACGTTGGCCTTGAGCGAGTGAAGGGCCTGCGGGCCGTTCTCCACGAAGTCCACACACTTCGCCCCCCGCGAAAGCGCCTCCAATCCCAAGGCCCCCGAGCCCGCGAACAGGTCGAGGACCCTGGCGTCGGGAAGGTCTTCTTCCAGCCTTGTCAGCCAGCGGTCTCGCACACTCTCGGCGGTGGGCCGGATGCGCTTACCCGGTGAAGTCAGCCGACGGTCGGCGTGTTTGCCCGCTACGATGCGCATCCGTTGATCTCCCTATCCGGTGCGTACACTTGCAGGCACGCCCGATGGACCTGGTGCGCGAAGGGCGCATTACCGCTCAAGAGGCGGCGCGCAAGGCCCTGGATAAAGAAGCGTTTGGGCGACTCTAGCGGAAGCCGAGAGTCTAGAATCTCGAATCTGAAATTACTCCCTCCCACCTTCTGCTTTCCACCGATCGTACCGCATCTGCAGCGTGATCACCGGGTTAGCATTCTCGCCATCGACAATGTCCTGATCGGTGACGTTGATATACATCGAGTAGTCACCATCATTGAACGACTCGCCTTCGGCGTCGTCGGGATCGGCTGCCAGAATGTACGCCACGTGCGCGTTCTTGCTGTCGCACGGCACGTCGAGCACCGGCTCAGACTCGCACGTACAGCGCATGTCGCCACCCGCAGCGTCCGCCGCCGCCATCGCCGCCATGACGCGGTCGGTGATGGATCCTCCATCGGCCTTGAACGCCTGCACGGCATCGTGCACCACGGCGTCCGACGCCAGAATGTTACCCTGAATCGAAAAATAGATCCCTGTGCCCGCCACGCTGTCCTGCACCGAGAGCGACGCTTGCCCGTTTCCGCTGCCCGAGAAGCCAGTGTACCGACCCTGGAGGTCGACGATGCCAAATTGCCGGCTCTCGATGCGCTCGTCCTGCTTCAACATTTCGAGGATCTCGGCGGGATGCGTGCCCTTCTTGATCTCACGATAGATGAGCAGCTGGTTCGCTCGCGTGCGATCGACTCCAGCCTGAGCCGCCGCCACTCCCACTCCCGGGGCCACGATGGCCTGGATGTCCATCAAACCCTTGGCCGGGAAGTTGAGCAGCCTCACCTGGGGCACGCACGTGGCCGACGCGATAACGACTCGCCCAGTCCGCGTGTCGACCGCAATGACCGACCACGTGGCCGATAGGGAGGCGGGCACCACCGTCGACAAGAGGACGAGCCGGAGTAACGCCTGCTGGACAACACGGGTAGGGGTACGTGCGCGGCGCATCGGAAAACTCCTTGAATGACATGATGATCGGTCGGTTGGAGCGAGTGGTGCCGGTATCTTATGCGGCAGCACCCCCCAATCTACGCGTGGCGATGGGTTCGGCTAGTCCGTGCCCGCCTGTTGAGACGTCGGTACTTGACACCCGATCACGGAATGAGGAACCGGCGTCCGAAAAAGTTCGTTTCTGTGGTAGAGTGGGGACGGTGGGTTCTTGGGCGAGACTATGTAACACGAATGGAAGGTCGGCGTGGGCATCTGGAGCGGACTTCGAGCACGGTTCTCTGGAAACGGCCAGCGAGCCAACGCTGCGGATGGCTCCAAGGAGCTGATCCGAAAGCTCAACAGGACCTTCGCCGGCAAGTACGTCGTCGCTTGGAGCGAGACGGACGGATCCCAATCCCGCAGGCGCTCCGGGTCACGCTAATCCTCGAGGGAAGCGTGCGACGGGTCGGTCACCGCGTACGGATCACGGCCCAGCTCATCGACATCGCCGAGGACAGACCGCTCTGGGCCCAGACATACGACCGAGCACTCCCCAACATCCTCGACATTCAGAGCGAAGTGACCGCACGCATCGTGAACGCCCTGCGAGCCGTACTCCAACAACCCACGCAACCGACCCTGGATGAAACGGAATACGCCGTGCCCGCAGTGCATGGAGGGAGCGGCTGGCTCGACCGCGCTTTCCGCAGCTGAGGCAACCACTCGGCTACTGTCGCATGGCAAAGCCATTGGCGAGAGTGCCGCAGAAGGCTTGGTGCAAGGGGCCTTCCCCGGAGCCGCTATCGGTGCCGCTGTGGGAGAGACGGTGTGGCACGAGGTCACCGTGCACCAGCTACGGGAGGAGATGTGCCACTGCCGCATTCGGCAGCCAGAGACTCGTGCGCCATAGGCTCTCGTTTCGGCTGACACATTTCACCTCCGGACCCGCGTATCCTATCCCGCACAGCACGATAGCTTCGACACATCCTTGTCGAACGTCTGCGCCGCGAGCTTGATCCCCTCGGACAGGGTCAGGTAGGGGTGGA
>JADFIT010000077.1 GCA_022566515.1 Gemmatimonadota bacterium
ACCGCCCCATTCAACCATCAATCCACGCCCGCTTTTGCTCCGGGTGTTATCTCTGGGTGGTGGGCCCGGCATGGGCGATCTGGACGGCTGGATCCGCCGCCGGCTGAGAGGTGCTGTGGGAGGGGAGTAGCCGGATTCCCGGCTACCCCCTATCCCGCTCGAGAAGCGTGTGCTCTTTGTGAATCAGTTTTGAGCGGCGAGCGCCAACAGCTCTTCGGTTGATCCGGCCTGCTGTAGCAACTCGATCGCTTTGATGATTTGGTTATCCGTCGCCGCCGAGCGTCGCAGCTCTGCCTCACGGCTAAACGCGTAACGCGTCAACTCCAACCCGAACTGCTCGGCCACCAAACTCCGGCCACCCTCGAATATGGAGTCGGGCATCCCGATACCGGTGGCGCGCAGGCTCTGAAGGATTGTAGAGAGCATTCCATCTGTTACGTCGAACTCCGGATCCACCACCGCGTTCTGACCCTTGAGTTCGCGGGCGTAGCGGGTCAGCACGTTCCGGTAGTCGGGAAGCTTCGATCCGATCGTCGCGAAGAAGAGCTGCTCTCCGTCCGTGAGCGTGTCACGGGGAAGGAAGATGTCGGGTTGAATGCCGCCATCGCCCGCGTCGATGAGGCGGCCGGCGTCGGTGCGAAACTCAGTCGGTTCCGGATTGACTTCCATGGAGTCGGGCGCGCGTTGGCGGGCAATCAGGTTCAACGCGCGAGATCCGGAAATGCCCCTCTGTATCGAGCGGCCGCTCGGCGTGTACCAGCGGGACGAAGTGATCGTGACCGCCTGGTTGTCGGTGACCTCAATCAAGAGGTACGCCACACCCTTGCCGAACGTGGGCGATCCGAGGACGATCGCCCGATCGTGGTCCTGAAGGGCACCAGAGATAATCTCCGCGGCACTCGCCGTCGCCCTGTTCACCAGAACGACCATGGGCATGTCGGGCCAGGCTTGACTCCGCTTGGCTACGTAGGTCTCCGTCGCGCTAGGTCCTCGGCCCCGAGTCTCCACGATTACCTGGCCCTGATCCAGGAACAGGTCGGCTAGCGCCGCGCCCTCCTCGAGAATCCCGCCGGGGTTGAAGCGTAGGTCGAAAATGATCCCCTCGGCTCCCTGGGAACGGAGCTGGGTGATTGCCTCGAGCACCTCGGAGGTCGACTGCCGGCTCACGGTGGTCAGGTGCAGGTACCCAACCTTCGGTGCCACCATCTTGGTGCCTTCCACCGAATTCACGTGGATCTTGCCGCGGGTGATGGTGAAGTTCAGCGAATCTGCAAAACCGGCCCGGCGTACCGTAATCGAGACATCGGTTCCCGGCTCACCACGCAGTATGTGGGCGGCCTTCGGCGTGCTCCACCCGTGTGTGGATTGGCCCTCTACCTCCACGATCTGGTCCCCAGACACCAACCCGGCACGGGCGGCTGGCGAGTCGGCGATCGGCGAGACCACCTGGATCCAGCCATCGCGGGAGTCGATTCGCAGGCCGACACCGCCATAATCCCCGGTGGTGCTGATGCTCAGCTCCTCGAAACTCGTCTCCCGCAGGAAGGACGTATAGGGATCCTGGAGCTGGTCGAGCATGCCCTCAGTCGCCATGTCGTAAAGCTGCCCGGGGTCGAGGGAGTCGACGTAGTACTCGGCGACATACCTCAAGACGGATTCGAAGACCCGGGCACGCTGGCGGGCGTTGTTGGCCTGGCTGTTGGGCCCCTGAAAGAACCACCCGCCTGAAAGGAACCCGACGAACGTCAGGAGAGCGATCAATATGGGTCGGCGATGCTTCATGTAACGAATCTCCAGTTTCGCCCAGCCGCTACTGTGGCGAGCAGTTTGTGGTTCGGCGTATTAAAGATACAACCCCAGGTGCACCTGCAAAGTTCGCGCCAGGAGGTGATGACTCCAGCTTTTGTAGGTTAAGCACCCAATCTGCTCCTGAGCAAGGTCAAATGACCCAATACTCCCCTCCTCCCTCTCCCCTCTCCCCTCTCCCCGGGGAGAGGGGAGAGGGAGGAGGGGAGAGGGGGGAGGGGAGGAGTACCGCCCTACCGCCCTACCGCCCTACCGTCCTACGACCTTTCTTACCGCCCTGGGCCAACCGGAGTGTTAAACCTCAATGAATTCAGCCGATTTCCGCCGCCACGCCCACGATTTGGTGGATTGGATGGCCGATTATCTGGACGGGGTCGAGGAGTTCCCAGTCAAGGCCCCGGTGCGGCCAGGGGAGATCGCCGGCCGGCTGGCCGGGAGCCCGCCCCACGCCGGAGAGCCGATGGCCACAATCCTGGCGGATTTCCGGTCCGTCATCCTTCCGGGCATGACGCATTGGCAGCATCCGAGTTTCTTCGCCTACTTCCAGGCCAACAGCAGCCGCCCCTCGGTCTTGGCCGAGATGCTGACGGCCACGCTCGGAGCCCAGTGCATGATGTGGGAGACGTCGCCTGCGGCCACCGAGCTCGAGGGCCGGATGCTGGAGTGGTTGCGGCAAATGATCGGTCTTCCCGAAGGGTTCGTTGGCTCGATCCAGGACACAGCCAGCACCGCCACACTCTGCGCCATCCTCGCTGCCCGGGAGCGGGCGTCGGCCCACGGGGTGGGGATGGGGGTGGGGGTGGGGGTGAACGAGACGGGCATGAACGACTCGGGAGTCCTCACGGCGTACTGTTCGGTAGAGGCACACTCCTCCGTCGAGAAAAACGTAAAGATCGCTGGGCTGGGTCGCGCGAATCTGCGCCAGATCTCTGTGGGTGATGACTTCGGCATGCTTCCCGCCGATCTGGATCGTGCCATAGAGGCCGATCTCGCTAAGGGCTGCCGGCCCGCGTGCGTCGTGGCGACGGTGGGCACGACGGGTGTGTCGGGCTTTGATCCCCTCCGGGCGATCGGGGAGGTGTGTCGCAAGCATGACGTGTGGTTGCACGTGGACGCAGCATGGGCGGGAAACGCATTGGTGCTTCCAGAGATGCGTTGGATGATCGACGGCGTGGAACTCGCGGACAGTTTTGTCTTCAATCCCCACAAGTGGTTGTTTACGAACTTCGATTGCAGCGCATTCTACGTCCGTAATCCGGCCGAGTTCGTACGGGTATTCGATATTCTTCCCGAGTATCTCAAGACCCGAGACGGGTCGTCGGTCACGAACTATCGTGACTGGGGCATCCAGCTGGGTCGCCGCTTCCGAGCGCTCAAGCTGTGGTTCGTGATTCGGAGCTATGGGGTGGAGGGACTACAACAGCTGATTCGCTCCCACATCGAGATGGCTCACAGCTTGGCCGAGGATATCGAGATGGCCGAAGACTTCGAGCTGCTCAGGCCACCGGTGTTGAGCCTGCTGTGCTTCCGATTCCGTCCCCAGGGTGCCGACGAGCAGTCACTCGACGAGATCAACGAGCGCTTGCTGCAAACCATCAACGACAGTGGCAAGCTCTACGTCACGCACACACGAATCAACGGCACGTACGCCATTCGTTTTGTCGTTGGTCAGACCAGCACGGAGCCTCGTCATGTGCGGGAAGCATGGACTAGGATACAAGATCTAGCGCGGGATCTTTGGCCGGCCGGCCGCTCTGCCCCGGACTAGCCTAACGTTGAGCTGCGGTTCGCGCGAATCGGTAGCCAAACGTCGGCTGGCGCGAATTGTCGGGAGTGTTGGCGAACTCACGGTCCGAGGTACGCAGGTTGTGTGCCGGACTCGCCCAACTTCCGCCACGAAAGCCGCTACCGAGGGCGCCGATGATCTGAGATCGTTCTCCAGTGTTGCTCGACCCGGGCCAACGGGACACCTCGGGGCCGGCGGCATTACCTATGGCGTTGATCCGGCCGTCACCGTGGCGTCCGTCGAAGCGGCGTCCTGCGGCGTTGCCGATCGTGACGGTACGTTCCGCGAGATTGCCGCTCAGATCGAACACACCGTAATACGATGTGCCGGATTCTTCCCTGGTCGTACCCTCCCGACGAAACGCTCCGGCCAGCAGCGGGCCTCTCAAGCACGACCAACACCACACCGCCCCACCGGTGGTACTGGCGTATGCCGCGTTTCCAGATTGGATTGCCGGGTTGCTGACGTGCTCGTGTGGTGTGTTGGCTTGCGAGACGGCATATCGCCGATCGTGAATCTCGTCGGTGCCCCACGCATACTCTCCTGGTGACGGCGTGGCACGGCCGCGCGCTGCTTTTTCAAACTCCAGTTCGGTCATGGGGCGCAGGGCCGCCCAGTCGGCAAACGCAGCTCCGTCCATCCACGACAGAAAATTGGCGGGCCGCTCCTCCATGGTGGCCCAGAAAGGTGGAACCGTGGTTATGGTGTAGCCGTCGATTCCCGGCCGTGGAGCTTCGCCTTCGCTGGCGGGATTTCGCCGGCGCAGTTGGCGAGCGCTGAGCGTGTTGAGGAATGCGGCGTACTGACCTTGGGTAAGCTCGTACTTCATCATGTAGTACGGTGCGAAGCCCTTCGGGAATTGTCGCGGGAGCGTCACGGCGGCGTTCTCATCAAAATCGTCGGAAAACGGTTTGTACATACCGTAACCGTTATTGCTGCTGAGGCGTCCTGCGATTTGGCCGCCGAGGACGACCGGACCCTCGCTCGTCACAACGAATGGCAGGGAGGCGGTGAGTCCGTGGAAATGACCGCGCACCTCGCCGCGCTCACCATCGCCGAGGGCGAACAGGCCGGCGGGGATGTAAACCATCTCGATTCCGATCACGCGAACTTCCGCTTCGCTCCCGTCGGGCACTGCGTCCATCGCATAATTCCATCGCAGGCGCACGTCTCTCCAATCCACCGCCCCGGTGCCCGGTTCCGAACGAAAAATGAACGCGCCCAACCCGTCGGCTGCCGGTTGCACTGCAGCAGGGATTCCCCTGTCGTTTCCCACGGAGGCGTGTTGGGACAGGTTGGAAAGGGTGGCGTGTTGCCAGGCGCCCTGGTGAGTCCGGTACTTGACGAAGATCCACACGGCGTCCCAGCTCACCGAGTCGCGAAAAGAGTCGTTCCAGCCTACATCGAATTCGACGGAGACGTACGACCCCTCCAGCGGACCCGTCAGCCGCACGTTGCCCGTGCGGACGAGATCCGACTGGGCGCAGTGCCAGAAGAGGAGAGGCAGCAGGAGAATGGCTGGTTTTGGCATGGTGTTCTGTCAGACCGTCAGACTGTTCCACCGTCCGACACTCCTCCTATATTCCTCACATGCAGCTCAAAAGTCTAGGACCACATAGCGAATACCATACCAGATTGCTGCAACCACCGGACATTCCGGCGTTGCAGCAGCTGTTCGAGCGTGCTGCGGACTACTTCGAGGTGGCCACCGGCGTCTCACCGGGAAAGGACGAGGCCAAGCGGGCGTTCGTGGCCGGTCCGCCTACGTCCGCCGTGGATGACAAACGGATGATCGGGGTGTTCGATTCGCGCGATGAGTTGGTGGGTATCCTCGACGCGTTGGTTGGTTTCCCGGGTGAAGGAGAGTGGACCATGGGGATGTTGTTGCTCGATCCGCGCCAAAGGGGGTCGGGTTTGGGGCGCGTGCTGTTGGGGGAGTACGAGTCGTGGGCCGCCCGGTGCGGCGCGCGAAAATTGCATACGGCTTTGGTCTCTCATCACGCCCCGGGGATCCGATTCCTCGAAGCGAGCGGCTATGCACGCCAGCGTGAAGTGGAGAATTACGACGCTGGTGGGCGCCGTGCGACGGTGATCTTCTTCAGCAAGGAGACCGAGCAAGTGACGCAAGCGGAGCTTGACGGCTGAGGCCTCCGGCCCCCGGGCGAACCTACCTCCAATGCGTTTTTCTTCCCGCCTCCGGGCAACAGAGTACCTGGACGCCGCCGAGCACGAGCCTGCACAGCTCGACGTGACCCTGGATCATCTCGTGGCTGTGAACCGCTGGTTGGGCGGAACTCGCGTGGTTCTCAAGCACCTGCGCCAGTGGTTGCCCGAGGGTGGGGGTGGCTGCTCCCGGGTGCTGGATGTCGGGACGGGCGCGGGGGACATTCCCAGGGCCATCGTGGCTTGGGCCGCCAAGGGCCGGCGGGTGGTTGACGTGCACGGGGTGGATATCCAACTCTCGATTGCGTTTCGAGCGCGCGACCGCTGCGCTTCGGAATCTTCGATTCGCGTGGCGGTGGCCGACGGCATGAGACTACCGTTTGCAGACAATACGTTTGATGTGGCCACCAGCTCGATGACGCTGCATCATCTCGACGATTCCGACACGCACGCCTTCGTTGCCGAGTTGAGCCGAGTGTCGACCCGGGCTGTTATCATCAACGATCTCGAACGCCATCCGATCAACTACTACGGCGCGCGCGTGCTTGCCGCCACTGTGTGGCGCGCCGACCGCTATACCCGGCATGATGGGCCTATCTCGGTATTGCGCTCATTCAGTCCGCGCGAACTGCGCCGCGTGGGCGAGAAAGCCGGCTTGCGTAACGTCGTAGTTCACCGTCACTTCCCCTATCGACTCGCTCTGGTGGGGCAGCCCGTATGACCAACCGTCCGACCGACGCCGATGTCATCATCGTCGGGGCAGGTGTGGCCGGAAGCTCGCTGGCGGGCCTTCTGGCGTTGGACGGACTGGACGTAGTCGTACTCGATCGGGCCCAATTCCCGCGACCCAAACCGTGCGGCGAGTGCATCAACCCGGGCGGGGTGTCCGCCCTCGCTCGCATGGGACTCCTGAATGCAGTTCGAGAGCATGCTCCGGCCCGACTGGCGAGTTGGAGCCTGCTCACAGACTCCGGCGCGCGGGCTTGCGGCCGCTACACGGTAGAGGGAGAGTACGGCCTCGGGATGTCGAGGGCGCTGCTGGATGAAATCCTCGTGAAGGAGGCCGAGCGCCGGGGGGCACGCGTCTACGAGGGCGTCAAGGCGGTCAACCTTGTAATGTCGGACAGGCCGCGGGCGACGCAAAGGGTGATTGTAGAAACGACCGGGCTCGAGGGCCGGCGAGAGTCCTGGAGCGCAGCTATGGTAGTGGGTGCCGACGGGCTGCGTTCGATAGTGGCGCGACGCTTGGGACTGGTTCGGCGGCGACCGCGTATCAAGAAGGTGTCGCTCACGTGCAGGCTCCGAGGCACGGGGCCGTCGCGAGCAGGTGGTGTGTTGTTCATCACGCAGCGTGGCACGGTGGGTTTGGCTCCGGTGCATGCGCATGAGCCGTTGTGGAACGGGACGGTAGTGGTTTACAGCAAGAGATGGGGCCGGGGGATCGCACCTGACCCACTCGCGTTCTTCCGGGCTGCATTGGCGCAAGCGCCCTTTGAGTGGGACGGCGCCCCGGAGATCATCGGTGGCCCTTGGATCAGTGGACCGTTCGACTGGCCGACACGAGGTGCGGTCGCAGACGGGGCGTTGCTGGTGGGTGACGCCTCCGGGTATTTCGATCCCCTCACCGGACAGGGAATATGTAGTGCATTTCGCTCGGCGGAGTTTGCGGCTCCGGTGATTTCACAGGCGGTCCGCAAGGGACGCACCGGTGTGTCGCAGTTGCTGGAATACGAGCACGCGCTCCGACGGATGGTGAGACCGACGCGGGTGTTGCAGCGGGTCATCGAGGCGGCGGTATCGCGACCGGCGGCGTACCGGGTGGTGGTAGCCAGGTTGGGGGTGAGCCGGCCGTTTACGGATCGGTTGATAGAGGTGGTGGGTGACTCGCTGCCTCTGCGCTCACTGGCGGCGCCGGGCGTGCTTCGCACGCTGCTGTGGAGAGCAAGGTAGTGCTGCGGGTTGACGAGTTATTGGTGTCGGCACCGCGGGACATCTGCTTCCAGGTCGGGGCGGATGTTGAGCGGTGGCCGGAGATTCTGCCGCACTACCGCTGGGTGCGTTTCCGCGAGAAGGAGGGCTTCGCTACCGGTATCGTGGAGATGGCCGCGTGGCGCTCGTTCGGCGTGGTGGATTATCCAACTTGGTGGATTTCGAAGATGTGGCACGAACCCGATGTGCCGGTAGTACACTACAAGCACATTGCAGGCATCACGCGTCGCATGGACGTGCGGTGGGAGTTCGAAACCCGGGGCGAGGAGACGCTGATTCGTGTGGTGCATGAGTGGCAGGGACCACGATGGCCGCTCATTGGTGGATGGGTGGCGAACAGGATCATCGGGCCGGGTTTCATCAGCGCGATTGCGCAGCGGACGATTGCCGGTGTTGCGGCAGAAGCCCAACGGTTGACGAGGCACGGATGAAGGACGGCTTGCACGACGGCCGCCGGGTCATGATCACGGGTCTGGGGCCGATCACCGCCGTGGGCATCGGCGTGGAAGCCTTGTGGCAGGGCCTGCGCAACCGTGAATCCGGCGTACGTTCCGTCACGTGCTTCGATGCTACGCCGTTCAGTTGTCGCATCGCAGCTCAAGTCGACGACTTCAGAGCCGAGGATTATCTGGATGCGCGTGACGCGCGACGGCTCGATCGCTTCACCCAGTTTTCCGTCGCGGCGGCGCGTCTTGCGATGGAAGATGCCGCGCTGAAATCTGCTGACGTCGATCCGGAGAGAGCGGCGGTTCAAATCGGTTCTGCACTGGGGGGGATATCGCAAGCGGAGCAGCAGCTCGTCAACTTCCTAAACGGCGGCGTTCGCTCCGTCGACCCGCGGGTGGCCGTGACGACATTTGCCGGAGCGGCGAGTTGCCATATAGCCATCGACATGGGTTTCAAGGGACCCAACTCCACCAACGCGATGAGTTGCTCATCCGGTACAATCGCTCTCGGGGAAGCATGGCGTCTGATACGTGAAGGGATTGCGGATGTTGCCATTAGCGGCGGAGTGGAGGCTCCCTTGGCTCCGCTGTCGTTTGGTGCGTTCTCTATCATTCGTGCGATGAGCAGGCGAAACCACGATCCGGCAGGGGCGTGCCGTCCATTCGATCGCAACCGCGACGGTTTTGTGATGGGGGAGGGAGCATGCGCGCTCGTGCTGGAGGAGGAGCAACATGCTCGGGGGCGCGGTGCACGCATCTACGCCGAGCTTTGCGGATACGGTACGACCAACGACGCGTATCATATGACGGTGCCCCTGCCGGCTGGCGAGCAAGCAGCCCGTGCCATGACTCAGGCGCTGAATCGAGCCGGACTTTCGCCAGCCCAGATTGATTATGTCAACGCGCACGCGTCTTCCACGGCGTTGAACGACAGCAGCGAGACGGTTGCCATCCGCACTGCCCTCGGAGAACGGGCGTATGAGATTCCGGTGAGTGGTACGAAGCCCTATCACGGTCACGCATTGGGGGCTTCGGGAGCCATCGAGGCGGCCATTTGCTGCCTGGTCATGACGCGGGGTTGGATACCACCCACACTCAATCTCGATGAGCCAGGGGAGGGGTGTGATCTCGATTACGTTGCCAACGAAGGCCGGCCCGGAAAGCCGAAGGCCGTGATGTCCAATTCCCTCGGATTCGGGGGAATCAACGCGAGTCTGGTGCTTTCGCGTCTGGGCTTCGAGTCGGAGGAGGGACCAGGAGTTTAGAGCGTATGCCGGTTACCAACCAAGCGCGCCAGAGCCAGCTGCTGCGTCGCCTGCGAGCCGACGCTCCGTTGAACACGGTGGAACTTCGGCCGCCACGGAGTGGGCTGTCCTATGCGGACAGCATGGACGTGTGGATCGACATGTATCATTCCATCCAGCGCCTGGTACGGCGGAATACTTTCCTGTTTCTGACCGACAACGCGGTGGGGGCATCCGAGGAGGAGAACCTTGCACACCTCGCGGCCAACCTGGCGAGCGACGTTCCACCGTCTCACATCGTGCCTTTCCTCACGTGCAAGCACTCGCTCGAGTATTGCCTGATGTATGCCAAGCGAGCGGCGTCCCGGGGCTTCGAGGCCCTCACCGTACTCGGTGGCGACAAGTCCGTCGGTCCACCAAGGTGCGTCGACCACGCAAGGGATTTGCGCACACTGATTCGTGAGCAGGTACCGACCTTGGTGTTGGGAGGGTGGGCAAATCCGCACCGAGACGTAGAGCAGCAGATAGACTTTCTCACGGACGACGCCTTCAGCGGAGAGTTCTATCTGACACAGATTGTGTCACACCACAGTATTCGGCAGGTGGAGCAATTTGTCGAGGAGGCGCGACGGCGAGAAGTTCCTTACCCAGGCGTGTTCGGCGTTTTCCTTTATAGGAGCGCCAATCCCAAGACGCTCGCCCGCCTGCGCCACTTCTTTCCGGTGCCGGCCGAAGAGCTGACCCGCGAATTCGCAGCCGGTTCCTCGCCGGAGGATATTTGCGTGCGGACGATCACTGCGTTGCGGAACGTCGGCGCAAACAAAATCTATCTCAGCAATCTCGGCTTCAAGGGTGTGGACCGACCCTACGCGCGTATCATGGAAGCACTCGACGGTTGATGGTCTTCATGGCCTGCAAGAGATCCACTACCACCTCCAAGTTGCCCGACGGTGCACTGATGTGAACACCCTGCACCGAACCTCGGATTGCTTCGAATATCTCGAGTGCGATCTGTAGTCCCTCAGCCACGGCTGCATCGTGTCCGCGCTCTTGCGCTTCTCGCATCCTCTGAATGACCGGGTCGGGCACGAAGACGCCGGGCACTTCGTTGGCCAAGAATTCGGCGTTGCGTAATGACACGAGCGGCCAGATCCCGGCGAACAGAGGAACGCGCCACTCGGCTGTTTGTTCGATGAACGTCTCGAGTTGCGCTGCGTCAAACACCGGTTGTGTGACGGCGAAGTCCGCGCCGGCATCGACTTTCCACGCATAACGTTTGATTTCGCGGTCGAGATCCACAGCGCTGTGGTTCGCCGCCACGCCAATTACATATCGGGTTGGTTCACCAATGGAGTTGCCACCGGGATCGAGGCCGTGGTTGAGACGATCCACGACATTGGTGAGGCCTATGCTGTCGATGTCGAACACCGCAGTGGCGTCGGGGTAGGGCCCCATCGTCGGTGGGTCTCCGCTCACGATGAGAATATTGCGCAAGCCCGCGGCGGCGGCGCCGAGTAGATCGCTGATCATCCCGAGCATGTTGCGATCACGGCAGGTGTAATGAATGACAGTCTCAACTCCAACTTCCCGCTGGATTATTACGGCGGCGGGAATGACGCCCATACGGCTGTGCGCCCGTGGGCTGTCAAGGAGATTGACCGCGTCGACACCGGCCTCTTCGAGTGCTCTGGCCTGCGTTAGCATCTCGTCCGGTTGCCATCCGTGACCGGGGAGGATTTCCACGCTGGTGACGAACCGGCCCTCCGATAGCTTGCGGCCCAGCTGTGATCGCTGGGCGAGCGGTAGCGCCGCCGCCGCGGTGGCATCGGGTGATGCCGTGCTGACGTAGGCAGACGATATGCGCGGCTGCAGGCTCGCTACATGGTCGCGAATGAGCTTGATGTGCTGCGGGGTGGTTCCGCAGCAGCCGCCAACGAACCGGGCACCAGCGTCGATCATTCGCCGGGCGTATTGAGCCATGTACTCGGGGCTGGCCAGGTAGATCTGTCGATCACCCACAGAGCGAGGAATGCCCGCATTGGGTTGAGCCGAGAGAGGGCGGTCCGTCACGCGGGCTATCCGCTCGATAGCATCGAGCATGACCGCCGGCCCCACGGAACAGTTGAGGCCGACGACATCGGCTCCCAATTCGGCGAGGCGTTCGGCGATGGTCTCCACAGATGTGCCGTAGGAGGTGTTGCCATTCTCACCAATGGTCATTTGTGCGATGATCGGGAGATCCGATAAGCCGCGCACCGCTTGGTACGCCGCCTGCAGTTCGTCGATGTCGGCAAACGTCTCGAGGATGAATCCATCGACTCCGCCCTTGGTCAAACCCTTCACTTGTTGCGCGAAGAACTCGGTTGCCTCCTCTCGAGCGGTTGGTCCGAACGGCTCGATGCGGATTCCCAGTGGTCCTATAGCACCGACCACCAACGCTCGACCGTTCGCCGCACTCCGGGCGAGGGAGACGGCCGCTGCGTTGATCCTCCCGGTTTCATCCTCGAGTCCGAAGCTTGACAGCTTGACCGGGTTAGCTCCGAACGTGTTCGTCTCGATGATTTCAGCGCCGCTCTGCACATAATCCGCATGCACGCTATGTATGAGGTCCGGCTCTTTGATGTTCAACTCGTCGTAGCACACGTTCACAAACATGCCGCGGCCGTACAGCACCGTGCCCATGGCGCCGTCGATAACATGAACACGTCCATCGTCCAGCAGGTCACGCAACGTGTGGGTCACGACGTCTCTCCGTTGGGTTCGTAGGCCAGGTTGGGCGAGAGCCACCGCTCCATCTGCGTGATGTCGGTCCCTTTGCGAGAGGCGTAGTCGAGAACCTGATCACGGCCGATCTTGCCGAGTCCGAAGTAGTATGATTCAGGGTGCGAGAAGTACCAGCCACTCACCGACGCAGCCGGCAGCATGGCAAGGTTTTCGGTAAGTTTGACTCCAGCGCTGTGCTCCGCGTCCAATAAGGAAAACAAGGTGCGTTTCTCGGTGTGGTCGGGGCAGGCCGGGTATCCGGGAGCAGGGCGGATACCCTGGTACCGTTCGGCGATGAGCTGGCGATTCTCGAGTTGTTCGCCGGATTCATATCCCCAGAACTCTCGGCGAACTCGCTCGTGCATGCGTTCGGCAAGCGCTTCTGCCAAACGGTCTGCGAGTGCCTTGGCCAAGATGCTGTTGTAATCGTCGTGACTGTCCTCGAAACTAGCGCAGATCTCCTCCAGTCCGATGCCCGCGGTTACCACAAACGCTCCCATATAATCTGCGAGGCCGCTCCCTCTGGGAGCGACGAAGTCCGAAAGGCACACATTGGGTCTACCAGGAGGCTTCTCGAATTGCTGGCGCAGCCCGTGAACGGTGGCCAATACCTGCGTGCGAGCTTCGTCCGCGTACAATGTGACGTCGTCGTCGTCGACTGCATTGGCGGGAAAGAGACCGATGACGGCGTTTGCCGTCAACAGCTTGTCGCACACCATTCGTTCGAGCAGCTTCGTTGCATCGTCATACAGCGCACGTGCGGGCTCGCCCACAACTGAATCGTCGAGGATCGCGGGATATTTGCCTCGCAACTCCCAGGTCTTGAAGAACGGCGTCCAGTCTATCCACTTCACCAGCTCGTCCAGCGGATAATCCGCGAAGACTTTTCGACCGATCACCGCCGGCTTCGGCGGGCTGTAATTGGTCCAGTCCAGAGAGAGCTTTCGCTTGCGAGCCCGCTCGATGGGGAGGATTCTAGTCTTGGCCTGGCGATCGGCGTGTGACACTCGAAGCTTGGCGTATTCATCCCGGTGCTCCTCGGCGAAGGTCTCGCGCCGATCAAGGCTGAGGAGACTTCGCACGACCCCGACGGCGCGGGATGCGTCCAACACGTGGATCGTAGGACCATGGTACCTTTGTTCAATCCTGACGGCGGTGTGCACGCGAGAGGTCGTTGCGCCGCCAATGAGCAGTGGAACGTCGAATTCCAGCCGCTCCATTTCGCTGGCCACGTGGGCCATCTCGTCGAGCGACGGTGTGATGAGTCCGCTCAGGCCGATGATATCGACGTTTTCCTCTCGTGCGGTTCGGAGAATCTTATCGCTCGGCACCATCACGCCGAGGTCGACCACCTCGTAGTTGTTACACTGGAGCACGACGCCTACGATCTTCTTACCGATGTCGTGCACATCGCCTTTGACAGTAGCCAGCAGAATCTTCCCGCTCGCTTTGTGGACCTCGCCACGCTCGGCTTTTTCCCGTTCGATATACGGCACCAGATAAGCCACCGCCTTCTTCATCACGCGAGCGCTCTTCACCACCTGTGGTAGGAACATCTTGCCTGCTCCGAACAGGTCGCCCACGATGTTCATGCCGTCCATCAGCGGGCCCTCGATGACCTCCAGCGGTCTGTTGTAGAACTGACGGGCTTCCTCCGTGTCCTCGATTACATAGTCCGCGATGCCTTGTATCAGAGCGTGCGACAATCGATCCTGGACGCTCTTGTCTCGCCAAGAGAGATCCTGTTCCTGTTTGGCGGTCTTTCCCTGGTAGCGATCTGCCAAGGCCGTGAGACGTTCGGTGGCATCGGCCGCGCGATTGAGCAATACGTCTTCGACCGCGATGAGTAGCTCTTCGGGAATTTCATCGTACACCGCCAGTGCCCCGGCATTCACTATGCCCATATCCATGCCGGCCCGGATGGCGTGGTAGAGAAACGCGGAATGCATCGCCTCACGAATGGCATTACTGCCTCGGAAACTGAACGACACGTTGCTCACACCGCCACTGACGAGGGCGTGCGGCAATCGCTCCTTGATGATGCGGCACGCTTCGATGTATGCGACCGTGTAGTTGTTGTGCTCTTCGAGGCCGGTGGCTACTGCAAAGATATTGGGATCGAAAATGATGTCTTCAGGGGGAAACCCAAGCCTGTCGGTTAGGATTCGATACGAGCGCTCGCAAATCTCAACCTTGCGCTCCGTATTGTCCGCCTGGCCCTGCTCGTCGAACGCCATGACAATGGTAGCCGCTCCATAACGCCTGATGAGTCGGGCCTTCTCCTCGAACTGTTCTTCCCCCTCTTTCAGGCTGATGGAGTTCACGATGCCTTTGCCCTGGATGCACTTGAGTCCTTGCTCAATTACCTCCCATCTGGACGAGTCGATCATGATCGGTACGCGACTGATGTCCGGCTCCGCCGCGATCAGGCGCAGGAACTTGACCATCGCCGCTTCCGAATCGAGGAGGCCCTCGTCCATGTTCACGTCGATCACCTGGGCGCCGTTGGCAACCTGCTGGCGTGCGACGTTCAGCGCGGTCTCGTAATTTCCCTCCTTGATGAGCTTGGCAAACTGCGTAGACCCTGTCACGTTGGTGCGTTCACCGACATTGGTGAACAAAGAATCGGGACCGATGTTGAATGGTTCGAGGCCGCTCAGGCGACAGCGCACTTCTATCTCGGGGACGACACGCGGCGGGATGCCGTCCACGGCTTCGACGATCGCCTCGATGTGTGCCGGTGTGGTCCCACAACAGCCGCCGACAATGTTGACGAACCCTCTTTGCGCAAAGTCG
>JADFIT010000232.1 GCA_022566515.1 Gemmatimonadota bacterium
CCACTCCATGGGTGGACTGGGCACCCTTCACCTCGCGATCAAGTACCCCGATATCTGGGCGGCGCTTGGCCCGGTGGCACCGGGGAGGCGCGGTCCGAGCCTGGACGGGCTTCCGGCGATCACGCACATCCCAGTGATCATGGTCCACGGCGACGCCGACACGCCTGCACTCGAGACCAGCCGCACCTGGGTCGCCAAGATGGCAGAGCTCGGGATGACCTTCCGATACATTGAAGTCCCAGGCGGGGACCACTTCTCAATCATCCGCAGTGATCGCGACAACGTCCAAGCGATCTTCGACTTCTTTGACCTAGCTCGCAGGAATTGATCCGCTCCACCCCTGGCTCCGCGTCTTCGTGGAAGGCGTGGTGATCGTCGGGGGTAGGGCGGTGGAAGCAACTTGGGTGCGGGCCATCTAACAAGCGATTGCTGCAGTCGCGGTGAGCATCGTGGCTCGCGCGCTGCGCTTGCGGTCACCACATTAGCCGCGCAGCAGAATCGCGAGACGTTATGCGCATTCGCCTATCGGCCCCCCCCAACTTAGATTTCTCTGGTGGGCTATGAGTTCGAGTGGGACCCGGCCAAGGCCGAGGCGAACCTCCGCAAGCACGGGGTGTCGTTCGATGAGGCGTCGACCGTTTTTGGGGATCCGCTCAACCTGTTGATGCCGGATCCGGACCATTCGACACGCGAGGAGCGATACCTGTTGCTCGGCATGTCCACACGGCGACGCTTGCTTGTCGTTGCCTTTGGCGAGCGACCACCCCAAACCCGTCTGATCAGCGCCCGGCCTGCGATGCGCCGGGAACGAAAACGCTATGAAGAAGAGCAAACGTAAAGTGAGCGAGCCCAAGTATCCGATTGACGAGGACACGATGCGGGCGGAATACGATTTCTCAGGGGCGGTACGTGGGAAAACGGCGGCCCGGTATGCTGAGGGCAGCAACGTTGTCCTCATCGACCCAGACGTACTGGACGTCTTCCCGGACGCCGACGCGGTGAACGAGGCACTCCGGGCGCTAGCGCCAGTGATTCGTCGGCGCCGAAAGTCCAGTCGCGGGTGAAGCGCATAACACCTATAAGACCTCCCTTGTCAAGCGGACGCAGTTCGACAACACGGGGTGGGGTGGTCCCCGTCAAATACGGCAGCTTCAGCATCGAGCGGTTCTGACTTTCATTTCAAAGTCGGTGCAGATGTTCTGCACCAAACACCTATCGAGGCTCTGCGATGCAGGGAAGAACCAATCGTTCCCTGCGGCCTAGAAATTCATCTGTGCCCTCGTACCGTCCTACTCAAACGCCGACCTCATCCATTGATGGCATGGTCAGTTAGCTCCAGGCTCGGGTGAGGGGCAGAACATACTCGTAGCTGAATCGATTGTGCTGGAGCGGAAGCGGGCGTCCAATCAAGCCCCGGGGTTCCGGGCATCTGTGTCCCTGATGGGCTCGGCATCGTGGTCGGTGCCACACGCAATTTCCATGAGCGCGTCGTTGAGGACTTTACCCCTGCGGACGAGTTAGGCGTCGGGCTCACCCACTTCCCTCCGTTGCTAGGCGGCCAAGAACTTCTCTTGGTCGAACACTTTGTCCTTCTTCCAGATGTAGTAGACTGCCCGAGCGAGCTTGTGGGCGAGCACCGTCAGCGCCTTGCCTTTGCCGTGCTTCCGCTCGAGTCTCGCGTAATACCGCTTGCCCTCGGGGTTCTTTCGCAAGAATCCCACGGCTGCCTCGCTGAAGGCCCACTTGAGGTGCACGTTGCCGATCTTTCTGCCACCCGTGCCACTGATCTTGCCGGCCGACTCCCTGGCACACTTGACCAGCCGCGCATAGGAGGCCAGTTCCTGCGGCCTCTCGAAGCGGTTGATGTCGTGGATCTCATAGAGCATCACCAGCGAGAGGATCTTGCCGATCCCCGGCACGGTGCGGAGCCGATACAGCGTGTTGTGATCGTGATGCTTGGCGGTGCGCAGGATGAAGTACTCGAGCTCCCTGAGCATCTGGTCGTAGTAGGCCAGCAGCCCGAGATCGACCTCAATGGTCTTCTGGACACTGGGGTCAGCGAAGCGCTCTACCACACCGCTCCGGTTGCTCGCGTAGGTGAGCTGCTTCTCGAACTCGGGCAGGTTGTACTGGCTGTTGGTGTTCTGGATGTGGGCCAAGAGCTCGGAGCGTTTGCGTCTGAAGTGCAGGCGGCGGCGCAAGAGATCCCGGGTGGCCCGCATCTCAGGCGGGTAGACGTAGGCCTGGGGGAGCATGCCCCCGCGCAGCAGGGTGGCGATCTTCAGGGCATCGATCCGGTCGTTCTTGGCCTTGCCGCCGTGGATCGCCTTCATGTAGAGGGCGTGCCCTAGGACGAAGGTGATCTGCTCGCTGCGGCACAGGTCGGCGAGCCAGTACCAGGTGAACATACATTCGACCGAGACCACTAGATCTTCACGGTAGGGGGCTACAGCTTTGAGGAAGGCCTCGGGATTCGCCCGCATGTTGCGGTGCAGAAGCACCTCGCCCGCCTGGTTGAGGATGCACAGGTACATGGAGCGTGCGTGCAGGTCGATACCGCAGTGGTGCTTATGTTGCTTGGTGTAGAATCTCATGAGGGTCTCCTCCTCGGTTGAACGATTGGCCTCGCACACTGATCTAGTATGTGTTGGAGGAGGCCTTCATGAGTATCAAGCCCATGAAGCTGTCGGCGCCTTTCGTTTGATAAGGAAGTCATTGAGTTGTGAGCCTGGTAACATTCGTCTTACGATCGGCATCTCATAGGTGGCAAGTGATAGCGCCGCAGCTTATGGGCAGAGCCGTTAGACCGTGCCAAAGGATGGGAGGCAGAACGTGAGATCAGGAATAGCGGTCCTCGCCGTGTCCGCTGTCTTGGCGCACTCGTCAGCGGTTGCCCAGAGCGGAAGGATCGACGTGGTGACGATCCACCCTCCCGTTGCTGCTCCGTTCCAATGCTCGGAGCACGCACTCGGCGCTGAGGACCATGTACCAGATGCGCTGGGCTCTGACTGTGTAGTTGTCCGGCGCGTTGGTGGACCGGGCAGGAACTTGGCGAGTCTCTACACCGGAGATGGTACGCGGAACGAGGACTGGCACAGCTGGCGGGAGCCCCTTCTAGCGCCCTTCGATGGGATCGTCCTCATCGTACAAATCAACCCGGAGACGACAGAGCCGGGTGTGCGCGGAGAGGGTCGGTCTAGCGCCATCCTGTTTCGACAGGGCTTCGAAGACGATTCATCTGCACCGCAGGTCGCCTACATCCACGTCCGAGAGGTTCTGGTGGCTGCGGGAGATACGGTTCGAGCCGGGCAGGAGGTCGCGCGTATCGGGAACAACGGCTCCTCGTTTCATCCGCATGTTCACGTTGGGGCATTCCTCGGCGACCTGATGTCTGACGATGCAGTACCGCTGCAGATCCGGATGGACTTGGAGGCGATGGGCCGTGTGCGGGGTACCGCTCGGGAGTAGGCGGAGGTCGAGTTCCCACCCAGGCCAGATTGGCAAGCCTCTCCGGTGGACGGGATGGCCTTCATATCATGCAACTTGACGGCTACGCAGTCCAAGACATATCTTGGCGGGGTCTCCGACAGCTCCGGTGGAGGCCTATATAAAGGAAGAATTTGAGGGCAGGCGCCACAGCCTACCTCACCGCGGTCATAAAGCCGCGGAGTGGCGCCGGTTCTAGACCAAGGGTTCGAAGACGGGGCAGTCCATGGTAATTAGAAACACAGCACCGGAATCCACGGTCCGTGGCGGCTTGCCGCTTCGCGTCCACGTGGGTTTATGCGGCGACGGTTGCAGTCTAATCGTGCGGT
>JADFIT010000078.1 GCA_022566515.1 Gemmatimonadota bacterium
GGTATCGATTGCCGCGGCCAGTAGCGCATCTCCGGGTAGTTCACCATCTCATCCACGTCGCCGAGCCCGATGATGCTGGTTTGCCACAGCACCGACGTCGGGACCACGGCGGCTCCGGCTTGCTTCGTCAGTTCGATGACTTCGTCGAGCTTGGCGTCGTCGATCGGGCCGTCGATCCCACCGGCATACTGGAGATAGCCATCTAGGTGATCGAACGTCAGTTGGCCCATCTTGATCGCGTGGACAATACCAACGTCAGCGGGAACGTGTCCGCCGAACCGCAGCCCAACCGCGGACGCCGTTCGCGCGACGGCGTCGTACTGCTCAACTGTCAGACCGGGATGAATCTTCAAGTGATCCCAACCCTCGAGCTTCTGAAGTCTCACCCGCTCGGCGGCGTGTTGCGGAGACTGAACCGTCCGGTTGTTGAAGCTCGGCCCCGCAAGATAGAGAGTCGGCGCGATGATCTGGCCGGTATTGGCCCGGCGCCTCAGCTCCAAATGGCCATCCAACCCCAGCATCCCCCGCACGGTCGTTATTCCGTTGGCCACGTAGAGAAACATGACCGTCTCGGCAAACGGGCCGCTCGGCGTGTGCCCGTGCATTTCGGCCAAACCCGGCATCAAGTATTTTCCGCTCCCATCGATGCGCTGCGCGTTGGCGGGAACCGTGACACTGCCGGCCGGCCCCATCTCCATTATTCTCCCCTGCTCCACCACTACCGTGTAGTTGCGCAGCACCCGCTCCTCATCCATGGGAATCACGTTGACATTCACGAAGGCCGTGATGCGTGGTTCCTGTTGCCGGCCCTGGGCCTGCCCGGCAGTCATGCCTACCGCCGCCATGTGTGCTACGATGGCGATCAATGCGCCTCTTTTCATCCTCGATCCTCGACATTCAGATGTTGGTGTAACAACTTCGCAGCCGAACCCGGATAATGCTACCGCCCTTACCGCCCTTACCGCCCTACCGCCCTACCGCCTTTCGTCTCCGATAGCGAACGACCGTCCACCAGGCAACCAGAAAAACCACGAAGCCGAGGCCCACGGCCGCTGGGGGGTTCGCCCGGAAGAGGGCTGCCACACCGGTCCCGGACACAGTGAACACGATGGCCCCGGGTAGGATGCCCAGGGTCGTGGTCCAGAGGAATGTCCATCGACGGACGGTGGTAAGGCCGGCACCCCAGTTCAGGGCTGTGAACGCCACCGCCGGAATCAGGCGGAGCGTGAGCAGGCCGGGCCATCCGGCGGAATCCACCACCCGGTCGGTTCGCTCCAGAAGCGTAGATTTGACGAACCGCTCGGTGAGGGGCCGTCCAAACCGTCGGGCCAGCTCGAAGCTGATCCAGGCACCCACAATGGCACCGAGCCACGTAATGGTCGTCCCGATTAGTGGGCCGAAGATCATCCCGTTCAGCATTGCAGGAAACTCGGCGGGAATCGGCAGGATAGCCACGACGATCATCAGGAGTGCCGCGAGCACGAAGCTCCACTGCCCAAGCCGATCCACAAACGCTACCTCGCTATCCTGCTGGACCGGGGGCAGGGGCGAGTCCTGGACGTCTACTTGAAAACCGGCTGGTGGGGGAGGCAATTGGTCGGAGCGTCCGCTCGACGGGATGGTTGCGACCAAGGCGCCGACAACCAGCACAATTTTCAGCATGTCACCCGTACGCCGAGCTCGGGGATTTGTTTCGGGAGCACTCTGCCTACTGACCGTACCGCAACTCCATCAGGGACACACTCCCGTTGGCGGCCAGCGTCACGACGAACAGCCAATCGTATTCGTCGTCGGCGAGGTTCTCCATCGGGCCAGCGCCCATGGCGTTGATCGTCTGGGGCACCGTATTGGAGTGCCCGACGACCACCACGGTTTCGCCGGAGTGCTCGCTTCGGAGGGTCGCTGCCATGTCTTCGATGAACTCCGGCGTGATTGGCGTGATGGTGACGTCGATACCGAGCCGCCGGGCCAGCGGTGCGGCAGTGTTACGAGTGCGCAGAAACGGAGTGGAGTAGATGGTGCTGATGTTCGCGTCGCCGAGTACCCGGGCCAAGGCAGCGGCTCTTCGACGGCCGGCATCGTTCAGCTCCGGATCCCTGTCACCCGGCTCCCCTCCCTTCTCCGCATGTCGGACGAGCACGATAGTGGTGGGCGTTGTCTGTCCCACCGCCGGAGTCGTGGTCGTGAAGAACCCGGCGAACGCCAGAAGCAAGAACCATTGTTTTTTCATCAACCTGTGTTCTCCACTGAAAGTCGTTGTTCGACTTCTACCCGCGCATCATTAAAGCACGCGCCACCTCCAACAACATTGACGTCGTCGGGACACAGGGCGGTTGACGTAGAGCCGTTGCGCGAACTCTTGCGCCATGCACCCTTGGGCATGGAGACGACGCCGGGGCGCACAGCAGATCGAACCTCAGCACGGCATATAACCTCGCCAAGGTCATTGAAGATGCGAACGACATCACCGTCGGAGACATTCCGAGCCGCCGCATCTTCCGGGTGCAACGTCGCCACCAACTCATCGTAGTTGAACTCACCCAATGTGCTCGAGACCATGCGCGGCGTTGAGGGAGTAATGAGCGCCAGCGGATATCTCGCACTTTCGACCGGATCGAAACCGTACGGTGTCGCACCGAGCGCAGCAGGTGCAAGATCTATCTTCCCGTCAGCGGTAAGCGGCATGACCGTTTCAAACTGCACGGGATCGCCGCCCTTGAAATCGCACCGCTGCACATCACCTCGAGCGAATACTTCGTGATCTCCGGGGCGAGACCCTATCTCCAGATGCGCGGCTGCATGACGGACGTAACTGTCTGAGGGCCATAGGAACGGCTCGTCGTCCCACTTCATGTCCCGTCCCAGCGCTGCAAACACGTCCGCATTCGGGCGGGCCTCTCCGCACGGAGAGATCACCGGCGTGGCACCGCCCGCGACGTATGTCCCGTAAGAAATCCTGATATCGTCGTGCTCGAGGAACGTCGTCGCCGGCAGCAGGATGTCGGCATACTCCGCTGAGTCTGTGAGGACTTGGTCGAACACCACGGTGAAGAGATCCTTCCGAAGCAAGCCGCGTATCACCGCGTTCTGGTCAGGGACGGTGGCCACGGGATTGCAATTGTACACAAACAGGCCCTTGACCGGAGGATCGATCGAGCCGTTCAGCACCGCACCAAGTTGGGACATGTTGATCGTGCGTGACTCCCATCGCAGATCACCCAGCGCTTCATTCATCCGTATGCGCATCGCCCCGCTGTTGCTCATGGTGTAACCGCCCCCGCGGACACCGAACTTTCCCAAGAGGGCGGGCATCGCAAGAATGGCGGCAACCGCCTTGCCTCCATTGCGGTTTCGCTCGGGTCCCCAGCCGCAACGTATGACGGCCGGTGACAACGATGCGTATTGCTGCGCCAAGCACTCGATATCCGACGCGGCCACGCCGGTTACGTCCGCAGCGCGGTCCAAGGGCCATTCCTCCGCGCATGCCAAGAGTGTATCGAGACCTTTGGTGTGTTCGTCGAGAAAGGATCGGTCGAGCCGGCCGGCAGCGACCCAGCACTTTATCATGGCCAGCGCCAGCGGCAAATCCGCTCCGGGGCGAACGGGAAGATGTAGATCCGCTTCGCGGCGGGAAAAGTTTCGCCGCGGATCGATCACCGCTATGAACGCACCGTTCCTCTTGGCTTCACGCAAATACGGAACGAGGTGGATGGAGGACGCCTTGGGATTCGCTCCCCAAATGATGATACATTGGGCCTTGGGATAGTCGGGATAGGCCACGCCCGGCATCTTGCCGTACATGCCGAGGGCGACGGCAGTGGTGGGCGCGGCGCATATTGTCTTCCCCAAACGTGACGCCCCGAGCCGGGCGAAGTAGAGGTCGTCGAGAAATCCCTCTGTCAGGATGCCGTTCGAGCCTCCGTAATGGTAGGGAAGGATTGCCTCTGCGCCCCACTCCTCGGTGATTTCCCGAAAGCGGCGGTTGATCTCGCCGATCGCGTAGTCCCACGACACTCGCTCGAAATCACCGTTGCCCTTGGGCCCAACACGTCGCATGGGATGGAGGAGCCTATCCGGATGGTACAGGCGGCGGTCGAATCGCGCGACCTTGCTGCAGATGAACCCCTGCGTCGTGTGGTATCCGTCGCCGGCGGCAATCTTGGTGACCCGACCCTCGTCCACTGTTACGGCAAGAGTGCAGGTGTCGGGACAGTCAAGCGGACAGACGGTTGAATGAACGGTCGGCATGGCACGAATCTAGCCGGAAACAGCCCCGCCGTCAGCCAATCTGGAAACTTCTTGTCGTGCGACTTTCACGAGTTATTTGGTAATCGCGACGTGCATGCGCCACGGCCGCGCGCTCGACCTTTCGATTCCGACTCGGGCTCCCGAGACCGCCTCCTTTGCGGGCGCCACTACGCGTCTTTTTCGCTTCCCTTGCGAGGCAAGACAATCTGCGGATCGCGCGCTGGCTCGAGATCTTCTGAAGCCCAAACGCGAAATTGCCCATTTCACTACTTGAAGCCCGGAACCCAGCTCTCGTTTGTGATCTTGATATGGGGATCAAAGTAAGGACCAGCATCGCCCTCCGCGATGTTTGGAAAAGGGCGACCGGGATCGGAGTCTGACGCGGATCTGGCGCATGCTCTGCACGCAATCGAAGGACTTGGAAGAGGGTTTACTCATCGCCTGGAACCTCCCGGGGAGTTCGAAGTTCAAGGGCTGCGACGGCCTGCTTCCGGTTCACGGAGGGGAACTGGCGGAGGAACTCGTCGAGCGTCTCCCCAACCTCCAGATAGTCGAACAGGGACTGGACGGGAACGCGCGTGCCGACGAAGACCGGGGTACCGCCCAGGATCTGCGGGTCACTGTGCACCACGGAACTGTTGCCCGTCACGATCTCCTCCTGAACCCCTTCTTCATCACCGGAGGCCTGAGGACGCCGGCCGACTTCGCCAAGGCGCTGGCGCTGGGCGCGGATGGCATCGCGGTCGCCAACGCCGCCATTCAAGCCATCGGCTGCCTCGGCATGCGGGCATGCCACACCAACAACTGTCCCGTCGGCATTGCGACACAGAAGCCACACCTACGGGCACGACTGCCCATTGACACAGCAGCAGAACGCCTGGCCAGGTTCTTCACTGCCTCGGTGGACCTGATGAAAGTGCTGGCGCGGGCGTGCGGACACACGCGCCTCGATCAGTTCGACATCGACGATCTCACTACATGGGATCGGGATATGGCGTATTTGGCCGGGGTGCCCTACGGAGGGGTGGGGCCGGTGGAGTAGATAGACGGTTAAGGCAGAGTGCAGTTAGTTGACGGGGCACAGGGGCAGTGACCCAAATCGCATCCCTTCCGTCCTTCCATCATTCCGTCATTCCGTCCGTGTAGAAAGTGGGAAGTAGGCCGTGGGACTCACTTCCTACTGCTCACCCCACAGTACTCGATGGCAGCCTCGGCCAAGATCCCGGCGAGCTGCACCACCGACTCCACGTCCACCCATTCCACCGCTGCGTGGGCGCCGGCACCGGCGGGGCCGATCACGACCGTTTCAACCCCGGCGGCGGCGAGCAACGCCGCATCCATCCAGGGCGTGTCTCCAACATGCCGAGGTGCCCGACCCGTTACAGATTGTACCGCACGCTCGACGGCGCCGACGATCTCAGCGTCGGGAGCGACCTCGAACGGGTCCCGGGCAAAGTATGAATCCACCGACGCCTTGAACGTCGGATCAGATTCCTGCAAGCGATCGACGATTTTCTGGATCTCCTGCCGTACATCTTCGGGAGTCTCGCCTGGAATCGTGCGTCGTTCGATGTGCAGCTCGCTGGATGCGGCGTAGGTACTCACGCCGGTTCCGCCGTTGAGCAGTGCGGCATGGAGGGACGGCGGACCCACCAACGGATGTGCCTCTCCGGTGCGCAACGCACGCTCCAGCACCTCCAGCTCCGACAGCACACGACCCATCCGCAGGTTCGCATCAACTCCCTCTTCGAACCGGCTTCCGTGGGCGGCGCGCCCTTCCGTCGTCACCTTGAGCCACACGTACCCCTTGTGCGCCAAACAGAGATCGAGTTGTGTGGGTTCTGTCACGATGGCACCGTCGACGCTGCAGCGTCCGATGATATCGGTGGTACCGATGCTGGAATACTCCTCGTCGGCCACTCCGGCCACTACCACGTCACCGGCCAAGGACACCCCCCCGTCCACGAGAGCTTTCACGGCGCCGATGCACGCCGCCATGGCGCCCTTCATGTCGAATGAGCCACGGCCGTAGAGCCGCCCACTCTCGATCGTTGCGGAAAACGGATCGGCCATGCCCTCGACGCCGACGGTGTCGATGTGGGCGTTCAGCATCAGCGATCTACCACCACCGGCTCCGTGCAGCGTACCGAGCACACTTACCCTGCCCTCTTCCGGCTCGAAGGTCTGCGTGTCGAGTCCGACATCGTTGAGCGCGACCGCGGTCAACCTGGCAATCTCACCTTCCCCCGGGCTCGCCGGGTCGAGGATGGGATTCACGGAGTTGATTTGCACGAGCCGAACCAAGGTTGCCTCAATGAATTCAGCATCAACGTCAATAGACATGCTTCGGGTACCCGTGTAATGAGGCTGAGGTAGCATTATCTTATCTAATGAGCAACTCTACAATCTAAGACTCGAAACCTGCAACCTCAGACATAAGCCCTATCCATGCATCGAAGCTCAGTACTCATCGGTCTCGCGATGTTCATATGGCTTCCGTCGATCGTCTTGGCGCAGGCGGAGCGGCCGACCCGCCCGATCCCCTACCCCCTCACACCGTCTCCGGAATTTCAGGCGGCCATCGCCAACGGGTCACGTACGACCACTGGGGAACCCGGACCAAACTACTGGCAGCAGTGGACCGATTACCAGCTACACGTCAAGCTCATTCCCGAAACGAAGCGCATCGAGGGCCGGGCGCACATCGTGCACCACAACCGAGCGCCGACACCACTTCCGGGCTTGGGGTTCCACCTGCATCAGAACGTTCACGCCGAAGGGGCCATCCGGAATCGCACCGTAGAAGTCACGGGAGGCGTCGAGCTGTCCCGCATCGCCGTGGCCGGAGTCGAATTGACGGAGAACGTCGCATACCAAGTTCAAGGCACGATCCTCTTGGTGCGGCTGCCGGAACCGCTCCTCCCCGGTGATTCCGTCACGGTCGAAATCGAATGGTCGTTCACCGTACCGCAGACAGGCCTGGGGCGAATGGGCTGGAGCCGCGACAACCTGTTCTTCATTGCGTACTGGTATCCCCAGGTGGCCGTGTTCGACGACGTGGTCGGTTGGCAAATGGATCCCTATCTGGGCAATGCCGAGTTCTACGCAGGGTACGGCAGCTACGAGCTGACGGTCGAGGCGCCCTCCGGCTGGATCGTGATGGGCTCCGGCAGGCTGGTGAATCGTGAAGAGGTTCTACCCACCCACATATTGCAGCGGCTAGCCACCGCAGAGGGCAGCGATCGAGTAGTGGCCGTGGTCACCGAGGACGACGTACGCTCGAACCGGGCTACGCTTCCAGGGACGGACGGGATGTTGACCTGGCGGTTCCAGGCTGACACCCTGCGCGACGTCGCTTTCACCGCGACGCGCTCCTCACGATGGGATGCCGTGCGCACGCCCGTCGGTGACCGCGACGGGAACGGAACGACTGAGTACGCCAGAGTCGATGCGTTTTATCGCGGCTCTGCTCCACGATGGACCCAAGCCGCCCGCTATGCCCAACACTCCATCGATTTCTTGTCGCGCTTTACGGGGTTCCCGTACCCCTGGCCGCACATGACCGCAGTCGAGGGCGGCGACATCATCGGTGGTGGCATGGAGTTCCCCATGATGACCCTCATCGGGCCTTACAACGGCCGGAGTGACAGCGCGCTCTACAACGTCACCGCCCATGAGCTGGCCCACATGTGGGTCCCCATGATCGTAGGCGTCGACGAGCGGCGGCACGCCTGGATGGATGAAGGAACGACGACGTTCAACGAGAATCAGGCACGCATGGAGTTCTTCCCCGGCGTGAACCACAACCTGGGCGACCGGGAGGGGTACTTGCAGGTGGCACGAATGGGGCTCGAGGGCGAGATGATGCGTTGGACTGATCACCACTACAGCGATGAAGCACGGTCCACCGCCTCGTACTCGAAGCCGGCGTCGATCCTCGTGGCGTTGCGCGGCCTCATCGGTGAAGAGGCGTTCACAGAAGGCTATCACAAATACATCGCAGATTGGGCCTTCAAACACCCCAAGCCCCTCGATTTCTTCAACACCATGGCGACGGCAGCTGGAGAAGACCTCGATTGGTTCTGGCGGACGTGGTATTACGAAACGTGGACTCTGGATCAGGCCATCTCGAGCGTGACGGAAACGGACGGCGGTACCCAGATCGTCGTGGAGGACCTGGGACTGGCCCCGATGCCGGTGCGCCTCACGCTGACGCTGGCAAACGGCGATCAGGTGCACGAGGAGATTCCAGTGGACGCGTGGCTCCGAGGACTAAGGGTCGCGAATATCACGGTCGCCACACCCTCGCCTGTGGTCCGGGTGGAAATTGATGCCGCCGGCATGTTCCCGGATGCCGACAGAAGTAATAATGTATGGGTAAGGAAACAGGGCTAGCCCAAGGAAACCCCAAGGGCAGGTTGACCTTCACTACTACGGTCAGAGGATAACCCATGATCACCGTACAGATCGTTGAGCACCCAGACACGAACCTTCACAAGTTGTTGCTCAAGGCAATGCGGTCCGGCGACCTCCGTACCTTCTCGGCGCACAACCGCGGCAAGAAGATTACCCATATGACGTACGACGGTTGGATCAACTGGCACCGTGACGGCCACGTGATCACCTGCCTGGTGAAGAACCCTCGGAACCCGAAGGTGGAGTGGCAGCTCATGCACGCCTTTCTGGGGAGGCTGGCGGACCGCTATGCGGGGTACATCCACAGCATCAACATTCAATTCCCGGATGCAGAATGGGCGGAGGAATGAAGTAGCGGTTCCGGCATGTAGAGGGTACGGCGCAGCGCGACGTGCCTTGAGCAGGGAGCGGGGGAGGCGATTTCAGAATGCAGATCGGCGATTGCAGATTGCAGATCTGCATATGGCTACCGCCCACTGCCTCCTGCCACGATCTCCGCCCTCTCTCCCCGGGCATACCTAACCACGTCCCACGCGTCTATCACCAATGACGCAGCGTTGAGAAGCATGACGATGCGCATCCACGCTCCGTACGGCTCTACGGCGGGGTGGCCTCCCATGCGGCTCCAGAGATAGAGGAGCAGCGGTATCCACAAGACGTGGCCCAGGCCCAAGAGCCGGGTGAAGCCCGCCACGTGGGCGAGTATCATCATCGACGCGGCCGACACCATGAACACACCAAGAACGACCTGTGCCTCTCGGTGCCCGATAAAGAACATCGGGACCACCGCATTGGCCATCATGAGCACACCAAGCCATATCTGCACGGCGAGGGGAAGCTTCAGCACGCCTTTGGGAAACTTGGTCAGTACGTCCTTATTCATGTTCCCAGAACCGCCGCTTCTTTGCTGATGGGTGTAAGCCACCCATGCACATCCTCCGCCTCCCCGCGAACAATGGCCAGGAAACGCTGTTGCAGTCGCTTGGTGATGGGTCCGGCCCCACCCTCACCCACCGTAATGCGATCCACACTGCGAATCGGGGTCACCTCCGACGCCGTTCCGGTGAAGAACAGCTCGTCCGCCGTATAGAGCATCTCACGCGGCACGGCCCGCCGTCGCACCGGAATGCCGAGATCCTCCGCGATCGTAACGACGCTGCTCTGGGTGATGCCCGACAGTGAGGTGCCGTCGTGGGACGGCGTGATCAACTCTCCGTCCCGAACCAGAAAAATGTTCTGGCCGCTGCCCTCGCTCACCAGCCCGCCGGGCCCCAGCGCAATCGCCTCGACAAATCCGTGGGCCAGAGCGTCCATCTTGATGAGCTGCGCGTTGGTGTAATGGCCCGCCGCCTTCGCTTCCGCCGGGAATGTGTTGGGCGCCATGCGTTGCCAAGTCGAAACGCAGACGTCGACCCCCTGCTCCAGTGCCTCGGCGCCCAAGTACGTGCCCCACGGCCAGCAAGCGATGTAGGTCTCGATCGGACTCCCCTCGGGATTCATGCCCGCAGCCCCATACCCCCGCAGCACCATGGGCCTGATGTAACACTCCTCGAGACGATTCTTCCCCACCAGTGTCAGGCAGGCGTCAGTGAGGTCTTCAGCAGAGTACGGCAATTCGATCCGATAGACGCGACAGGAGTCGCGGAGCCTGCGCAGGTGCTCCGGCAAGCGGAAAACTGCCGGACCACTAGGCGTCTTGTAGCAGCGAATTCCCTCGAACACCGACGAACCGAACTGGACGGCGAGACTCAGGATATGGATCTTGGCGTCGTCCCACGCTATGAACTCGCCGTCACGCCAGATCCAATCCGCGCTTTCTAGCCTTACGGACATCGAGACTCCTCAGCAACGCATGATCTCAACAGAATACGCAAGCAGCATTCACTGCTCACCGCTACAGCAACGCCCGGATCCAGCCACCATCCACCGGAATCGACGTCCCGGTTATGTAACCGGCCCGCTCGGACGCCAGAAAAGCCACCAGTGCCCCTAACTCCCGAGGTTCTGCCAACCGCCCCATCGGGATCTCCCCTTCCCACGCGCCGGTCACTTCTGCAACCGTGATTCCCTTTGTCTCTGCCATCCGGTCGGCCAACTCTTCCAGTCTCTCGGTGCGCGTGTAACCCGGCATGACATTGTTGACCGTGATCCCGAATGCACCAACCTCGTTCGCCAACGTCCGCGCGAAACCCGTCACCGCGGCTCGCACGCTGTTCGAGAGTATGAGGCTGTCGATGGGCTGCTTTACGGCGATCGAAGTGATGTTGAGGATTCGTCCCCACCGGCGTTCCTTCATCCCGGGCAACACGGCGCGCGTGAGGTTGAGCACACTCTCGAGGTTCTGGCGAATGGCGTCCCGCCACACCTCGGGGGAATGTGTCTCGAACTCACCTGCCGGCGGGCCGCCGGTGTTGGTGACGAGAATATCGATGCGGCCGAAATGGCTCAACCCCTCCGCAACCAATCGGTCGACTTGCTGCGGATCCGAAAGATCGGTTGCGATCGCTACCACGTCCACTCCAAATGCATCGGTGATGCTGCGCTTTGCCTCGTCGAGTGCGGCGGTTTCCCGGGCGCACATTATCAGGACGGCCCCCTCCGCAGCCAGTTCGGCAGCCACCGCACGCCCAAGGCCTTTGCTCGATGCAGCAACCAGGGCGACTCTGTTTTCGAGTCCGAAATTCACTGATCTTCCTTCTGGTGAAAGTACGTATCAGTTCCGTCGAGCCAATCTTGCCGAGGCGGGCTGAAGACGTCCACGTCGAGCGTGTCCTCCAGCGCCTCCGCCTTGTGGGGAACATTGGAAGGGAGGTGCAACACCTCACCGGCGTTGACAACCAGCTCCTCGCTCCCGTCCTCACCTATCCAGAAGCGGAGCGCGCCCTCGAGGATATATGTGAGCTGCTCGTTGTCGTGCGAATGCTTAGGCACGACAGCCCCCTTCTTGAGATACACGTGAGCCATCATCATGCGTTCGCCGGTGACGAGCTTGCGATCGATGTCGTCTGTGACTCGCTCGAGGGGAAGATCGTCCCAACGGAACAGCCGCACTGACGTGATCGCCATGATGAACTCCCTTGAGATCGATGGTGGCTGGTGGAGGGGCAAGTTACACGGCCGAAGGACAGAGGTACAGAACGGGAGCGTGGGAAACGCAAGGAATATCCGGCTTGAGATAGTCCAATAAAATGTTAGATTTAGCCGTAACTACATTTAACTGGCGCCAGGTCTCAAATGGTCGACCCGATAGTTGCTCTAGCCGTATTCGCCGGCATTACTGCCGTGCTGGCCGTGATGTTGTGGCCACGCCGGGGCCTCTTCGTGCGTCTGACCCAGCTCATCCGAATGACCGAACGGGTACGGATCGAAGACGCGCTGAAGCACCTCCACAGCCAGGAGTATCTGGGTAAACCGTCCTCCATCGCAGGCCTGGCGGGCACTTTGGAGATGTCCAGGGGCCGTGCGGTGAAGCTGATGGCGCACCTCGAGGAGTTGGGCCTGATCCATTCCGACGGGATCGGTTTTCCTTTGACCGAGGTGGGTCGCTCATATGCCCTCCGCATCATCCGCAGTCATCGGCTCTGGGAGCGCTACCTGGCTGACCGGACCAGCGTAAAAGCCGCCGACTGGCACGATGTAGCTGAGAAACGTGAGCACACACTCACCCCGGACGCCGTGGCAAGCCTGGACGCCCAGATGGGACATCCCAGGTACGATCCCCACGGCGACCCCATCCCCACCGTCGGTGGCGAGTTGCCACCTCGGGCTGGAGTGGCCCTAACGGCTCTGGAGGCCGGGCAGCGCGGAACGGTCCTCCATCTGGAGGATGAGCCACGCGAAGTCTACGACCGTTTGATCGCTGCGGGCCTGGCACCACTGATGGACATCGAGGTCATCGACACCTCGCCATCCCACATCCGGTTCACCGCCGACGGGAACCAACTGACCCTGGAGCCGGTGGTGGCCACCAATATCACAGTGAAGCTGCGGGCGGAGGGCGCAGCCGATATGGACCCCTCCGAGACTTTGGTCCAACTACGTCCTGGCGAATCCGCCGAGGTGGTTCGGATTTCGCCGGCGTGCCAGGGCGCCCAGCGCCGGAGGTTGCTCGACCTAGGTGTGGTGCCTGGCACGGTGGTTTCCGCGGAGTTCGAGGGTGCCCTGTCCGATCCCATGGCATACCGCATTCGCGGCGCCTTGATCGCCCTCCGGAAAAAACAGGCCGAGTGGATCTATATCACCCGCCGGGCAGGGGTGGAGGGGGCGAAGTGACTTGACGACGGCTGCAGCTCCTTGCGGCGGATGCACCACCGGCCGAGAGGCGACTCTCATTCAACTCGGCCTTCGTCCGGACAAGTGGGACTATTTGGTCGCGTTGGCGGGGAATCCCAACACGGGTAAGAGCACGGTCTTCAACGCGCTGACGGGATTGCGGCAGCACACCGGCAACTGGCCCGGCAAGACGGTGACGCGGGCGGAGGGCGGATACGAGCACGGTGGAAATCGCGTAAAGCTCATCGACCTGCCCGGCACTTACTCCCTTCAGGCCAGCACGGCCGACGAGCAGGTCGCCCGCGACTTCGTCTTGTTCGGACGACCCGATGTCACAGTGATCGTGGTAGACGCCACCCGCCTGGAACGCAATCTCAACCTCGTTCTCCAACTTCTCGATATTACGGATCGCGCGGTTGTGTGTCTCAATCTCATGGATGAGGCCAAGCGCACGGGAATCGGCATCGACGTAGCCAAACTCGCCGATGAGCTTGGCGTGCCGGTTATCCCCACAGCGGCACGCAAGAAGGAAGGCATTCCGGATCTCGTGAGAGCGATTCACGACGTCGCGACCGGGAAGGTGAGGCCGAAACCGTTCCGCATCTTGCGGTATCCACCTGAAGTGGAATCGGCCGTCGCGAATCTGGACGGTCGCATTCGTGAAGTTTACGCGGACCTGCCGAACCCCCGATGGGTGGCACTTAGGCTGCTGAACGCAGACGACGTCGTCGAAGACGCCGTGCGAAATGGCGACCTCGGCGACCTGAGCGAAGACAACAGACCGCAATCCTACGGCTCGCTCGATGGCAGTGAAATTCTCGAGGCGGCCTCGGCACTCCGCTGGAAGCTGAGTCCCAATTTCCACGACGCGCTAACGGAGAGCATCTATGCCGAGGCTCAGCGCATAGCCAACCGATCCGCAGTACGCGGAATCAAGCGCGCCAAGTTCGATTTAGACCGTACACTCGACCGGTGGTTGACCAGCCGGTGGCTCGGTTTCCCGTTGATGCTCGCCATCCTCGCCGTGGTGTTCTGGCTTACGATTGCCGGTGCCAACGTGCCGTCCCGGATGATCGCGTCTGTCCTTCTGGGCACCGTTCACCCGGCGCTCAAGGAATTGGCGGTTGCGATGGCGATCCCGTGGTGGCTAGACGGGTTCCTGCTCGACGGCGTCTATCTGGCCACGGCGTGGGTGATCAGCGTCATGCTCCCGCCGATGGCGATCTTTTTCCCATTGTTCACGTTGCTGGAGGATTTCGGGTACCTGCCGCGGGTGGCGTTCAATCTCGACAAGTTGTTCCAAACGGCCGGAGCGCACGGCAAGCAGGCACTGACCATGTGCATGGGTTTCGGGTGTAACGCCGCCGGTGTGGTGGCAACCCGCGTGATCGACAGCCCGCGGGAGCGTTTGATCGCCATCATCACGAACAACTTCTCACTTTGCAACGGTCGGTGGCCGACACAGATTCTCATCGCCACCATCTTCATCGGCGCGACGGTTCCCGCGCATCTCGCCGGCGTGGTGTCTGCAACAGCCGTGGTGGGCATCGCGGTATTGGGCATCGTGGCAATGTTTGTCTCGTCCTGGCTGCTGTCGCGTACCGTTTTGGAAGGTGAGGCTACCACCTTCAGCTTGGAGCTTCCGCCGTATCGACCGCCACAGATTCTCCAGACGCTGTATACCTCGCTGATCGATCGCACCATGATCATTTTGTGGCGCGCCGTGTTGTTTGCGGTCCCGGCGGGCGCCGTTATCTGGCTGATGTCCAATATCAATATCGGCGGCGTGAGCATCGCCGAGCACGCCATCGCACTGTTGACCCCGTTCGGTTTCCTGCTGGGACTCAACGGAGTGATCTTGCTGGCTTACATCGTGGCGATCCCAGCCAACGAAATCGTCATTCCCACGGTGTTGATGTTGACGGTGGTGAGCCTCGGCACGG
>JADFIT010000079.1 GCA_022566515.1 Gemmatimonadota bacterium
GGCCTCAGCCGGCGTCGCCCGGGTGGTCGCGGCCATACCAGATCCGACCCCGGCTGCCGGCGGTGGCCTGGATCGTCTCCGCGAAGCGGGTATCGACGTGGAGCTCGGGGTCGCGGCGGCAGAGGCCGCGGCCGTCAATGCGCCGTTCCTCTTCGGTGCCGTCCAGTCGGAACGACCCTTCGTGGCGGTAAAAGTGGCCACGTCTCTGGATGGCTTCCTGGCAGACGAGACCGGCCGATCGCAGTGGATTTCCGGCTCTGTGGCTCGGGAATATGTCCATTGGCTGCGTGCCGGGCATGACGCCATAGGCGTGGGTAGGCGGACGACCGTGGCGGACGACCCGCTGCTGACGGTCCGGGGGCCTATCGAGCCCCGGGTTCCACCCACCCGGGTGGTTTTCACCGTATCGGGTGACATCCCGCCTCACCTCCGGCTGTGGGACACCGAAACCGCCCCTACCATAGTCGTCACCTCGCCCGGGCGGGCGGTTGAACTAAGTCAAGCCATTGCCCATACTCAAGTTACGGTCCTGGAAGCGGAGGATCTCACCGCAGCGCTTGCGGCCCTCCGCAAGGAGGGGATCCGGTCGATCCTCATCGAGGGAGGTGCGACTCTGGTTGGGGCGATGTTCGAGGCTGGAGTTGTGGACCGGTTGTACTGGATCAAGGCTCCGATCTGGCTGGGGAAGGGAGTCGCCGCGTTCGAAGGACGCGAGGCGGTGCCCTTGGATGATGCCCGTCCTTGGACGGTGACCGACCGGAGGGCCCTGGGTCCCGACACGCTGCTCGTGGTGGATCGAGAGTTATGTTTACAGGGATAGTGACGGCACAGGGGTCGGTCGCCGGCGTCGCGGTGGAGGGCGATCGGCTGAAGCTGACCATAGACGCCCCCTATGAAGATCTGGTCCTGGGTGAGAGCATCGCCGTGAACGGTGCGTGCCTCACGGTCATGGAGCTGGGAGCGGGCAACTTTTCGGTCGAGGCTGTTGTTACCACGCGTGAACGCACGACACTCGGCGCTCTCAAGATCGGATCGCGAGTGAATCTCGAGCGGGCCGTGGCCGTGGGGGACCGGATGGGTGGACATTTCGTGCAAGGGCACGTGGATGGGGTCGCTGAAGTCATCCGGGTCACCCGCCGGGAGGACGCGGTGCTGATCGATTTGCGGCCTCCGGCCGACATCGCGTCGGTGACTGTGCTTCACGGGTCGATCGCGATTGACGGTGTGAGCATGACGGTGAACGCGCTACCGGAACCGGGGGTGATACAAATGTCGGTGGTTCCGTTCACCTGCGAACACACAACGCTGGGGTCGCTCGAGATCGGCGATCGGGTGCATGTGGAGGGCGACATGCTCGGGAAATTCGTGAAGCAGCTTCTCGAGGCGCGCGCGACCCCCTCAACCGATGGCTAGGAGAGCATTGGCTGACTGGAAGAGGTTTTATGCAATTTGGAACAATCGAAAAAGCCATAGAAGATATTCGTGAGGGCCGTCTGATCATCGTGGCGGACGACGAGGATAGAGAAAACGAGGGCGACTTGATCGGTGCGGCCGAGGGCATGACCCCCGACTCCATCAATTTCATGACCAAGCGCGGCCGGGGGCTCATTTGTCTCACCCTCACGCCCGAACGATGCAGTGCGTTGGGTCTGCAGCAAATGGCCGACGAGAATACAGAGGCCAACGGAACGGCGTTCACCGTCAGCATAGACGGGGCGAAACGGTTCGGCGTTACGACTGGGATCTCCGCCTGGGACCGTTGGAAGACCATCCACATCGCTATTGATCCGGCAACGTCTCCCGGAGATCTGCGGCGGCCAGGCCATGTGTTTCCTTTGCGGGGCCGGCCAGGTGGGGTGCTGCAGCGAGTCGGTCAAACGGAAGCGAGCATCGATCTCGCTCGGCTGGCCGGCCTCTATCCTGCCGGTGTCATCTGTGAAATCCTCGATGACGATGGGAAGATGATGCGGCGTCCCCAACTGGAAAAGTTCGCTGAGGAGTGCGGCCTCACCTTCGTCACCGTTGCTCACCTCGTGGCCTATCGTTTGAGACACGAACGGCTCGTGCATCGTGTAGCCAGCGCTAGACTGCCTACGCCGTTCGGTGAGTTCCGGGTGATTGGCTATTCCAACGATGTGGATGATGCCGAACACATTGCGCTCGTGTACGGCGATGTAACCGGAGAGAAAGACGTGCTCGTGCGGATGCACTCTAAGTGTCTGACGGGCGACGTGTTCGCCTCGGAACGCTGTGACTGCGGCTGGCAGCTCCGGAGCGCCATGCACGCCGTCGTAGAGGCTGGTGCCGGTGTCATCGTGTACCTCGATCAGGAGGGACGTGGGATCGGACTGCTGAACAAGCTCAGAGCTTACGAACTTCAGGACGCCGGACATGACACGGTGGAAGCCAACCGGCGGCTGGGGTTTGCTCCGGATCTCCGGAACTATGGGATTGGGGCACAAATCCTCTTGGACCAAGGGCTCAACTCGATCCGTGTGCTGACGAATAACCCGATGAAGTTGGTCGGCATCGAAGGCTACGGGCTCCACGTCGTCGAGCGCGTTCCCATCGAGCCTCTGGCGACGGATGAGAATCGGGAGTATCTCGACGTCAAGCGGGACAAACTCGGCCACCTCCTCTCCCACTGATATGGCAGAGGTCTCCCGTTCCGACCGCTCCGCTCCTGGGCGGGTGGTCATAGTAGTGAGTCGGTTCAACGAGGGCGTAACGCGCCGCTTGCTGGAAGGCGCGATGACGGCGCTGGCCGACGCAGGGTATGATGAAGCGCACGTAGACGTCGTGTGGGTTCCGGGAGCCTGGGAGTTGCCGATGTCGGTTCGGCGCGTTCTCGATACCAAAGTGTATCGGGCCGCCGTGGCGCTGGGCGCAGTAATTCGCGGTGAGACGCCACATTTTGACTACATCTGCGCGGAAGCTGCTCGGGGCCTTGGTGACACTGCGCGTGCTACCGGTATTCCCGTGGGCTTCGGTGTGCTCACCTGCGATACGCTTGCCCATGCGATGGCGCGTGCCGGAGGCGACGCGGGCAACAAGGGAGCCGAAGCGGCTGCGGCTGCGATCGAGACAGCGAACACCTTAGATCAGGTCGACCGGCGTGCTGCGACGGGAAACTAAGGTACGGGCGAGGGCATTGCAGTTTTTGTACGCATGGGAGCTAACGAATCGTCCGGGGGTCGAGAGCGTGATAGAGAGGCTTCGGACCGGGGCGGGACGGCTTCCGGAGGGTGGAGCAGCCGCTTCGCTCGCGCAAAGAGTAGCGGGCCAAGCGGATGACCTCGATGAGGAAATCGGAGCCGCGGCGGAGAAATGGCGCATTTCCCGGATGGGCGTTGTCGAACGGAATATCCTACGCCTGGGGCTTCATGAGCTCTTGGAGAACGATGTGCCGCCCAGAGTGGTGATCGATGAAAGCGTTCGGCTGGCCAAATGGTTTGCCGGTGAAAAATCCCCGGGGTTCGTGAACGGTGTGTTGGATGCTCTGGCTCGACGCCACGGTCGGCTGTGAGGATCCTAGCCGTCAATTGGCTGGATCTGGAGAATCCGCAGGCGGGGGGAGCAGAGGTTCATTTCTTTGAGATCTTCAAGCGCTTTGTCGGCGCCGGAGATGTGGTCACCCTCGTGTGCTCGGGGTGGAAGGGCGCGGCGCCGCGGACGACCATCGACGGGATCGATGTGAGGCGTATCGGAGGGAGGCACACATTTGCGGCCCTCGGCCGGCGCGCGGTGCGCCAAGCGCTGGCGGGTGTGTCCTATGATGTTGTCGTGGAGGATGTGAACAAGATCCCCCTGTACATCCCGACGCTGACGAACCTGCCAATGTACACGATCGTGCCACACCTGTTCGGCAAGACGGCGTTCCAGGAGGCATCGCTCCCGGTAGCCACACTAGTTTGGCTGGCCGAGCGACTGATTCCCCGGCTGTACCGGCGATCGGCTTTTCACGCCATCAGCGAGAGCACGCGGGATGAGCTGGTTCAACGGGGCGTCGATTCCAGCAGCATTCGTGTCATCTATCCAGGAGTGGACAGCCAGTGGTTCACGCCGGACGGGGCCACGTCGCGCGCGGAGGCTCCCACGTTCCTGTACGTGGGTCGGCTCAAGCGTTATAAGGGAATAGACATGGCACTGCGGGCGCTGCAGGGAGTTTTGGTCAGATTCCCTGAAGCGATCCTGCAGATTGCGGGGGAGGGGAGCGACCGTTCCCGACTCCTCGGATTGGTCGACAACTTGGCGCTTGGTAACTCCGTGCAGTTCTTGGGATTTGTGAGCGAAGAGGAGAAGCGCCGCCTGCTGCGGCGGGCCTGGGCCCACATCTTTCCGTCGGTCAAAGAGGGCTGGGGGATATCCAACGTCGAAGCGTCGGCGTGTGGCACGCCGGCGATCGCAGCAGACAGCCCCGGGCTGCGGGATTCTGTTGTTCACGGGAAGACCGGTTTGTTGGTGCCGTTCGGAGACCATCGAGCTTTGACTGCGGCGATGCTCGATATTGCGGCCGATACGGCTCTCAGAGAGCGCTTGGGCGCAGGTGGCCGCGACTTTGCGGTCGGCCTGTCATGGGAGCGCACTGCCGATCAGACACGGGCGCATGTGATGGAGACGTGCGGCGCGTCATAGATACAGAAAGGAATGACTCGTGAGGATAACCGTAACCGCACGTCACTGCGAAATCGATGACGCATTGCGAGAGCAGGCTGTGGAGTTGATTGAAAAGATAGCCAAGTTAGTGCGGCGCGCCCAACGCGCCGAAGTGGTGTTTGACAACGATCACAAGCAGAAGGTTGTCGAGTTCCAATTGTACGTGCCACGCGGTGGACCGCATGTGTCCACGGCGGAAGCCCATGATTTTCGCACCGCGCTCGATCGTGCCGCAGACAAGCTCAGGAACCAACTCGACAAATTGGAGACGCCGGCGAGTCGGCGCACCGCCGTCGGCCAAAAGTGAAGCCACTTACGGTCAGCGATCTCGTCGCGCGGAAAGGCAAAGTCCTGCAGCTAGAGATTCTCACGGGTGACGTGGGCCTCGACCGGCCAATTCGTGTCCCTCAAGTATCGAGCCCCGGCTTGGTGCTTGCTGGCTACCTGAAGCGGTTCCCCGCCAAGCGCGTTCATGTACTGGGTGAAACAGAGGTGGAATACCTCCGTTCGCTTTCGGTCGAGGATCGGCGCAAGTCGTGGGAAGGACTCATCAACTTCGACTTGCCGTGCATCTTTGTCACCAAGGGCCAGCGCCTTCCCAAAGAGCTTGCAGCGATGGCAAAGCAGCGCGGGATCCCGCTTCTGAGGTCCAAACTTTCGACTGCAGAGTTCTACCAGCGGCTCACACCGTACCTCGCCGAGATTTTTGCGCCACGTACGAAGATCCACGGTTCCCTGGCTGACGTGTTCGGCGTGGGTTTGCTCTTCATGGGAAGATCAGGAATCGGAAAGAGTGAATGCGTGCTCGATCTGGTGGAGCGGGGGCACCGATTGGTGGCCGATGATTCGATCATCGTCACCCAAAGCGGAAACGATGTGCTGATCGGCCGGTCACCCGAACTCACTTGGCGGCACATGGAGATCCGGGGTGTTGGCATCGTCGACGTGTCCGCGCTTTTTGGTGTCCACGCCGTCCGCTTGCAGAAACGGATCGAGGTCGTGGTGCAACTCGTAGATTGGGAAAAAACGCAGGATGCTGACCGTACCGGGTTGGATACGCAAACGACTACGATTCTGGGCGTGGAACTGCCGCAGATGGTCGTACCGCTGAACCCGGGCAAGAACATCACAGTGGTCTCGGAAGTGGTTGCGATGAATCACCTTCTAAAGTATAGCGGCATCGACTCCGCCCACTTGTTGAACGACCGACTCATCGCGAAACTTGCAGAACAACGCGATCAGCGTGACTATCTTTCAGAAGACTATGAGTAAAGCACTGAAGGGAGTAGTTGTTTCACATGGTGACCTCGGCAGCGCTCTGGTTGAGGCGGTACATGCTATCACGGGCGACGACCGTGCCCTCGTGGCCGTGAGCAATGAGGGCTGTAGCCGCGACTCCCTGGGCCTCCGGGTGAGCGAGGCGGCAGGCGACGGCGACTGTATCCTGTTCGTCGACTTGCCCGGCGGAAGCTGCTTGCTGGCCGCCGCGAGGTTCCAACGCGAGCATTCCTCCACCACCGTAGTCGCGGGAGTGAATCTCGCGATGTTACTAGACTTCGTGCACCATCGAAACGCCGACATCTCAGAGGCAGCCGCTCGAGCGGTGAAGGTGGGGGCCGGTGCCATCAGGCTCATCGGGGAATGAGCTTGGATCTCGTTCGTGTCGACGACCGGTTGATCCACGGCCAAGTGGTGGTGGGGTGGGGACGTGAACTCAAGCCGGACTTGGTGGTGCTCGCAGACGACGAAGTTGCCGCCAACGAGTGGGAGCAGAAGTTGTACGCCCTGGGCGTCCCATGCAGTATGAGGGTAGAGTTCGCCACTGTCGCAGAGGCAGCCCGCTCGGTTGACGCGTGGGCGCATGATTCATGCAAAACGATCATCATTCTGAGCGACATCGATTCACTCCAACGTTTGTGTAACGACGCACCCATCATCCGTAAGGTTAATCTCGGCGGTGTGCATAATGATGGCGACCGACAGCAGCATCTGCCGTACCTGTTCTTGAGCGAGGCCGAGGTGGGTCAGTTGCGGCTGTTGGCGACACGGGGTATCGAAATTACGGCGCAGGACCTGCCGAACTCCGCGCCGGTAACCCTGGAGGACCTCCTCTGATGGAATTCACGACGGTCGGGGGATTGCTGCTCTGGGGCGCCGTGGTGGGTCTCGATTTGGCGACGATAGCCCAAGTCATGATCGCGCGGCCGCTCGTGGCAGGCGTTGTAGCCGGCTGGATCATCGGTGACGTGCAGGCAGGCCTCATCGTAGGGGCCATCCTCGAGCTGTTTGCCCTAGAGGTGCTCCCGTTCGGCGCCGCGCGGTATCCGGACTACGGCCTGGGGGCCGTAGCCGCCGCTGCAACGGCGGGAGGAGCGCCGGGAGTTTTCGGGATAGGGATAGGTGTGGCGGTGGGACTGTTGATCGCCTATTTGGGTGAGATCGCCATCCAGTTGATCCGGCAGCGTACGGCGGCAGACGTAGTGAGCCGTCGCGAGGTCATCGATTCGGGAGATATCAGTGTGATTTACCGCTTGCATTTGCGTGGCATCGTGCGGGACGCCGCCCGGGCAATCGCTCTCACTGGGCTCGGGTTGCTCCTAGCCGCTGCCGTCCGGATCGCCATGCCGGTTGGTGTTCGGGGGGCGGTGTTGCTCGGTGCCGTGGCAATGGGAGTAGGTCTGGGGACCACGCTGGTCAGCGGAACTAGAATCGCTCAAGATAGTCGAAGAGGTCTGGTGTGGCTTGCCGCCGGGCTGCTAGCGGGTGTTGCGTGGGTGGTGGTGCGATGAACCGAGGTTGTCTGGCGGCCGCGACGGCACGGTTGTTCCTGTTCCAGGGGTCGATGAACCCCGAACGACTGCAAGGGCTGGGAATGGCGGTCGCCATAGAGCCGCTGTTGCGAGACCTCGAGGGCGGTCCAGCCGGCAAGGCCTATCACGAGGCCATCGGCCGGGCTGCGGGGTTCTTCAACACCCATCCCTACATGGCCGGGCTCGCCGTTGGGGCGGTGGCGAAGGCCGAACACGCCGGTGTTCCGTCACAGCAGGTCGATCGGCTTCGCATGGCGCTCAAGGGGCCGCTCGGTTCGTTGGGTGACAGGATGATTTGGGAAGGTGTATTGCCGGCCGCCGCCGCCATCGGGTTGTCCTTGTCGACGATGACGAATCCGTTCATCGCCGTCGGAGCGTTCTTGCTCTTGTTCAACGCCCCCCACGTCTTGCTCAGGTGGTGGGGGCTGCGTGCCGGGTGGCGTTTGGGGATCGATGTGGCAGAGGCGTTGAGCCACCCCGTCCTCCAGGCGGGGCTCAAGATCTCCGGCCCCATGGCCGCGCTGGCGATTGGCTTTGCTATCCCTGTTGTCGCCGAATGGCTGACAACGGGGCTCGACGCCGCGGCGCGTTGGGGGACGGCAGCCGTGGGCCTATCGACCGCGATCGTCACACGATGGCTGGTGCCCACGCTGGGAGCGGCTCGACTCGGAATCCTTGCGTTGGCTGCCACCCTCGTACTGGGGTGGCTATCGTGAACGCCGAGCGGCGCGTGACCATCCTCAACGAACTCGGCCTGCACGCGCGTCCTGCGGCCGAGCTGGTGAAGCTTGCCGGCCTGTTCGAATCGGAGATACGTGTCGCGAAAGATGGTGAATCCGTTAACGGCAAGAGCATCATGGGGGTGATGACCCTAGCCGCCGAATGCGGCGCCGAGCTGATACTGCGCGCCGAAGGTGCGGACGCGGAGGAGGCCGTCGCTGCGCTGGAAAAACTTGTGGCTAACAGATTCGGGATCAAATGAAAGACCCTCGACTTCTCACGGGGATCGGTGTCTCACCGGGGCTGGCGGTAGGCCCCGCGTATGTCGTCACCTGGGGTGTTCCCGATGTTCCGCAGCGGGTGGTCTCAAAGGGAGATGTTCCGCGCGAGATCGAGCGGCTCAGGGAGGCTATCGCCGACGTGAAGCGGCATCTCGACGAGCTGAGGCAGCACGCAGCCGAGCACGCGGGCGCCACCGAAGCCAAGATTTTCGATGCCCAGATCCTGATGCTCGAGGATGCGGATTTCCTGGGAGCGGTCGAGCGACTGATTCGCGACAACCAACTGAGCGCGGAGCGCGCCTTTGAGTTCGAGGTGCTGGAACTCCGCGTACTTTGGGCGCAGTCCGAGAGCCAGATGCTCCGTCAACGACGTGCAGACCTCGCCGGCATCGGCATCAGGGTGCTGAAGCGGCTCTTGGGGCAATCGATCCAAGATGTGTTGAAGGACCGCAGTGGCAAACCGGTGATAGTCTTTACCAGGGAGCTGACCCCTGGGCTGACCGTCGAGTTCGATCGGGAGCAGGTCATTGGATTTGCCAGTGTCGAGGGGACGCGAATGTCCCATGCGGCCATTCTGGCCCACAGTCTGGGCATCCCCTGTGTAATGGGGCTCGTGGGCGGACTCGACAAGATCCGAACTGATGGGTTGGTGATCCTCGACGGCACTAGCGGTACGGTTCTGACCGACCCGACGCCGGCGGAGATCGCGGAAGCCGAATCGAAGGCCGAGCGTCGACGCCAGTTCGACGCCGAGCTGGAAGCCGTCGGTGCTCCTGCGGAGACGATAGACGGGGTGCGGGTGGCGCTCCGCGGCAACATCGACCTCCCGGAGGAGCTGGACACAGCGGCGGAGCATGGGGCGGAAGGTGTGGGGCTGCTGCGCACGGAGTTCCTCGTGGTGGGCCGGAGCGAGCTTCCCGGGGAAGACGAGCAGGCGGAGTATTTCAGTCGCATCTGCCGGCGATTTCCGGATCACCCGGTCGTGGTGCGCACCTACGATCTCGGTGGTGACAAATTCCCTGCTCCGTTCCGTCCTCCCCGAGAGGCGAATCCGTTCCTTGGGTGGCGGGCGATCCGAGTTTGTCTAGACGAGCCCGACATATTCCGGACCCAGGCGCGTGCGATTCTGCGTGCGCGTCTCCACGGCGACGTGCAGCTCATGCTTCCGCTCGTCACGCAGCTGGAGGAACTCGAGCGGTCTCGCGAACTCGTTGCTGAATCAGCCGCCGCCCTCGAGAGGGAAGGCATTCCCGCCGCACCGGATGTGCCCATCGGGGTGATGATCGAAACGCCGGCTGCGGCGATGTTGGCCGAGGAATTTGCCGCAGCGAGCGATTTTCTCAGTGTCGGGACGAACGATTTGACACAGTACACCCTCGCGGTGGATCGGGGAAACGCCCGGCTCGCCGACAGGTTCACGCCGTTTCACCCATCCGTCGTTCGGTTGCTGAAACGGATCGTCGAGGCCGGGAAACGGGCGAACCTCGAGGTGAGCGTCTGCGGTGAGATGGCGTCTGATCCCAGGGCGGCAATCCTCCTGCTGGGGTTGGGATATCGGGTGTTGAGTATTTCACCGCCCCGCCTTCCACTGGTCCGGTGGTTGATCCGGCAACTCGACGCCGGTATCGCCGAGTCCGTGGCGGCGGAAGCAGTCGAGGCTTCGACGACTAGCCAGGTCGTCAGCGTGCTGACCGAAGCCATGAATGGACTGGTCGACGTCGATCTGCTGCCCTCCAAGTTGGTTGCCCAGGGATAGGGGTGGGACTAGCTTTTAAGGCTTGCACTATCCCGTCTCGTATGAGGGTCCAGCTACCTGTCATTCAATACCCAGGGCTAGCATGACAGCATATTCGTACCTGTTTTCGTCGGAATCAGTGACCGAAGGGCATCCCGATAAGATGTCGGACCAGATTTCCGACGCAGTATTGGACGCTATTCTGGCGCAGGATCCGACAGCCCGGGTGGCGTGTGAGACGCTCGTAACGACTGGGATGGTGGTTCTGGCGGGGGAAATCACGACAACGGCCGAGCTGCGGTTCACAGATATCATCCGCGCCACCATACGGGAGATTGGATACACTGACGCATCGTACGGATTCGACGGTGATACCTGCGCGGTTCTCACCGCTCTCGGCGCCCAGTCTCCGGATATCGCTCGAGGCGTGGATTCGGGAGGGGCAGGGGATCAGGGAATGATGTTTGGCTACGCATGTAACGACACGCCGGAGTTCATGCCCATGCCAATCATGCTGGCGCACCGATTGACTCAGCGTTTGACATCCGTCAGAAAGACCGGCGAGCTTTCTTGGCTGCGTCCCGACGGCAAGAGCCAGGTGAGCGTCGAATACGTGGATGGCGATCCGGTCGGCGTTAGCGCAGTGGTGGTATCCACACAGCACTCTCCCGACATCGGTTCCGGCGAACTCGAAGCGGCAATTCGGGAGCACGTTATTCAGCCGGTGCTTGCGGAAAGCAACCTGGAGTGTAACGGGGCGCGTTACCTCATCAATCCCACCGGCCGCTTCGTCGTAGGGGGTCCCCAAGGGGACGCGGGACTCACGGGCCGCAAGATCATCGTCGATACCTACGGCGGGTTTGCCAGGCATGGAGGCGGTGCCTTCAGTGGCAAGGATCCCTCAAAGGTGGACCGCTCGGCCACCTATGCAGCGCGCTGGGTTGCCAAGCATATCGTCGCTGCCAAGCTTGCCCAGCGGTGCGAGGTGCAACTCGCATATGCCATAGGCGTGGCCGAGCCGGTTTCGTTGATGGTGGAGAGCTTCGGGACGGGTAAGGTTCCCGATTCGGTGTTGGAACGGGCCGTGCGTGAGGTGTTCGATCTCACGCCGGCTGGATTCATCCAGGCGTTGGATTTGCGAAAGCCGATCTACCAGCCAACCGCGTCATACGGGCACTTCGGCCGGAAACCCCAATCCAGCACAGTGTACGGCAAGACCGTTAAACTGTTCACATGGGAGGACACCACGCGCGTGCCCGAGTTGACCGAGGCTGCGCGACAGTTCGAAATGGCAGGTGCTTGAGCGCGAACATAGGGCTGTGGCACCTATTGCAATTGCACCGCTTTCATACTTTGACACATTACACGCCGACGACAACCTGAGACGATAGATGCCAACGACGACAGAACTTGATGCCGCCGAAACGATGAACCACGAACTCGAGACCCCGTCCGCGGCGCGCGCGGTTGGGGTGGATAATTCATACGAAGTCGCCGATCTGGGTCTGGCCCGACAAGGGCGGGAGGAGATACGGCTCGCCGAGCATGAAATGCCGGGACTCGTTTCGCTGCGGGAACGCTATCGTGACGAGCAACCCTTGGCCGGAGCGAAAGTGTTTGGCAGCCTGCACATGACGGTGCAGACTGCCGTGTTGATCGAAACGCTCATGGATCTGGGTGCGGATGTGCGGTGGGTGAGCTGTAATATTTTCTCTACACAGGACCCGGCAGCCGCCGCCGTTGTGGTGGGACGCGGGGGCACGCCGGATGATCCGAAGGGTGCCGTGGTGTTCGCGTGGAAGGGCGAGACCCTCGAAGAGTACTGGTCGTGCACCGAACGCGGGCTGCGATGGCCGGATGGATCGGGACCGGACTTATTGGTGGACGACGGCGGAGACGCGACGCTGCTCGTACACAAGGGTGCGGAGTTCGAAGCGGCGGGAGCGGTTCCGGTATTCGACCCGGAAACCGAGCCCGAAGAGTGGAGCGTCATATTGGATACGCTTCGTGCCGAAATGGAACGCAGCCCTGGGCGCTGGACGGCGGTGGGAAAGAACATCAAGGGTGTAAGCGAGGAGACAACGACCGGCGTGCATAGGCTGTACCAGATGGCCGAAGCAGGAAGCCTCCTCTTTCCGGCCATCAACGTCAACGATTCGGTTACCAAGAGTAAGTTCGACAACATCTACGGATGCCGGCACTCCTTGCCGGATGGTCTCGCACGGGCGACCGATGTGATGCTCGGTGGTAAGGTGGCCGTGATCTGCGGTTACGGTGAAGTCGGCAAGGGTTGTGCGCAGGCGCTGCGTGGACAGGGATGCCGCGTCATCGTCACCGAAATCGATCCCATCTGCGCGCTGCAAGCGGCGATGGAGGGCTACGAGGTGAAGCGGCTCGAGGAGGTGGTGGAGAAGGCCGATGTCTTCGTCACTGCAACGGGCAACTTCAACATTATCACCGCCGAACACATGGCAGCGATGAAGGACAAGGCGATAGTCGGAAACATCGGTCACTTCGACAACGAAATCGACATGGCCGGCCTCAAGAAAATTCCGGGGATCAAGCGGGTCAACATCAAGCCTCAATACGATGAGTGGGTCTTCCCTGACGGCCATAGTGTCTTGATTCTCGCTGAAGGACGGTTGCTAAATCTCGGATGCGCGACGGGGCATCCTAGTTTCGTGATGTCTGCCTCGTTCACCAACCAGGTGCTCGCGCAGCTCGAACTGTGGAAGAGCCCGAGCAAGTACGAGAGACAGGTGTACCGCTTGCCCAAGGAATTGGATGAGGAGGTCGCGAGGTTGCATCTCGAGCATTTGGGTGTCAATCTCACCGAGTTGACCAAAGAACAGTCTGATTACCTGGGTATACCGATCGAAGGCCCGTACAAACCCGAATTTTACCGGTATTAGGGAGCCAGCGCTGGGGATGCTTGAAGTCAGTGTAGCGCGCTTGGGTTTAGAGAGAAACACCAACACGCCGATCGTAGTGCTGCAGGAAAAGGACGGCGATCGGATGATTCCGATCTACATCGGCCACGCCGAGGCGAATGCGATCGCGATGGAACTGGCTGAAGTCAAGTTCGAGCGTCCGTTGACGCATGACTTGATGCAACAGGTCATAATCGGGCTCGGAGCGGAACTCAGCCGTGTCGTTCTCACCAGGGTCGAGAAGAGCACATATTACGCCGAGCTGCACCTTCGCCGCGATGACCATGTCATACAGATCGACGCCAGGCCGTCCGATAGCATCGCCATCGCCCTGCGACTCAAAGCGCCGATCTTTGCGGCCGAAGACTTGCTCAACATCTCTTCCTCTGAAGAAACAATAATCCCGGACATCAGCGGCGAGACACTCGACTCTGACGCCCTCAAGTCCGATGCCCTCAAGAAATATCTCGAGAAATTGAACCCTGAGGACTTCGGCAAGTTCATACCGTAATCTGGGCCTAGTCATATTGGCAGCCCTGAGTCCCCCATCTGCACTGGGTGCTCAGGGCTTTCAATTGAGCGGCCGCCTGTTCTCCGTCATCGATGGGGATACCACTCAGTTGCGCGATCATTGGGTGATGCTCCATGAGGTCACGGGAGCGGGTGGGCGCGTAGTCGACTCTGTCAGAACCGATGCACTGGGTGTGTATTTCTTGCGCTCCCCGCAACGCGATACCACAGCCGTATATCTGTCCAGCGTGTCGTTCCGCGACATCGCCTACTTCTCGAATCCCGTTAGCTCTGCCGCGTTCACCAGCGACACCGCGTCAACGCTGTTTGTGTACGACACGTCGAGCGTTGGTCCTCCCCTTCGGGTCGTGGAGCGTCACGTGGTGATACGCGCTCCCGAGGTAGACGGCTCACGGTCGGCGCTGGAAATCCTGCTGCTGGAAAACCCGGGCTTGCGGACACGGATCGCCAGCGATACCGCCCATCCCGTATGGCAGGGTGCCATTCCTCGGGGGGTGGTCAATTTGGAGGTGGGGCCCGGCGACATCAGTTCTACTTCCGTGTATCGACGTGGCGATTACGTCGCGTTGGCGGCGGCAGTGCCACCGGGTCCGGCAAACCGCAAGCGTGTGGTATTTGGATACATCATCCCCAAAGGGGTCCGCAACCTCATCGTTCCCGTCGACCAGCCCTTGGGCCGTTTCCAGGTGTTGATCGAAGATCCTGCGGTCGAAATGCTCGGCGGCCCGCTCCGCGCCGAGGGTCCCGAGTTCATGGAGGATGTCCGGTTCATGCGTTTCGATGCTACCGACGTGCCGGGCGGTGCGGACGCATCGTTCCGACTGTCCGGCAGATCGATGTCGCTCTCAGTGCTGCTGTGGATCATCCTTGGTCTGTCGGCCTTCGCTATGGCGGCCGTATTCACCGTGTGGGTCCGGCGCCCGCCCGGTGCTGCCCGTCACGCGAGCGACAGCGACACGCTGGCCGCACAGATAGCGGCCTTGGACGAGGGCTTTGCCGCCAAGGGTGCAAGCCCATCGGATGCAGAGCGTGTGCGGTACGAGCAGGAACGCAATCTCCTCAAGACAGAATTGACCGGCGCTCTTGCGCGACGCGATATCAAGAGCTAGGCTTGTGACCGTAATTGGG
>JADFIT010000233.1 GCA_022566515.1 Gemmatimonadota bacterium
GTCGTGGTCGCACCGTCCAGCACCGTGATCGGGTCGCTCATGACCTCCAAGCGGTCCGGATCGAATCGCACGGCGCGCAGCGTCCCGTCCACGCCGTAGACGATGTGGCCCGTCGGGGCGTAGCGCGGGTGGCTCCCGCCGAGATTGAGGACCTGCTGGGCGAGGTCCGCCAGCGACAGGACCGCGAGTTGGGCGTTGTCCGGCGCAGAAGCGCCGCCGCTAGGCCGCGGCCGCGCTGTCATCATTGTGAAGAGGACCGCCCGACCGCCAGGGAGCATCTCCGGCCAGACGTGGTTTCCCCGTTCGTCTGGCGTCGTGAGCTGCTCCGGTTCGCCGCCGCCGCCGGCGTGGACACGCCAGAGCCCGTTGTCCTCCGAGAACGTTCCGAACACGACGATGTCGTCGGCTCCCCACGTAGCACCTGCCATCACAGCGCTGCCAGGCAGCTGACAAATCTCCAGTGCCGGGCCACCGTGTATCGACACCTTCTTGAGCATGTTGTCGCTCCGGTCGTGGTATCCCAACCATTGGCCATCGGGAGAGAAGAACGGGCCAAACGGCTGCCCCCCAACCCCTAGCGTGGTCGGGTTGAGCTGATCCAGTGCGCGTATTTGGATCTGGGTGGCCGGTCCTGTCCCGGTGAGATAGGCGATGTGCTGCCCAGTGGGCGAAATCGCCACATCGGCATCGACGCCGTCCAGCCTGAAACTAAGGAGCGGCTCCATGTTCTCCGTGGTGATCACGAAGCGTGCAAGAGGCTCTGGAGCCGGACGAACTAGGCTCCAGACAACAACGCCGATGAGGGTGCCGCCAACAACCAAGGTAGCGAGACTCGCAACAACCGCTCGTCGCCAGCCTGCTGACCGTGGCACGGCTGCGGCCGACACCACCACACCTGACTGCGACCCACTCGCGATGATCCCCTTCACCAGTCGCCCAACATCCCCCGCCGACTGCCACCGGTCGTCCGGGTCTTTCGCCAGACACGTCTTGACGATCTCGTCCAGCCTCGCGGGCGTCATCTGCTGTAGCGTGGACATGGCGACCGGCTCATGCTCCAGGATCGCCGCAATCAGACTCGCCTGACTCTCCCCCGTGAACGCCTTCTGCCCAGTCGCCATCTCATACACCAGCGCCCCGAACGCAAAGATGTCCGTCCGGTGGTCGGCCTCCTTGCCCTCCAACTGCTCCGGGGCCATGTACTGCAGCGTGCCGAGAATCGCGCCCTCGCCGGTCAGGCCCGCGCTCACGGTCGGCGCAGACACCCCAACCGGCGCGTCATGGCCCGGCTTCAACTTCGCCAACCCAAAGTCCAGGAGCTTCGCCCCCGCCTTGGTCAGCATGATGTTGCCCGGCTTCAGATCCCGATGCGTGATGCCCTGCCGGTGCGCCTTGTCCAGCGCGTCCGCAATCTCGATGGCGACCTTCAGCGCCTGATCCAGCGGCAGCGCGCCCTTCTTCAGCCGCTGGGCCAGCGTGTCGCCCTCCAGGTACTCCATGACCAGGAAGTCGATGCCGTCCTGGCTGCCGATGTCGTAGAGCGTGCAGATGTGCGGGTGGTTCAGGCTGGAGATGGTCTTCGCCTCACGCTCGAACCGCTGCTTGAGATCGGGGTCCGAGGCGACATGCTCGGGGAGGACTTTGATGGCGACCGTGCGGTCCAGGCGGGTGTCGCGGGCTTTGTAGACCTCGCCCATACCGCCAGCGCCAATGGGCGAGAGGATCTCGTACGGGCCGAGGGTGGTGCCTGGTTCGAGAGGCATGATGCGGCCCCCTGTCAGTTAATTCCCAACGCAGCTAGCGCACCGAGCCGTTGCTGGTCCTGATCGGTGAGGTTCACGAACTCCACACCCACACCGCACTTTGCAGCTGTTCTGCGCACGATGGCGTTGCACGTCACCTCGCCGATAGTGGGGTACAGGAATCGGACGGTGAGGAAGTCACCGTTGACGCAGGACTGCGTGACGTCGAGCACCGCCCCACGCTCGCTTAGATCGATGGTGTGACCCGAATAGCGCACCGGGGTGTTTCGGCCAAGGCCAATGTCCACGGGCAGGCCGATGCGGCTCCTGCGGTATTGCCGGCGGTCTTCGGCCATCATGAGCAGATACTCGGGAATTGACATGGTCGTCGCCTTAGAAGCTGATCGCGTCGGCCCCCTCACTCCGGCCAGGCATGGCGGTCACGGCACCGGCACCCGCGCGGAAGTTGGGGCCGACATGTCGCTATTTGTCCTGGCCGCCGCTCCCCTTGAACTGATCTGCTTCGTCCGCAAACAGCACGTTGAAGCTGGTCAGCGATCCGTAGCAGGCGCTCACGTAACCTTGCAGCTTCACTTTCACATCGTCGGGGAGGTCAGACGCGTTCACTTGCTGCTCGAGCGTACGCAGACGATTCCGCACCATTACGATCTTGTGGAAGAACGTCTCGATCGGCCAGCTCTTTTCCTGCGACTCTTCCTCGCCGGGACGGAGCACCAGCGTGCCGCCGCGCCACTTCTCGGCGGGCACCGCTGGTGTGACGCCGGCTTCCTCGCGGATGATCCGCCGCAACAGCAACTCGAGGTCGACCGTGGTGGGCGTCATGGGAGGCGCAATCCTCTCTCGTTCACTCACAATGGGAAACGGCTCGGACGATGCGGCGCGTGCGCGCGGAGGAGGTGTGGCGGCCAGCGGCGCCCCGGACACCGCCATCCTGGGACCTCCGCGGTAGTTGTGCTCGCTTTGGCAGTAGCCGCACACCACACGCAAGGGCGTACCCTCGCCGTCCGCTGCGATCACTGTGTGCATGCGGTCGCTCTTGCACGCGCGGCAATGATCCTCAATTGACCCGCCCGCTCGATATGTCCGGTCCTGTGGCATGTGGATTCCATGATCTCACGCGGGCCGTGACGACCGAACACGTCTCGCCGGACAGCGGGCCAGCCGGTCGGGGTCGGACGTGAACGCCTCGGGCAGCACCTTGAGCGCCACGTCCCGGTCGAGTTTGGTGTCGCGGGCCTGATACACCTCGCCCATCCCCCCGGCGCCGAGTTTCTCGGTGATTCTATATTGTCCTACAGTCTTGCCGATCATGACTCAATCAGTATAACTCTTCCCAGTGAAGTGTTAGTTTTTAGTGTCATACTTTTCTATTAATGCTTGAAAGCGCGGGTTCTCGCGCAGTGGGTCCCAGACGGGATTGATTCGTAAAGCGCCAACCGACATCCAGAATGACGGAATTGAGAGAAGGTAGTCGATTTTGTCCAGCGCCTCTTCCTGGTCACCGAGAAGCGTATAGATTATCGCCAGGTTTTGTTCATAGAACGGACCATCGAAAGCGTCTTTAGATACAGGATTCAACTCCACGGCCCGCTTTCCATGGTGTAGCGCATCGTCGCTTCGTCCCAGGCCGGCGAGCGCGATTCCGAGTGAGGTATGCATACGATGGTCGTCCGGAAATTCCACAACCAAACTATCCAGCATAACAGCGGCTGAATCGAAAGCGGCGCGCGCCCTTTCCCTTTCCCCCCTAAACCCATAAACCAGCCCCCCGTCCCCAGAACCAAGAACCCAGATGCAAGCACCCAGTACCTAGAACCCAGTACCAAGCACCCAGATGCAAGCACCCAGTACCAAGCACCCAGTACCAAGCACCCAGTACCTAGAACCAAGCAAACTCGCTTGAATCCCACCCACATAGTGGTATACAATTGTAAACTGACATAGAACGATGCGTCGTCCAACAATTACATACAAGGCGCACTGGGTATTCTGATTTCCTATTAGAGGTACTAAGA
>JADFIT010000234.1 GCA_022566515.1 Gemmatimonadota bacterium
CGTTCGAGCGCCTGAAAACCGCCCTCGCGGACCGCTACGTCATTGAGCGCGAACTCGGTGCCGGCGGCATGGCCACGGTCTACCTCGCCGAGGACCTGAAGCTCCACCGCAAGGTGGCGTTGAAGGTGCTCCGACCCGAGCTGGCGGCGGTACTCGGCCCGGAGCGGTTCCTCCGCGAGATCGAGATCGCCGCGCGGCTGCTTCATCCGCACATTCTGGCCCTCCACGACTCTGGCGAAGCCGACGGATTCCTCTATTACGTCATGCCCTTTGTGGAAGGGGAGTCGCTGCGGGATCGGCTGAACCGTGAGAAACAACTTCCGCTAGATGACGCCCTCCAATTCGCTCGCGAAGTGGCCGATGCGTTGAGCTACGCCCACCGGCACGACGTGATCCATCGCGACATCAAGCCGGAGAACATTCTGCTGGAAGCGGGACACGCCGTGATTGCGGACTTTGGGATTGCGCGCGCGGTAGACGTGGCGGGCGGCGAGCGGCTCACAGAGACGGGGATCGTGGTTGGGACGCCACACTACATGAGCCCTGAACAGGCCGCCGGGAGTAAAGAGCTGGGCGGACGCAGTGACGTGTACAGCCTCGGTTGCGTGCTGTACGAGATGCTGGGCGGGAGTCCTCCGTTCCAGGGGCCCACCGTTGAGAGCATCGTGCATCAGCACATCACGGTTGAGGCGCCGCCGATAACGAATCTCCGGCCAGCGGTGCCAGCGGAGATTGCCGGTACCATTGTCCGTGCCTTGGCCAAGGCTCCGGCGGATCGGTTTGCAACCGCGGAGCAGTTCACCGAGGGGTTGGAGCTGCAGCGCACTCAGGGTCTGGCGCCGGCAGCGCGGCCCGGGGTGCTCTTGCGCGGGTGGTGGGCGGTGGCTGTGGTGCTGCTGGCAGTGGTGCTCGTAGGTGTGGGGAGTTGGCAATTCTTTACTAGAAGCACCGTAGCGTCCGATGGCGTTGAGCGGCTGGCTGTGTTGCCGCCCGATAACCTCATGCGGGACTCGGCACAGGATTACTTCGTCGCGGGGATGCACGAGCAACTGATATCGAAGCTGAATCAGATTGCGCAACTCGATGTGATTTCACGGACCTCGACTATGCGTTACAGGGGCACCGAAAAGACAGTGCCTGAGATCGCCCGTGAGTTGGATGTGGACATGGTGCTCGAGAGTTCCGTGTTGAGGATCGGTGACACCGTGCGCATCGAAGTCCAGTTGATCGCTGCTCTGCCGCGAGAACGGCACCTGTGGAGCCATACCTATGACAAACCTCTCGAACACGTGCTCGCGTTACACAGCGAAGTGGCTCAGGCCGTCGCCGAGCAGATCAATGCCAGGCTGACTCCGGAAGATCGGGCGCGGCTCGCTAGTGCCCCTCCAGTCGATCCGGAGGTGCAGGAGAAGTATCTCATAGCCGCGTTCCACTACTCGAAGGGGCTTGAAGAAGACGTGAACAGAGCGATTGCCTATCTCGAGGACATCATCGCGACGGATTCAGCCTATGCTCCGGCCCACGCCCTGCTGGCTAACTGCTATCTCCAGCTTCGGGCCGTGGCAGGTGGCCGAGGTGGCCGAGGTGGCCGCCCGATCGAAGTGTTCCCCAAGGTGCGGCGGTTGGCCCTAAGAGCGATCGAATTGGACCCCACGCTGGCCGATGGCCATTTAACCCTGGCAGTGGTACTGGCGCGCTACGACTGGGACTGGGCGGGCGCCGAGGCGGAGTTCCGCCGCGGCATCGACCTCAACCCCGGGTCCGCCAAGGGTCACTCGGCGTATGCGAATATGTTGGCACACCTCGGACGCCGTGACGAAGCGATCAGCGAGGCCCGCCGGGCCGTGCGGCTCGATCCGGTTTCGCCGTCGACGGTAAACGGACTCGCCTGGGTATTGTACTTCGCGAGAGAATACGACCAAGCGATTGAACGGGCTCAGCAGGCGCTCCAGCTCGGCGGCCCCCTGATTACGCAACTCACACTCGGCATGGTGTGGACTGAGCAAGGTAGGTATGAGGCGGCGGTTGGTGCATTTGAGGAAATGTTCGCCAGAGTCCCTAACCTAACCGGGGAGGCTTGGCTGGCGTACGGATACGCGCGCGCCGGATCGACGACGCGAGCCCGGAGCATCATTGACGAGATCGCCGCATTGCACGAGCAACGCTACGCCGTGCCGCCCTCGATCATAGCCGGAACGTACCTTGCGCTGGGTGAACGCGAGCTGGCGATTCAGTGGCTCGAGTCGGCTCTGCGGGACCGGGGCCCCGACATGTCCTGGCTGCCGGCCGACCCACGATGGGACCCGTTGCGCTCCGATCCCCGCTTTCAGGATGTGCTCTACCGGATGAACTTGGGCCAATAGATCTGATCTTGTTGGTGGTAGGGTGGTCTGGCGGTATGCAACAAGTGGTTGGCTTTGGATCCCTTCCTATCGCGCGCGTTCGAGATCGAGCGTTTGCCAATCTTCGTCGGCGAGGAGTCCGAGGTTGCGAGCAACCCGCAGCGGGTATGATAGCTCTGAGAGCGAACCCAGACTGATATCTAGGAAGCGGCGATTTGCGTAGCGTAACTGCAAGAGCACGGAAATCGGGCACCGTGCCACCGTCACACCCTATGGGAGGGCCGAAATCTAGGAACGGATCAGCGGCACAGTTCTTGCTCGTTGGTGTACATATGAAGACAATCGGATCGACGTTTGAGGCACGCCACCAGAACGGCTTCACGCTGATCGAGCTGCTCATCGTCACGGTCATTATCGGCGTTCTCGCGGCGATCGCCATTCCCAAGTTCGGCGCGACAAGGAAAAAGGCGTACGACGCCACCGTCGTCTCGGATATCAGGCGGGCGAAGCTGGCCGCCGAATCGTATTACGCCGACAATCTGAACTACCCCGCGTCGGCGAGCGATGCCGATTTCACGCCGTCGTCCGGTGTTACGTTCACGCGGTGGCAGCTTGAAACGAAGAATGGCTTGTCTTCCATCCACTTCCACGCGGACCACGTGAACTCGATCCATTATTATCACACGGTCTACCCGGCAGACTCAGACCTAGAGCAGCGTATCAAGTAGGTCGTTCCCTCCCCACGCTAAGGGCGGCGCTGCGGCAGTCTCCATTCTCTAATGATACAATCTTCTTGCTTTCGTCACGGGCTCGTTCCGCCGTGAGACTATTCGATGGCGGGATTACCGACGATTGAGCTTTGGCGGGCTTGGCAATCAAGTCGTTAGGAATGGCCGCGGACATTCCAACGCCCTACGTACCAGAGACGCGTTCGGGCCCATCCGTGTTGGTCGTCGAGCCAATCCCAAGTTGCCCGGAAGAGTTCAGCCCCCAACAGTATGCCACGTTATCTGTGGTCACACCGCATGTATGGGCAAGTCCGGCGCTCACGGATCTGAATACGAGCGTGGCCCCCACCAGCACGGGCACCATGCTCAGGGTTTCCTCCTCTGTCCCGTTCCCCAGTTGACCGTTGCGATCGTGGCCCCAACAGTAGGCTGTGCCATCCATGGTCACCGCACACGAGTGGCCCCCGCCCGCGGCCACCGAAGCGAACGTGTGCCCGCCCGAGACTTGGACGGGAACCGTGCTGAGAGTAGTTGTCCCGTCACCGAGCTGACCGGTGCCGTTGAAGCCCCAACAGTACACGGAACCGCTGAACGAGATGGCGCACGTATGAAGGATTCCGGCGTCGATAGAGGCGAAGGCGACCGTAGTCAATATTTCAACCGGCGCTGTCCGGTCCACGGTCGTCCCATCAGG
>JADFIT010000080.1 GCA_022566515.1 Gemmatimonadota bacterium
GTGGCCGTCTTACCACGGGTAAACCCGCGGCTCGCCCGAACCGACTGTCGCCGAGGCGACCGCTTCCCTGCGATCCTGCTCCCTGCTCCCCGCTCCCCGGGGAGGGGGGCTACTGCTCGTCCCTCACCGCAATGGGTATCCGAACCCGGGTCGTTTCCCACGCCATCACGATATGGGCAGCGTCGCCGTCGCGCTCGGCGGAAATCGTGAAGGTCTCCGCGTGATCGGCGGTGCGTACGCTCGGCACGCGAGCCCGGGCAACCTCCTGAGCCACGATTTCGTCCGTATAAGACCCTTCGTGTCCCCATTGATCGATGGCCCGGTTCACGATGATTTGCCATTCGTTCTCCCCGGGGACCGTGTAGAGCGAGTACGTACCGGCGGGGACCTCGATGCCCGCAATGGCAACAGGAACGGTGACGTGTAAGATCGTGGGTTCGTTGGCACCGGTGCGCCATATCCGTCCGTAGGGCACAAATGACCCGCCGATCATAGTTCGCCCGCGGGCCGAGGGTCGGCCGTAGCAAATCTTCATGTCGTGGCCGTCGACCTGAAACATCACCGAATCGAGCGGGCTGGCGCGACCCTCCACCGGCACCATCCGATGCGGACACGACATGTCCATCTGCGCGACTGCAGGTTCGGCGGCGACCACCGCTAAAGAGCTGACAATCATGACTGCCACGAATGCGACGGTGTTGTTCATCGATGACCTAACCTTCCTCTGATTCACTGAGTTTCGCCAGCACGCCAAGCATGCGCTTCATAATCCTGCCGGATCGCGTTTTTGGCAAGGGAGCGGGGAGCGGGGGGATCCGTGTCCCCAAAGCTTTAGCGTCATCCGTGGCCGTACCCGGAGTCCAACACATCAACCATATTCGTGTGAGTGATGAGAACCCGTCCATCTGTGCCTGGAGGCCGCCCATGACCTACTCTTTCACTGATCTTCGGTTACGTCCCCGAGCCACGCTTCTCGCCGGGTTCATGTCCCTCATGCTTCTCCCCCTCTCACCGACGCTCGGCGTTGCGCAGAGTCTACCTGCCGACGGGGCAACGGCCGCCGCCCGGCTCGAGGCCTCGCCACGGCATGGAGAATGGGTCTGGTACGACGCCGGCGGAGGGGATCGGGTTCAGGCGTGGGTTACCTATCCCGAGAGAAGCGACCCCGCCCCCGTGGTGGTGGTCATTCACGATATTCGCGCGATGTCGGACTGGGCCCGGGCCGTGGGTGACCAGCTCGCCGCAGACGGGTTCATCGCGGTCACGCCGGACCTCCTCTCCGGCAAGGGACCGGGGGGCGGCGGTACGGAATCCTTCGCGTCCAATGAGGTCGGCCGTGCCATACGGGACCTCGACCCCGCTGAGGTCAACCGGCGCTTGAGAGCCGCGGCCGAGTACGGCACCTCCCTTCCCGCGGCCACGGACCAAGTCGGCGTCGTGGGGTTCTGCTGGGGAGGGTCCACGAGCTTCGCCTTCGCGGTGGATTACGGGGATCTGGACGCTGCCGTCGTTTACTACGGCACCTCCCCGCCCACGGAAGCGCTCTCGAGCATCCGGGCACCTGTGCTCGGCCTCTACGGGGGCGCTGACAACCGGGTGAACTCGACCATTCCGGCGGCCCAAGCGGAGCTGGAGCGCCTCGGCAAGCGATATGAGGTTAACATCTACGACGGGGCCGGACATGGCTTCCTGGGTCGCCAAAGCGGTCGGGACGGGGCCAACCAGGCGGCCTCTGAGGGGGCCTGGCCGGCGACGATTTCGTTCTTCCGCGAGTTGCTGGAGCGGTAACCGAGGAGGGAGTGATTTCAGATTGCAGATTTACTGTGGTCAGAGTTCAATCTGCAATCGCTAATCTACAATCTGCAATCTGCAATCGACATGACTGACCTCGACCGTCTCAAGGCCGCCCACAACTTCGATATTCTTTGTTCAATATTCGATATTCAATATTCAACTAGTTATGGATGAGCAGCTGGACTTCGTCCGGTTGATTGCTGAGCGACTCACGTCCATCGGCGTGGAGTACATGCTTACGGGTTCCATGGCCATGGCGGCCTATGGTAACCCCCGCATGACCCGTGACGTCGACATCGTGACGGAATGTTCGGGGCAGGATGCGGATGCGATCGTGCGGCTATTCGAGGAGGACTGCTACATCAACCGTGATGCTGTGCTCGAGGCCATTGCGAATCGATCTATGTTCAACATCATTCACAACGAGTGGATCATCAAAGCTGACTTCATCGTTCGCAAAGACGATCCGTATCATCAAACGGAGTTCGGCCGGCGGCGAGAGATCACTGTCGCCGGGAACCCCCTGGTTGTTGTGGCCCCGGAGGATCTGATTCTGTCGAAACTCAAATGGGCTCAGGAATCCCAATCGGAACTCCAGATGCGAGATGTCCGAGAACTCATGGCAACGGGTATCGCCCTCGATCGCGAATATCTCGAACAGTGGGCGCAAACCCTGGGCGTAAGGGCGTCGCTTCAGGATGTTGGCAATGAGTGATACGTCCCCCGATGTCGAGAAACGGTTCCGGACCATGATGGCGTCACGTACGCCGGAAGAGCGGCTTCGAATGGCATCACGAATGTTCTCCACTGCCCGGGCCCTGGTACTCTCCGGAGCCGGAGCAGACGAGAGTGACGCCGGACGTCGCCAACACTTGTTCTTGAGATTCTATGCAAGGGATTTCTCGGAGTCCGATTGCGGGCGCATTCTTCACGAGCTGACCAAGCGATCACGATGAATATTGAATATCCAATCTGCAATCGCTAATCTGCAATCTTCAATCTGCAATCGACATGACTGACCTCGATCGCCAATCCTCAACACGACGGCGCGCCCGATGATTCCATTCCCGGCAGCGGTGTTTGCAGAAGCCAACCGACACGTGTCGGCGCACGCCTATCACACGCCGCTTCTCACGTCGCGGCTTCTCAGCGAACAAACCGGTTTCGACGTGCGCCTCAAGGCGGAGTTGTTCCAACGTGGGGGGTCATACAAGGTCCGCGGCCCACTCAACAAATGCCGCCTGTTGACCGACGAGGAGAAGCGGCGTGGGATCATCTGCTCGTCGGCTGGAAACCATGCCCAAGGTGTGGCCCTGGCGGCTCGGATTCACAATATCGACGCCACCGTGGTAATGAAGGCGAAGGCCACCCAGTCCAAGGTCGACGCGACACGCGCGTATGGCGCCGAGGTGATCTTGCACGGCGGCATCTGGGATGAGGCGGATGCCAAGGCGCGTGAGCTCGTCGCCGAGCGGGGCTACACCTACATCCATCCCTTCGACGACCTCGACCTCATCGCCGGGCAGGGGACGGTTGGGTGGGAGATCTATCAGGACTTTCCCCAGATCGACGTGGCGGTCGTTCCCATCGGTGGCGGTGGGCTGATATCGGGTGTGTCGATGGCGCTCAAGAGTCTCAACCCGGACATTCGTATCATCGGGGTGGAGTCATCCGGCGCTCCGGCGATGCACCAGAGCCTAGCCGCCGGCCGGCTCGTCACGCTCGACGAAGTGGACTGCGTGATCGATGGTCTCACCGTCAAGACCACCGGCAAGCACACCTTCGCCGTCGTCCAGCAGTGCGTGGAGAAGGTGGTCACCCTGCCCGATGACGACATCTTCGAGGCGATGCTGTGGGTGTGGACCCGCTGCAAGCTGATGGTGGAAGGCGCGGCCGCCGCCCCGGTGGCGGCGCTTCTCAACGGCCTAGTCGACGCGGCCCCCGGTGCGCATGTGGTCTGCGTGTTGAGTGGCGGGAATGTGGACGTCGAGCAACTCAGAGGCCTGAAGTGGAATTGAAGATCCTCACCCTTCCTCCCCTCTTCCCAGGTGGGAGGTGGGAGGTGGGAGGTGGGGGAGCCGTCGCTTGGAGGCTCCGGAGCTCGTGGATATCCGCGGCTCCGTGCTCATCCGCCGGATGACGTTGCTCGAAGAACTCCAGCTACCGGCGCTACGGAGCGTGGAGGGCATCCTCACGTCGCAGTGCAACCCCCGACTCCACATCCGCGTGTTGGAGCACATCATCGAGGCGCTCGAGGTGCCTTCGGCCCTGTTGGCGTGTGGAGTTCCGGGGGCTCCCGACTGCGTCCTGGCGGTGGACGAGTTGACCTGCTGACGGCGGCGAACTCGCGCGACGATTCTCCACGATGCATCTTACCAGCCATGGCCGCTCGCTTCGACGATTCCAGCGCGTTTACCGACCGCTACCATATCGAGCGTGAGGTCGGGAGCGGCGGGATGGCCCGCGTCTTCCTGGCGCGGGACCTCAAGCACGACCGCGAAGTTGCGATCAAAGTACTCCGGCCCGAACTCTCCTCCGGCATCGGCAAGGAGCGGTTCTTAAGAGAGATCAAACTCGCAGCCCGTCTGATGCACCCGCACATCCTTCCGCTCTTCGACTCCGGCGAGGATGACGGGGCCCTCTACTTCGTGATGCCGTATGTCAAGGGCGCCTCCCTACGGGTGCGCTTGGAGCGGGAGGGCCAGTTGCCTCTAGCGGACGCTCTCGAGATCACACGGGACATTGCCGGCGCCCTCGACTACGCGCACCGGCAGGACATCGTCCACCGCGACATCAAGCCTGAGAACATCATGATCCACGATGGTGTGGCGATGGTCACCGACTTCGGCATCGGAAAAGCGTTGCGGGCGGCCGGCGCTGAGGCCCTCACCCAAGCCGGCGCCCTGCTGGGCACCCCCGCGTATATGAGCCCCGAACAGGTGGCGGGGGAAACCACGCTCGATGGCCGCAGCGACATCTACTCCCTCGGCTGTGTTCTCTACGAGATGTTGACGGGCCGGTCTCCGTTCACCGGGGAGTCGATCAGGGCGATCATCGCGAAGCGGCTCACAGAACCGGCTCCCGCCCTGGACTCGACGATTCCCAACGATATTCGGCAGGCGGTGCACACGGCACTTGCCAAGGAGCCGGACGACCGATTTGCTACCGGTGCCGAGTTTGCCGACGCGCTCGCCCCCCGAATTGTGGAGACCACCCTGTCGGCCGACGGTCAAGCCGAGCCGTCCGCGCAATCCATTGCGGTGCTCCCCTTCACCAACATGAGCGCGGACCCGGAGAACGAATACTTCAGCGACGGGATCACCGAAGAGATCATCAATGCACTCACCCAGTTGGAGGGCCTCCACGTGGCGGCCCGTACTTCTTCTTTCGCGTTCAAAGGAAAGACGCCCAAAATCGCGGAGGTAGGCACCACGCTCAAAGTGGCGACCGTGCTCGAAGGCAGTGTGCGGAAAGCGGGTTCTCGACTGCGGATCACGGCGCAGTTGGTCAACGTCGCCGACGGGTACCAAATGTGGTCCGAGCGGTACGATCGGGAAATGGATGACGTGTTCGCCATTCAGGACGAAATCGCCACCACCATAGCGGACCGGTTGAAGGTCACCCTCGCGGGCACGTCGGACGAGCCCTTAGTCAAGCCCGCCACCGAGAACATGGAGGCGTACCAGCTCTACCTGAAGGGCCGGTACATGTGGAACAAGCGCACCAAGGACGGGCTCGAACAAGCGGTCGAATTCTTCAACCAGGCTATCGAGCGAGACGCGGGTTACGCCTTGGCGTACTCCGGGTTGGCCGACGCGTATTTGGTGATCGGGTCGTACGGCCACATGCCGCGGCCCGAGGCACGACGAAAAGCCCAGGAAGCGGCCGAAAAGGCAATTGAGCTAGACGAGACGCTGGCCGAAGCACACACGTCACTCGGACAGGTGTTACGGCTCGAGCGGGATTGGCGGGGCGAGGAGCAGGAGTATCGTCGCGCGATCGCCCTGAACCCAAACTACGCGACCGCGCACCAATGGTATGCCACTCTACTGGGCGCGCTTGGCCGACTGGACGAAGCGCTGAGTGAGATTCGTCACGCAGAGGAACTCGACCCGCTGTCGCCGGGGATCAGTGTTAATGTTGGGACAATTTATACTCTGAGACGTGACTACGATGCCGCCATTGAGCAGTTCGAGAAGGCCCTCGAACTCGACCCGAACTTCTTCACCCCGCACGCCTGGCTGGCGGGGATCTACGTGGGGAAACACATGTATGAGGAGGCGATCGAAGAGACTCGAAAGATGCACGAGCTGAGACCCGACTTCCCAGACGTGCTCGCCGGAATGGCAAACATTTACGCGCTGGCCGGGCAGGTGGAGAAGGCCGACGAACTAGTGCAGGAGGCGAAGGATCGAGGCGCCGATCCCGGTGTGATCGGGGTCGCTTACATGGGGTTGGGCGACCTCGACCAGGCGTTCGAGTGGCTGGAGCGGGGTTTCGAAGAGGACTCGTGGGTCTTGTTCCACCTCAAGACTCACCCCTGGTTCGATCCCATCCACTCCGACCCAAGGTACTCCGATCTCCTACGGCGAATGAACTTAGCCGAGTGACGCGCCCCCGTTTCCGCCCCGCGACCCACTTCCCCGGGGAGAGGGGAGAGGGGAGAGGGGAGATCCGTGTTCCCAAAGCTTCAGCGTCATCCGTGGCCGTCCCTCAGAAAAACACGATATACAATGCGACTACCGTGGCCACCACGGCGCCACCGAACCAGCGACCATGCCGTGCGGGCTCCAGGTTGAGGCCGCTTGCCAGTTCCAACACGAACGGTGTGGGCCGCGGTGCCAGTTTGGTGTTCAGAGCGAGCGAGGCGCAGACCACGAGAAACGTGATCATCATGTGGTGGAGAAAGGCCACATTCGGGAGCAACCACAGGAGCAGGCCGTACACTGGGATACCGAGGACCAGCGCCCCCGACGCGGCGTGCGCGGGCGTCCGCGGTGAGTAGAGGCCAAAGAGAAAGACCGCAACGATCGCCGGCGAAATGAACCCCCAGAACATCTGGATATACTCGAATATGCTACCCGCCCGAGCGACGATCGGAGCCCAGAGGCATCCCACCACAACGAGCACCGCCGTCGCGATCCGCCCCACTCTCACCAGCCGACGCTGGTCGGCGGCCGCGTTGACATGGCGCTGGTACACGTCGATGGTGAAGATCGTCGCGGCAGAGTTGAGCATCGAATCAAGGCTGCTCATCACCGCGCCGAATAACGCCGCAAACATGATCCCCGTGAGGCCCGCCGGGAGCAGCTCGCGCATCAGCACCGGATATGCTTGATCCGGGACGGCAATCTGCTCGCCGTACAGCTCGACGGCCATGATACCGGGGAAGATGATGATGAACGGAATCACCAGCTTGATGGCCGCGGCAAGATAGATCCCCCGTTGCCCCTCGGCCAGGCTCTTTGCGGCGAGGGTACGCTGGGTGATGAACTGATTCAGTCCCCAATAGAAAAGATTGGGAATCCAGAGCCCACCGACAAAGACCGCCAACCACGGCATCTCCGGATGATTCCACGGCAAAACCGTGTGGAGCTTGTCTTGTTGGGATGCGAGGAACGTACCAAGGCCGCCAACTTGTCGCAGCCCGAGCACGGTTATCAGAATGCCACCCAGCAGCAGCGCCACGCCTTGCAGCAAGTCGGACCAGACGACCGCCTTGAGACCGCCGTAGATGGTATACGCGCCAGCCAGCAGGCCGATGAGCCAAATCGCGAGCGTGCGATCGATGGCAAAGATCTGCTCGATAGCAAGTGCCCCCGCGTACAGGACGGTCGCCATCGCCACGAACACATACGCCACCAGCATGAACACGGCCATGATCGTGCGTGTAGTCGAACTGTATCGGACCTCCAGGTACTGCGGGATCGTGTAGATCCCCGCCCGCAGAAACCGGGGCAGGAAGACGGTTCCGACGATCACCAACGTCACTGCGGCCATCCACTCGTACGACGCAATGGCGAGTCCGATGTCGGCGCCGCGACCCGCCATGCCGATGAAGTGTTCGGTCGAAATATTCGACGCGATCAATGAGAACCCGATCAGCCACCACGGCAGCGTGCGGCCGGCGAGGAAGTAGTCGGAGGATGTCTCTTCCCTGCGCGACGCAAAGAGCGACACGCCGATGACCAGTGCGATGAAGCCAAGGAAGGTCAGGAGATCGAGGGTCCCGAACGCCATGTGTTGGAGTCAGGGCGTATGGGAAAACACGAACACCGTCCGCGAGCGATACTCCTCGCCGGGGCGCAAAATCGTCGATGGGAAGGCGGGCTGATTGGGCGAGTCCGGGAAGTGCTGCGTCTCCAGACAGAACCCATAGCGATGACGATAGACCCATCCGGATTTCCCGGTGATGCTACCGTCCAGGAAGTTCCCGGAGTAGAACTGGAGTCCCGGTTCCGTCGTGTACACGTCGAGCACCCGCCCGGTGGTCGGCTCCTCGACGCGCGCCGCATGAGCGAGACCGGCGCCGTCCCGATCGAGAACGAAATTGTGGTCGTAGCCACCCCCGTTTTCCAGCTGCTCGTCTTCCAGGTCGATTCTCGCCCCGATGGCTGTGGGTGTCGTGAAGTCGAACGGAGTGCCGGCAACCGGAGCGATGACGCCAGTCGGAATCAAGGTGGCATCAACCGGGGTAAAGTGCGCTGCGTTGATCGTGAGCACGTGCTCGAGCACGTCGCGCCGGCCGTCGCCCGCCAGGTTGAAGTACGTATGCTGCGACAGGTTGATCGGTGTAGCGTGGTCTGTAGTGGCAAGGTAGTCGACAGCCAGCTCGTTGCCGGGCGTGAGCGTGTAGCTGACGCGAATGGACAGGTTGCCCGGATACCCCTCATCGCCGTCGGGACTCGTGTGGGTGAAGATCACGGCAACGCCGCTATCGCTCTCGAGCATCTCGGCGTGCCACACGATCTTGTCGAATCCGCGCTCCCCCCCATGCAGATGGTTCGGCCCGTTGTTGGTGGCGAGCTGATACGTTTCGCCTGCAAGCGTGAATTGCCCGTTCGCAATACGGTTGGCGTAACGCCCGACGATGGCACCGAAGTAGGGTGAGCCCTCGACGTAGCCATCCAAATCGTCGAAGCCCAAGACAATGTCCCCAAGCCGGCCGTCACGATCCGGCACGCGAAGCGACACGATGATGCCCCCGTAGGTGATGGCCCGCACCTCGACACCGCTCGCATTGGCCAACGTGAAGACATCAACCGACTCACCATCCGGCGTGACACCGAACGACGCGCGGCTGACCGTACCGTGGATCGCCGGCGTTGCACTATCGGACCTACAGCCCACCACCCACACGAGCAACAGCAGAGCCTCCAGTGCCCCGCGTCCTGCGCCCCGCGACCCGCCTACCACGAACCCTCCCAAATCATGAGTTCACTCACTCCGGTAAACGCGGGACTATCGTGCTCGAAGACGACGCGAATCCGTTCGGTCTCCACGGGAACGATCCGCAGACGATTCAACGCCGATGCGGTCGGGTCATCCGGCCGCCGCGTCCGCACCTCGGCGTCGGTCCACTCCTCACCGTCCCAGAACTGGACAACGTATGCCTTCGGAGCCGCCAAACCTCGCCCGTCACCGTAAAAGTAGAGGTCCACGACCTCAACGGTCTTGAGAGTCCCGAAATCGATCGCCACCCAGTCGTGCGTATTGGGCGAACCGTAACCGCTCCATCGATTCCGTGAGTAGCGCGTGAACGCGATCTGCATGTCGTTCAGGTGATCGAGCCGGTCGCGCGGCGACGTGAACGACGCCGACGCCCTGGGAAACCCGCCGGCATCGGCGGCGCTGAACGCGATGTTGCGAGCGGCCGCGGTTGGCTCAGGCAGCGGCCCGTCAGCGGTGCCCCAAGCTTCGATCTCTGCCACACCCGACGAAGCACCTACCTGATGCGCCACGACAAGGCGGATTTTGGACGTCGTGATCTCCGGAAACGACACGACGTTGGCACGGTGCCCCGTCGGCTCGCTCGGCGATCGGTGCTGTCGTGGTACGTCGACCCAGGTATCGCCATCCCAGAACTGGATGTCGTAGCTCGCCGGCGGCAGGACCTCCGCTCCGTCGTCGTAGAAGTACACCTTTACGGCCGCGATCGGCCGGCTGACGCCGAAGTCGACGGCGAACCAGTCCGTGGCGTTACCCGAGCCAACGGCCGTCCAGCGATTAGGTGGTGAAGTGTGGTACCAATAGTTCCCGTCCACGGCATAGAACGGTGGTGTCGCCGGTGCACTGTACGACGCCGTGGCGAGCGGGTATCCCCTCCCCCCATTATTCACCGCGAAGTTGGTCGGACGATCCACCTCCTCCGCCGTCATCGCGGATCCGAGTGGCGCAACCACTCGGCGGATCGTCGGCGTATTCGCGATCGCGCGACCGTCGGCAAACACGGTGAGCCCCGTGCCCTTCCCGTACCGGTCGCCGGTGCGATCCCACACGATGGAGATGCGGTGGCCGTGGTACGCGACATCGTCTAGCGCGAAGTAATCCCAATCGTCGGGTACGAGCGGGTTCAGCTCCAGGGAGTCGTCTGCACGCGGCCTCAAGCCCACGAGCCCGGTAATGACGAGATCGACAAAGCCTGAGTGCAGATAGTGTTCGCTGTGATAGAATGTGTTATGCCCGTCCCAGGAGCCATCGTCGGGGTTCGCAGCCTCCGCGATGTAGGGTCGCCCGTCCATGCGGTGATTGAGGGCATACACCTCGAGCAGCGTGAAGTAGTCGTCTTTTGTCACAACGGACTGTTCGTAATTGTTGAGCAGGTTCGCGAATGCCACGAGCGTCTGGGTGGTCGCGTACGGCCACTGGTTGCCGCTCCACACACAGCAGGTGGGTGAGATGAGAAATTGTGGATCGTGCCGCTCGACGGTGGTCGGTCCGAACGGTGCAAAGAAGTGTTCGGGATCCATGAGATATTGCCACGCGGCCTCATAGCCGGGGTCAGGCAGGTTGAACTGCCACGGCACGTAGCCCAACAACTCCCTCCCATATGGGCTCCCCGCGTACTTCCCAGTCTCGTAAGTCAAGCTCTTCGCCCGGACGCCGTTCAGCTCGTCAAAAGCGAACTGATGGAGGAAAAAGTTGCGTTGGGGATCCCACAGCTCATCCTGCACGCGCTGCTTGAGCTCGGTCGCTCGGTCGTCGTACGCGCGAGCCGTCACAGAATCCCCCAGCAGCGCCGCGGCCTGTGAGATCGCCCGCGCGTCGGCGTAGAGGTAGCTGTTGAGCGTCGGTCGATACCCTTCGGCACCGGCAAACGCATCCCGCGTGAGCCGGCTGTTGATGTTGGTCTCCATCCCATCGTGCATGCCGTCCCAGCGGAACATCCGGTGTTCTGCATCCCAACGTTCGGCGATCCAGCCCTGGTACTGCCGCTCCATGTGCGGCAGCACGGCTCCGATGAATTGTTCATCGCCGAGCACGAGGTACGTCGCCCACATCGCGTCGCCGTACCAGTTGCTGTAGCTCCGCGGCTCGGCACCGGGAGTCTCAAACCAATAGCGGGCGAAGTCTTCGACGATGCGCCGGTCCTTGAGCCAGCGGACCTCATAGAACTGGTGACCGAGCGGGCAGCTGATGCTCCCGTAGGTGCCCGACCAAAACGGCCGGTCGATGAATTCGGTGAAGGTGTAGCCCGTCTCCGGCGACCCGTAGGTCAAGTGTTTCGTCACCACCTCCCAGCGGTAGTAGTAGGTGGCATCGATCTCGGGATTGGGAGATTCGAAGAACGGGATCTTTGCCTGGTACCAGTCCCAGTCCCGGTTGTCCCACCACGTCTGGCGGTCGACGATCTGCTGTTTGTCGAGGATGGATCCTTGCGAGCACGCCGTGACGATGACGGCGATGGCGAGGGGAATGATGGGAAGTCTTCTCATTTCCATGACCGATCCGCTAGGGGCGTCGAATGTGGACGCACGGAGAATATGCACGTTTTCCGGTTGCTCCTCCAGGCCGCGCTGGACGAACGGCTGAGGCGACAGGATATTGTGGCGAACCCTCGGAGGATATCATGCACATGCTCGCCGCGACCCTGCACGCAGCTCTGTACCTGGCGATTACGGCGCCGATAGACTCGATCGATACCCTTACAGTCCGCAAGTTTCCGATCGAACTGTCGCCTCTCACACTCCGGGGTGATGTCCGCCCGCGGCAATATGTGGGAGTGGTCGGCCGCAAGGCCGCCTGGCTAGGCTACGAGACCGGTGAGGCGGAGCTTTGGGTCCACCCCCTCAAGCTCGCCACCGACTTTCGACTCGATTTCAAGATCCCCGACTACGTCGAGGCCGTGCCGGGCACCAGCGTGGCCCGCACCGTCGAGATCCGGCCGGAGCTGACTACCATCACATACACGCACGCCACGTTTACGGTGCGGCAACACATCCTGGCCCCCCTGAACGAACCCGGGCTCCTCGTGTTGCTCGATGTGGAGACGTTCCGGCCGCTCGAGATCATCGTGAGCTTTCAGGCCGTGTTCCAGTACGCGTGGCCGGGAGCATTCGGCGGGCAATACACGTTTTGGAATGCTGAAGAAAAAGCGTTCGTCCTCTCGGAAAGTCTCCGCGAGCTAAACGGCGTCATCGGATCGCCGTGGGCGGCGAGCGCCTCTTCGCACCCCGCGCACGCCCTCGCCGACGCGCGCAACATGTTCACGATTCCCATCGATACGGCGAGAACGCGGCGTGAGTTCGTACCCATCGCGATCGCCGCCGCCACAGCACCGCGCGATTCGGTGTACGCGATCTACCGGAACTTGATCGCGAGTGCGGAGCGACTCTACCGCGAGCGGCGGGCACACGTCACGGATCTCTTGAGCCGAACGACTTCCATCGACACGCCCGATGACGAGCTGGATCTCGCACTCGAGTGGTCGAAGGTGAATCTCGACGAGCAGCTCGTCTGCAATCCCGACCTGGGGTGCGGGTTGGTGGCAGGATGGGGAACGTCGGGAACGAGCACGCGCCCGGGTTTCGGGTGGTTCTTTGGTGGGGACGCCGCGATCAACACGTTCGCGATGGATGCAACGGCGCAGTGGGACGTGGCCGCGCAAGGCTTAAGATTCCTCGCCGAGTACCAGCGTGACGACGGGAAGATCACGCACGAGATCTCGCAGAGCGCCGGGCGGATCCCGTGGTTCACCGACTTCCCCTATGCCTACTTCCACGCCGACACGACACCGTACTGGATCGTGGCGGTCTGGCGCTACTGGCGCGCCAGCGGTGACGTTGGTTTGGTGCGGGAGCTGTGGCCCGCCATCGAGCTGGCTTACGCGTGGTGCCTGAGCACGGAAACCGACGGTGACGGCATCATCGAGAACACGACCGGCGGTGTCGGGGCAATCGAGGTCGGAGCGATTGGCGAGCGGCTGCATCAGGATATCTATCTCGCCGCCGTATGGATCGCAGCACTGCAGGGAATGCAAGAGCTGGCCACGTTCATGGGTGACGACCGCCTCGCGCGCGACGCCGCAGCGTTGCACCGAACGGCGCAGACAACCCTCAATCGGGACTACTGGCGCGAGGAGGAGGGTCATCACGCGTTCGGCATCCTCCAGTCGGGAGGTACAAACGACAACCTGACCGTGTGGCCCGCGACCGCCGCCGCGTTTGGTCTCCTCGATCCGGAACGCGCGGCATCGACGTTGCGGAAGCTTGCCACCGACTCGATCACTTCCGACTGGGGCGCCCGAATGCTGTCGACCGGAAGTCCGCTTTACGATCCCGTACACTACAACATGGGCGCGGTGTGGCCGTTCGTGACAGGCTTCCTGAGCTGGGGGCAGTACAACTATCGGCGGCCGTGGTCCGGCTACCCACTCGTCGATGCACTCAAGCAGATGACGTTCGACTGGGCACGCGGCCGACATCCGGAACTGTTGTCGGGCAGATACTACCGGCCACTCGACGAGGCCGTGCCGCACCAGTTCTTCGCGACCTCGATGCTCGTCACGCCGTTGCTGATGGGCACGTTCGGATGGGAACCGGACGCGCCCCACCGGCGCGCGCGTCTCGCGCCGCAGCTCCCACCCCACTGGGAGCACACGACCGTCCGGAACTTGCGGGTCGGAGAAAGCTCCGTCGACGCGGAGTTCGAGCAGGGAGCCGGGCGGTTCGTGGCAACGCTCGCGGCGCGCGGCCCAGCGATCACACTCGAGCTTGCCATTCCGATCCCACCGGGTGCCCGCGATGTGCGCTCGTCACTGCCAGGGGAGTCGAGGACCGAGGAGCTCTACGTCGTGAGTGTGCAACTCTCCCAAACACCCTCGCGCATCGAGCTCGAATGGACGGGTGGCCTCCAAGTGGAGCCACCAACGGTGCCGCTGCAGCCGGGTCAGCCGAGTCAGGGGCTCCGGATTCTCGATTATCGCTACGCGAGGGGTCGATGGGTCGCTCTGGTCGAGGGAACGGCAGGCCGGACGTACGCGGTTCGATTCCACGGCGAAGCGATCTCGCGTGTGGATGGAGCAGAGGTGGTCCGGCGCGACGGACCGGTCACGACGATTGCCGTAACGATTCCAACCGGGAGTGAGAGGGAGACGGTGGAAATCGTGATTTACCGGTGACCGGGCGCGACTACCTTGGTGTGGATCACATCTTCGACTACATGCGGGACGCACCCATCCGCAACCGAGAATGACGACGGAACGGTTACAGTGACGTATCAGGCTGCGACAACCGACTGGTTGACAGAGCGAGTGTTACAGTACGGGGCGGATGCCGAGGTGGTGGAGCCGGGGTTTTATCGGGAGGCGGTGCGGAGGGCGGTTTCGTGATCAAATGACATCTCCGCCAGAGCAAATTCGCGTTCGCTGTGGGAAGTGCGGCCACGTGTACGAGGATTGGATTCGCCCGTCAATCAATCTGATGATGGACG
>JADFIT010000007.1 GCA_022566515.1 Gemmatimonadota bacterium
GGTCGTCTCGACAACAACGCGCAGGGACCGGTCCACGTCTCCGAAGATGTCGGGGATGGAGATGCACCCCTCCTCCTCCTTCTCGTTGCCTTCGCGCTCGATGATCACTGGATTGATCAGGACCACGGCGGGATCATCGCCCGCATGGACGACGGCAACTCGCTTCGCGAGGCCCACCTGGTTGGCCGCCAGTCCGATTCCTTCGGCTGCATACATGGTGTCGAACAGGTCTCGTACGAGCTTGCGCACTTCGTCGTCGACGCACGCCACTTCATCGGAGTGTTGCCGCAGCACCGGCGATCCCAGCAGGTGGATGGGGCGCAACGCCACTAAGCGCGCTTCTCCTCTTTCGCCGTCATCGAGGGGATATCCGCGATCCGGTCACGCATGACGACGAAGCGCGACTCGCCGCTTTTGATCGTAACACGGTCGTCCTTGATGTGGATGACTTCCCCGACGACGCCGCCGGCAGTCACGACCTCATCGCCTTTCTTGAGTTGCGCGATCTGTTCCCGGTGCTTGCGTTCCTGCTTGACCTTGGGACGGATCATGAGGAAATAGATGATCGCGAAGATGATCGCCATCTGAAACAGGAAGAAGGTGCCTCCCGGCCCCCGTTGTTCTTGAGCCGGTTGTTGGAAAGTGAAAAGTAGTGACCAAAAAGTTGTCACGATGTTCCTCGATGGTTGTAGCGCTCAATCCAGTCTCGATGCCACGAGGTGAAAGTGCCGGCGGCGATCTGCTTTCTCGCCTGTTCGGCGAGACTAATCAGAAACCTCACGTTGTGCAGGGACAGCAAGCGGAGGCCCAGTAATTCATCGGCTGCAAACAAATGTCTGAGATAACCCCGGCTATAGAGGGTACAGGTCTCGCAGTCACAACTTTCGTCCAGCGGCGCCGCTTGGATCTTGTAGGCAGCATTACGGATGTTGAGTGATCCATCCGGTGTAAACGCTGAGCCGTTGCGACCGTTGCGGGTCGGGGCCACGCAGTCGAACAAGTCCATGCCGCGAGCGACCGCGCTCAACAGATCCTCCGGGAACCCCACTCCCATAAGATAACGAGGAACGCCGCGGGGGAGAGACGGCTCCATCGCCTCGAGCACACCGTACATCGTCTCCCGGCTTTCGCCGACGGCCAACCCACCAACGGCGATCCCGGTCCACTCTCCCAGCGACGCTATCTGGTCGACGGCCCGCTTTCGGAGGCCGTGGTTGGTTGCTCCTTGGGCGATGGGCCAGATAGTCTGGCTGTCCGGCCGATCTGCGGCGAGTTGGCTGTGACGGGCGCGGCAGCGCTCCAGCCAACGAGTGGTTCGCTCGAGCGCATCCTCTGCCACGCTCCGGTCGGCCGTTGCGGGAACCACGTGGTCGAAGGCCATGGCGATGTCCGGCCCCAACATCCATTGGATCTCCATCGCACGCTCGGGTGAGATGTGTCGTTCACCGCCGTCGACGTGAGAGCGGAAAGTCACCCCATCATCGTCCACCCGGCGAGAGCCCTCCAGCGAGAACACCTGAAACCCTCCTGAATCGGTGAGCATGGGACCGTCCCATGCCACGAACGCGTGCAGGCCCCCGAGCTGGGCCACGACGTCTTCCCCTGGGCGAACATGCAGGTGGTAGGCGTTGCTCAACATCATTTGGGTGCCGATGGCTCGGAGGTCGGGTGGAGACAGTGCCCGAACCGTTCCCTGAGTTCCTACGGGCATGAAGGTGGGAGTGCGTACCTTGCCGTGCGGCAACGTAAGCGTACCGATCCGGGCAACGCCGTCCTGGGCTTCGACACGAAACTCGAACATCACACCACCACCATCGCGTCACCGTAGCTGTATAACCGATACCCCGCAGCCACGGCGGTGCGATACGCCGCCAGAACATGACCGACTCCTCCAAAGGCGCACACCAACATCAGCAGGGTCGAGCCAGGCAGATGAAAATTGGTCAATAGTCCGTCCACCGCGCGAAACTCATAGGGTGGGTAGATGAAAAGCTTGGTCCATCCCTCAGTGGCTCTAATCGGCCCGTCCCGTGCGGCCGTTTCGAGCACCCGCGTCACAGTGGTTCCTACCGCCCAGACACGCCGTCCCAGGTCACGCGCCTCGTTTATCGCGTCGGCGGTTTGCCGTGGCACACGATACCACTCGGCGTGCATGGTGTGTTCCGCCGGAACGTCAACTGTGACCGGCTTGAACGTGCCCGGGCCGACGTGAAGGACGACCTCTACGACATGTACGCCCAGACTCGCAATCTCATCGAGCAGCTCCGTGGTGAAGTGAAGGCCGGCGGTCGGCGCCGCCACGCTTCCGTCGAAGTGGGCGTACACGGTTTGATAGCGAGTTTCGTCCTCGCTCTCCGGGGGGCGTTTGATGTACGGCGGGAGCGGCACGGTACCGTAACGATCTATCAATCCTGCCCAGTCTAAGCCCGTCAGCCGTATGCGGCGCAGCCCGCCGCCGAGCACTTCCATAATTTCCAGTTGCGCGTCGTCATTGAAGTGTATCGTGCGGCCTACCTTCAGCTTCCCTCCTGGGTGCACCATGGCAATCCACGTGCCGTCCGCTTCGGGATGAACGAGCAGAACTTCGGCCGGTGCCCCGTTCTGGCGAATGCCGTGGAGTCGCGCGTTGATGACACGACTCGAATTTACGACCATCACATCGTCGGCCTGGAACAGCTCGAGGAGGTCTCTGAACACTCGGTGCTCGACCCTGCCCGATTCCCGATCCAGATGCAACAGTCGGCTGCCGTCGCGATCCGGACGGGGTCGCTGAGCAATGAGTTCCGGTGGAAAGTCGTAGTGAAAGTCGGCGGTAGAATACCGTTGCGTCGGATTGGTCATGGCACGGTCTTGACGTGAGGGTTGTGCCGGGCTGAAGCATGGAGAAGAGACCTCTCACCGCTTGTTGCCCACGGCTTACATCTCACTCCTCAAACATCGTGCTCTGTTCCACCGCGCCAGTCGGCAGAGCGATGCCGAGGTGTCTGTACGCGGCCGGGGTGGCCATTCTGCCACGAGCCGTGCGGTTCAAGAATCCCTGTTGTACCAAGAAAGGCTCGTATACTTCCTCGAGTGTGCCGGCGTCCTCCCCGACGGCCATCGCAAGCGTGTTGAGGCCGACCGGCCTGCCGTCGAACTTGTCGATGATCGTCTTGAGGACTCTCACGTCCATATCGTCGAGGCCGTACTCGTCCACGTTCAACCGGCTGAGGGCCGCTTGGGCAACCTCGTGTGTGATCACGCCGTCGGCCTTGACCTGCGCGTAATCCCGAACCCGGCGCAGCAACCGGTTCGCCACTCGCGGTGTCCCACGGCTCCTCTTGGAGATCTCAGTTGCGCCGTGCTGCTCGATGTTCACGTCGAGGATCGCAGCCGACCGTATCACGATCCGCTCCAGCTCTTCGGCGGGATAATACCCGATGCGTTCGATGATCCCGAATCGAGCGCGCATCGGCGGAGTGAGCATGCCGAATCTGGTAGACGCGCCAATCAGCGTAAACGGCTCCACCCGCAGCGGGACGGTTTGAGAGTTCGGTCCGTCGGCGATGCGGACGTCTACGCAAAATTTTTCCATCGCCGGGTAGAGAAACTCTTCCAGCACCGGTCTGAGTCGATGGATTTCGTCGATGAAAAGCACGTCGCCACGTTTCAGCGAAGTGAGGAGCCCCACGAGATCACCGGCCTTTTCGATAACCGGACCGCTGGTGGTGCGAACGCTCACCCCCATTTCACGAGCCACCAATGTTGCCAGCGTGGTCTTGCCGAGGCCTGGAGGGCCATAGAATAGGGTATGATCGAGCGGATCGCCGCGTTTCTTTGCGGCGTCGATGGCGATCTGCAGGCTTTCGCGTACCTGATTTTGCCCGACGAATTCCGCCAGGTGGGACGGACGAAGTGATGCCTCACTTACGTTTTCGTCAGGCAGGGTTTCAGGGGTCGTGATTTCCGGACGATTCACTTGGTGGCGGTCGCCTCCCAACGCACGGGTCGCTTACCTGGCGCGATCGTATGTTTCTGGTGACAGCTGATGCAGCGGTCGGTTTCCCTCGTGCTGTCGGCCTTGCAGAGAAGGCGGTTGGTCGTGCCGCACTTGGTGCAAATCCACTCGGCGGATTTCATTTGCCTCCGGAAAGAAGTTCTAGTGCTTCGCGCAGTACTTCCGCTGTGTCGGTTGTTCCGTTGGAAGCCAGGACGGATCTGACGGCGCCGTCGGCCTCCAATTGTCCGTATCCCAACTTGACGAGGGCCTTGATTGCCCGATCTCCGGTAGAGTCTATACTGTCCCCCTCGCCCGCCACTTCAAGGTCGCGCATACGGTCCTTCAGTTCCAGTATCATGCGTTCGGCCTTCTTCTTTCCGACGCCGGACACCGTGCACAGGGCGGCCAGGTCGCCTTCCTTGATGGCTCGTACGACCCGTTCACTTCCCAAAGCGGATATGAGACTGAGCGCCAGCCGCGGCCCGACACCGCTCGCGCCAAGGAGGCGTTGGAAAACCGTCCGGGTCTCGAGTGTGTCGAAGCCGAACAGCGACCAGCCGTCCTCACGCACAATCGGCACTGTGTGGAGGTGCACTTCTCCGCCGGCGGGCGGCAATCGCTCCAGAACGCTGATGGGGACCGCAACTTCGTAGCTCACGCCACCGGCCGTTGCAATCGTCACCAAATCGCCCACCCGAGCGGATACGGTACCGCGGACTGCGGCGATCATGGTTTCTTTGTCAAGAGAAAGGTCAGCGCCACGGCAACGCCGTCAGCCGCATCGTGGGGCGTCGGGGGCTCCTTCAGATTCAAGAGGCGCTGAACCATGCACGCCACCTGCGACTTTGTCGCGCCACCGGCGCCGGATACGACCTTCTTTACGGTAGCCGGCGGAAACTCCACGATGGCGAGTCCGGCGCGGGCTCCGGCCAGCAAGATCACGCCACGAGCGTGGGCGAGGACGACCGTTGTTCGCACATTCTTGGCGTAGAACACGCTCTCCAACGCCATGGTATCGGGGTGGTGCTTGTCGATGAGCTGCACCACGCCGTCGTGTAGTGCGTCGAGCCGGTGCCAAAGCTCCCGTCTCGGGTTCGTGCGGATGACTCCACACTCGATCAAGTCGCCGACGCCTCGGTTCGATGGCTCGACTACCCCGTATCCGGTAACCGCCGTGCCAGGGTCGATACCGAGGATTCTCGGAGTCACTCGCCGGCTGCGGCGAGCGTTTCCGCGTCGATGTCGAAATTGCTAAATACGTTCGAGACGTCGTCGTTCTCGTCAAGCACGGCGAGCAGCTTCAACAATTTCTCTGCACCTTTACCGGAAACCTGCTGCGTGCTCTTCGGGACCATCTCCAACTCGGCCCCTTGGGGTGTGAGGCCGGCAGCCACTAGGATGTCGCGAACGCTGTGAAGCGAGGCCGGGTCGGTGCTCACGATGTATTGATCGCCTTCCTTCACCATATCCTCGGCACCGGCTTCCAGCGCTGCCTCCAGGGCGGTGTCCTCGTCGTGCTTCGTAGCGTCGAGATAGAGTTGCCCCCGGCGCTCGAACATCCACGCGACCGAGTTTGGGGCCCCTAGGTTACCACCGTGCTTGGCAAAGGCGTGGCGAATCTCGGCGACCGTCCGGGTGAGATTATCGCTGGCGACCTCTATCATGATCGCCACCCCTCCAGGGCCGTATCCTTCATAAACGGCCTCTTCATAGTGGACACCCTCGAGCTCGCCGGTGCCTTTCTTGATGGCCCGTTCGATGTTGTCCTGGGGCATGTTCTGGCCCTTGGCCGTTTCGATGGCCAATCGGAGGCGTGAATTGCCGTCGGGGTCCCCTCCGCCGGCACGGGCGGCCACGGTGATTTCGCGAATGAGCTTGGTAAACTTTGCTCCCCTCTTCGCGTCCAACGTCGCTTTCTTGCGCTTGATCTGGCTCCACTTGCTATGACCGGACATCTCGCCTTGCTGAGTGGGAATGTACGGTGAAATATACCGGATTTTCGGATTGGTGAGGTTGGGAACGAGGGGTTTGCAAGGTCACCGGTCCGGATCGACCATGTCCTCGAATCTCATCCATTTATGGTAGAAATAGAGGTCGATGAACCCTGTGGGACCGTTGCGGTTCTTGGCGATGATCAGCTCGGCGGCGCCCTCGACGCCGCCTCCCGGGTTGTACATCTCTTCGCGAAACAGCCCCAAGACGATGTCAGCATGTTGCTTGACCGAGCCGAGCGCTCCGAAGTCGTCCAGGGTCGGCCGCGGGTCCTTGCGTGCCGCCTGGTGTAGTGGGAGCTGGGCGACCAGCAGGCAGGCAATGTCCCGTTCGAGCGCCAGCCCCTTCAACGCGCGGAGGGCTGCCGCGGTGTCTTCCTCTTGGGTGAGCCTGTCCCTGGGAGGCGGCAGCAGCTGAAGGTAGTCCACGACGATGAGCTTGGGCTTGTGTTTCCAGGCGGAGGCCAATGCCTCGTCGAATCGGCCTCCGACGAGTGGGTGGATGTAGAGTGGCAGCTTCTGCAGGTTCAGAACTACAGACCCGACCGCCGCGCGCGTTTCGTCCGAGAACTCCGCTTTTCGGATTTGATCGATCTGCGTCCGGCCTTCGATCGCCATGGCTCGCTCGAAGACGCGCTCCTCATCCATCTCGCCGGAGAAGAAGACCACCGGAGTGCCGATCGTGGCGCTGCGCAGTGCCATTGCCAGGGCTAGTGCCGACTTCCCGGAGCCCACGTCACCACCCAACACTACGAGATCTCGTCGGCGCATTCCGCCGCCCAGCATCCGATCGAGGGAGGGAAATCCCGTAGGCACGGTGTCATCGGCAAGCTCTCCGGCGGTATGGGAGTCCATGCGCTGGACGAGGCGAGCCAAGGAAATGCGTTCTGTGCGCCTTCGGTTTGCCATGCTGCCTAAGCTATCGATGGTGTTGGCCGTTGTCCCCCACCGCCACTGCCGCCCGCCCTTCCTCCCCTCCCTCCCAGCCGTCCCGCGCCGGACGATCTCACTCGCCTCGAGAGTTCCGCACCTGGGCCTGGGCGAGTCGCGCGGCTCTGGCGATGGTGTCGCCTGGGCCCGATCCAAGTGTCTCGTCTACAGGGGCGATCAACTGTTGTAGGGTGATGCTCGCGGCTCGCGGGGTGCCCTCCCGGAGTTGCCGGACCGCGCCGGTCAGCGCCCTGCGCAGAGGGGCGGGTAATGACAGGCCGTGCAGTCGGTGTTCCAGCCCGTCCAAGCGGCGCCCGTGATGGCGTTCGCTCACCCGGTTTGGGGGAAGCAGGTCTCCGCAACACCGAAGCACCAGCCATACGGCGAAGATGCCGTTGCGGCGAGGACCGCGGACGGCTGTGCCCAGGGTCTCCGTCATCAAGGTCTCTTGTCGCGCGAATGCGTCGCTCACGCGTTTGCCTCAGACGGTGTGGTGGTGGAGAACTCCCGCGTTGCCGGCATAACGCAAGAATTTACGGGTGGGCTCTTGGGGGCGCCACCGGTAGCGTTGGTGTGGGCGGTGCGTTCCGTGTACGTTTCTCCTCATGGCACGTCCGAAGACAGTTCTCTGGGTTGATGACGAGGTGGAATCGCTCGCCGCACACGTGCTCTTTCTCGAAGAGCAGGGGTATGAGGTGGAGTGTACGGCGCATGGAGATGATGCGATCGCGTTGTTGCAGCGCCGACCCTACGGCGTGATTTTGCTCGATGAGCAACTTCCGGGGAAGCGTGGCCTGGAGTTGGTTGCTGAGATTCGGGCGATCGACGCGGCCGTGCCGGTTGTGATGATCACGAAGAGCGAAGAGGCGGGGACGATGCGGGAGGCGATCGGAGTTGAGATGGACGATTATCTCGTCAAACCGGTCAACCCTCGACAGGTGCTGAGCGCGATCACACGACTCATCGAAGGTGCACAGATTCGCCGCCAGCGGATGGCTCAGGACTTCGTGCAGCGGTTCCGGGAGTTGGAGCAGCGCCGATCGGCGCAAATGGGGTGGCGGGAGTGGATAGAGCTGATAGCGGAGTTGGCCTCGTGGGAGGTCCGGCTGGGGTCGGGTGACGAATCGGGGCTGCGAGAGGCGCTGAGCACGTTGCAGCAGAGTCTACACGAGGATTTCGCGCAATTTATCGAGGCGAATTACCCACGCTGGTTAGCGGATGCCAAAGCCGACCGGCCGCCGCTCTCCGTGGACGTTGGCGAGGAGTTTCTCGTTCCCATACTGAGGACGGAGGGGCGAGTATTGCTCGTCGTGCTCGATTGTCTCCGACTCGATCAATGGGAGCTGCTGAAGCCGTTGATTACGGAGTTCTTCGACATGGAAGTCTCCTACTATTTCAGCATTCTTCCGACGGCGACGCCGTATTCCCGGAACGCAATCTTCAGTGGATTGTTTCCGGTGGAGATTGCTGAGCGGTATCCGCAGTGGTGGGCGGACCGTGGTGAGGACAGTTTGAATGCCCATGAAGACGAGTTGTTGCGGGAACAGTTGAGGGATCTCACGGGCACGGAGGTGCCCGTACATTACGAGAAGTTGTCCACGACGAGCGGAGGGTCTGAGATGCTCAAACGGCTTCCGGCACACCTGGCGGAAGACGGGGTGACAGCACTCGTGTTCAATTTCGTCGACCAGCTCACTCACGGCCGGGGTGAGCACGCCATCCTCTATGAAGTGGCAAAGAACGCGTCCGCGCTTCGGAACCTGACGCGTACATGGTTTCGAACGTCGGCATTGTTTCAAGCGTTGCGTGAAGCCGAACGTCGGCGTGTCTCCGTTCTGCTCACGACGGATCACGGTTCGATCCACTGTCACACGCCGGCCACCGTTTTCGCCAAGCGTGACGCCACGGCTAATCTCCGCTACAAGTTCGGTGAAGATCTTCGCGCGGAGCGCAGCGACGCGGCGATCCTCGTGAAGGATTTGCCGGCGTGGGGGTTGCCGGACAGGGGCCTTGGTGTCCGCATGCTCCTGGCCACGGGCGATCGCTTCTTCGTGTATCCCACGAAGTTGCGCGAGTATCAAGCCCGCTACCGTGGGGCGTTCTTGCACGGTGGCGTCACACCCGAGGAGGTGATCTTGCCGATCGCTCTCCTCACGCCGCGCAGAGGCCGCTAACGTGGGCCGCTACAAGCGGCTGCTCGGGTACCTCTGGCCGCATCGCCGGGCGTTCGCGGGAAGCATGGCCGCCGCGGTCTTTGCCTCGGTGCTAGACGGGTTTACGCTAGCCCTCTTGATTCCCCTACTCCGCGTCTTGTTCGAGGTGGGTACCGCCCTGCCGGAGGCGCAGACTGCGGTCGAGCGGATAGTCGATGTTGCTGTTGGGGGCTGGATTCTCGGCGATGGCCACACGTCCTCGCTGCGGAACATAGTACTCTTGATCCTCGGCGTGACTGCGCTCAAGAACGTCGGGGTGGTCTGCGCGCTTTACCTCGGCGTGTATGCGCAGGAGAGCGCGACCCGCGATCTGCGACGGCAGTTCTTTGCCCACCTCCAGGGGCTGAGCCTCGGTTTCTACCAGCGCACCAAGTCCGGCCAGTTGGTCAGCCGCATGTTGGCCGATATCGACCAAGCGTCCGTGTTCTTCAGTCAGATGTTGCAGTCACTCGTCAGGCAGGGCGTGATGGTCGTGGTGTACGTCGGCATCCTCTTCGCCCTTTCCTGGCAGCTGACCCTCGTCACCGTGTTGTTGGCACCCGCGATTGCGATGGTGTTCAAGCCGATTCTCCGCCGTGTGAGGTCACAGTTCGCGGTTGCGGCGGAGGCGCGGGGAGAACTCACTGCTCAGCTCAACGAGACGCTGCGTGGCGCCAAGGAGGTCAAGACATATGCCGCAGAAGGATACGAACGCCGCCGGTTCGGCGCTGCACTCGACAGGTTCGTGCGGTCCACGCTCCGAGCGCGTCGCCTCGCCGCGCTTCCCAGCCCGCTGAGCGAAACGCTGGCAGCGGGTGTGATCGTACTCCTGCTCTTGGCCGGTGCGTGGCTCGCGATCGGCGGTCAGGCCATGCGGCCCGAACTCGTCATGACCTATCTCGTGGTTGCCCTGCGGTTGCTATCGCCGGTGAAGCATGTCGCCCAATTCCCGGCGTTCGCCGAGCAGGCGCTAGCCGGGGCGGAGCGGGTCTTCGAGATTCTCGATCAGCCGTTGGATGACGTGGACCCGCCGGCGACCAAAACCTTCCCTGGATTGAAGGAGGTGATCGAGTTTCGCGATGTGTGGTTCGCCTATCGCGACGACGATTGGGTGCTCAAGGGTGTGAATCTAACCCTCCGCCGCGGTGAGATAGTGGCCATCGTCGGGCACTCGGGAGCGGGTAAGTCGACACTCGTAGATCTGCTTCCCAGGCTCATCGATCCGGTACGTGGCGAGGTGTTGCTGGATGGAGTTCCCAGTACGGATTACAGCCGCCAGTCGCTCCGGCGGTCGCTCGCTGTGGTTGCCCAGGAAACCATCATCTTCAATGACACGGTGTCGGCTAACATCGCGTACGGAGAGGATGTCGAGCGCGAGGCCATAGTGGAAGCTGCAAGAGCGGCCAACGCTCACGAATTCATAGAACGTTTGCCCGACGGGTACGAGACCCGCGTCGGTGAGCGCGGAACGATGCTGTCCGGGGGACAGCGGCAGCGGATTGCCGTTGCTAGAGCGTTGCTCCGCGATCCTCCGATACTCATTCTCGATGAGGCCACGTCGGCGCTCGATTCAACCTCGGAGCGGTCGGTACAGGAAGCCATCGCGCGACTCATGCAGAACCGCACCGTGCTGATAGTGGCCCATCGGCTTTCCACCGTTTTGGGTGCTGACACAATCGCCGTCATCGATCGAGGGGTCGTTGTCGAGTGGGGCCGCCACGATGACCTAGTTGCGGCAGGGGGACGATACCAGGAACTGTATGATGTCGAGTGGACGCCACGACCAATGAATTCGACGAGTAAAGGCTGCGAGGGTGACGCAGCGTGGTCCCAATGAAAGTTGCCACAGCAGGTGACGCACTTAGGGAGCGGTTCCGCATACTCAGGGAGAAGGAATTCCCCTGGACCGCTGAAACCACCTACCTGAATAACGCGAGCATCGGCCCCATTCCGGAGCGAACCAGGAGGTGCCTCGATGCGTTCAACGCTCGGCGTACCGCCCCCTATCTGCTTCCCGACACCGATCTCCAGCAGATTTTGCGCGATGCCCGAGCTGCTGCGGCTCGGCTCATCCACTCCGACGTAACCGAAATCGGGCTTGCTACCAACACGAGCCATGGCCTGAGCCTCGCCGCTTCGGCCTTGCCGATTCGCAAGGGCGACATTGTGCTCGTGCCGGACAAGGAGTTCCCCGCCAACGTCTACCCCTGGTTACTGCTGCGCGACAAAGGCGTCGACGTCGAGTTCGCTCCGAGCACTCCGGAGGGATGGCCGAATGAGGAGTACCTGTTGGAACGGCTGACGGACCCACGGGTGCGGGTGCTTGCGATCTCGTTCGTTCAGTTCTCCAACGGATACCGCGCTGACCTCAACCGGCTGTCGGAAGCTTGCCGCGAGCACAACGTGTTCTTCGTCGTAGACGCAATTCAAGGATTGGGCCAATGCACGCTGGACGTGCGTGAAACGCCGATCGACATTCTGGCCAGCGGTGGTCAGAAGTGGCTGTTGTCACCGTGGGGATCCGGCTTCGTCTATGTGCGTCAGGCCCTACTCGAAGTGCTCGACCCCGTGGTGTGCGGATGGATGGCCTTCGAAGGTACTGACGATTTTACACAGTTGACGGATTATCAACCGAAATTTCATCTCGACGGGCGGCGGTTCGAGATGATCACGCTGCCGTTTCAGGATTTTATGGGCATGACAGAGAGCCTCACCATGCTGATGGAGCTGGGGCTCGAGAACATCGCGGCGTACACGCGGTTGCTAAAGGAACCGTTACTCCGGCTCGGCGATGAAGGACGGTTCGACATCACCTCCCCCACAGATTCCAGCCACGAATCAGCCATCGTCTGCGTTGCGCCTCGGAATCTGACCGGTGCATTTCAAAGGTTGAACGAAGCAAACGTGGTATGCTCGATGCGCGAAGGATCTATTCGGCTGTCGCCGCACTTTTACAACACGGTGGAGGAGATGGAGCGAGTTGCCGGGATTCTGGCGGAAGGGTAGGAGGACGGAAGGACGGAAAGCGTGAAAACCGTCTTATCTAGACTCACGTTTTCCCATCGATCTATACAAGCCCCAAAGAAGCTTGCCAGTCGTTTCTCGCAAAGCATCCACCTGTTGCCAATCTGCATCGTCAAAGAAATCCAGGTCCCCAGCAAGCATTAACAGGTAGGTGAGCTCGGAAAACGATCCGAGGGCGATATCCAGATACCGTCTAAACTCCCGGTGCCCTCGCTTGGCTGCGCCTTCAGCGATATTGGACGAGATGGAGACCGCTGACCGCCGAGCCTGAGAGGTTATTCCGAACATCTCTTCTCTTGGAAAACACCGCGTGATCCGGTAGACACAAAGCGTCAGTTGATGGGCAGCGCGCCAAGCTTCCAATCGTTCGAACGGCATCATATTGCACGCTACATCCTTCGGCCCGTGCCACCACCATCATTCTATCGCCGCGTCGAATCAATCTAATGCACCGCCTTTCCGTCCTTCCGTCCTTCCGTCCTTCCGTCACCCCGTCACCTTCACAATCACGTCTTTCTTCTTCCCTCTCCGCAACCAGAGATAGCGATCCGCAAGCAGCGAGTAATCGGCTACGGTTGCCTCGCCGTGCGCCCGCTCGCCGTTGATGTACACACCGCCCTGCTGTAGTTGTCGCCGCGCGTCGCCTTTCGAGTCCGTCAGGCCCGCAGCAGAGATGAGATCGACAACGGTCGACGGTAGATCGTTGCGGTTCGTCGTCCATGAGGGCAGTTCGGCCTCCAACGTCTCCCACACGTCCAGAGAAGCCGCGCGGATGATGTCGACGTTGAGTCGGTCGAAAAACACGTTCGAAGCAGTCCTTACCCGTCCCGCAACGTCCACGCCATGGATTCGCTCCGTGAGATCCTGTGCCAGTGCGCGATGAGGAATCCGCGCACCGGGATCTCCGTGGTGCTCTGCTAACAGGCCCGCGATGTCGTCGCTGGATTTGAACGTCAAAACCTTGAGGTACGACTCCACGTCGCGGTCGTCGGCGTTGATCCAGAACTGGTAGAACCTGTACGGAGACGTCAGCTCAGGATCCAACCACACGGCTCCTTCCGCCGTCTTGCCGAATTTGGCCCCACTCGACGTCGTGATCAGCGGGGCACAGAGCGCGTGTGCCGCACCGCTGTCGATACGCCTGATCAGCTCCGTGCCTGCCGTGATATTCCCCCACTGGTCGCTTCCACCCAACTGCAACTCGCAGCCGTGGGTACGGTATAAATGAAGGAAGTCGTATCCCTGGAGCAGCATGTAGGTGAATTCCGTGAACGATATTCCGGACTCCAGTCGTGTCTTGACTGATTCCTTTTGCAACATGAGCGAAACAGTGAAGTGCTTCCCGATATCACGCAGAAACTCGATCAGCCCCAGCGAGCATAGCCAATCGGCGTTGTTGACCATTTTGGCTGCATTCGAGCCAGAGAACTCCATGAAGCGCTCGAGTTGGGACCGTTGCCTGGCAACATTCGCCTCGACGTCGGCATCGTCGAGCAACGGCCGCTCGGCGTCCCTACCGCTGGGATCGCCGATCAACCCGGTGCCGCCCCCGACGAGCACGATGGGCGTGCCTCCGGCCCGCTGTAGGTGGGCGAGAAGCATGACGAGTACCAGGTTACCGATCTGGAGGCTCTTGGCCGTCGGATCGAACCCGCCGTACCCGGTGATCGGTCCCTTGGCGAGACGGTCAGCCAGGCCGGGGGTCACGTCGTGGATCATGCCACGCCAGGTGAGTTCTTCGAGCAAAGTGTCCATCGCGGCGAAGGTTACGAAGCGGGGTAACCGCTGGCAAGCCGACCTGGTTCTAACTACGTTGAAGGACCGATGGTATCTCCTCTAAAGCCCCTGGTTGCCATGTGGCGCAAGCCGGAAACCCGCCGGAATGTGGGTTTCAGTTTCTTTGCCGTGATGGGTCTCGGCATGGGTGTGGCGTTCGGCTCGTGGACCCGGGCCTGCGCCGGCACGTCGTGTCCTTCCATCAGCTACCTGGAAACGTGGCAGCCGGAGCAGTCGGCCAAGTTCTATGCTGCCGACGGCCGGTTGATTCGAGACTTCGGCGAGACGCGCACGATCGTCGCCTTGGAGGCGATGTCACCCGCCATTCCCGCGGCCTTTCTCGCCGCCGAGGATAGGCGTTTCTTCCAGCATTCGGGTGTGGATTACCGGGGGTTCATCCGTCAGTTCCGGAACCTGATGCTCGGCCGGCGGTTGGCCGGCGGCTCCACCATCACCATGCAACTCGCCCGGAACGTGTTCAGGACAAAGCTCCCGTGGGAGAGAAGCATTCAAAGGAAGGTGCGGGAGATCCAGGTGGCCCTGGAGTTGGAGCGAACCTATCCCAAAGAACGCATTCTGGAGCTGTATCTCAACCAGATCTTCCTCGGCGGCCGGATCAACGGCGTCGAGGAGGCGGCACGTCGCTACTTCGGAAAATCATCTTCCCAGGTCAACGTTGCCGAAGCCGCGCTGCTGGCGGCCCTCGCCCCCCGGCCCAATAGCTACCAGCCGAGGGGTAACCCAGAGAGCGCGTTGCTCCATCGCAACATAGTGCTCAACTCCATGCGAGATGAGGGCTACCTCACCCCCGAAGAGGCTGAACAGTGGAAAGCACACCCGATCGAGGTGAGTTCTCGTGAGGACTTCCTGGGTGTGGGGGAATATTTCGTGGAGTGGGTGCGGAAACAACTCTATGCGAGGTTCGGAGACGCATTGTTCGATAAGGGTTTTCGCGTCTATACCACCCTCGACCTTTCCATGCAGTTGTCGGCCGAGCGCGCCCTCGAGAAACGGCTCCGAGAAATCGAGGCCGGAAACCTCAGGCCGCAGGATTCGACCTACGGCCTGCGTGAGTTCCCACATCCCTCCTACAAACAAATCCACGACAGTCTCGGGGGAGTCCTTTCTGAGTCGAGTGAGATGCCCTACCTGCAGGGGGCGTTGATAACGATGGAGGCGGAGAACGGCTATGTACGAGCGATGGTTGGCGGGCGGAACTACGATGAGTCGAAGTTCAACCGCGCCACCCAAGCGCTACGGCAGCCTGGTTCCACATTCAAGCCGTTCGTTTATTCGGCCGCGATTCGAGCCAACCGTCCCGCCAGTCATATCATCGTGGATTCGGCCATCAGCATCTTCCAGCCGACCACCGGCCAACCCTGGGAGCCGCGTAACTTCGAAGGCGACTATCGCGGCCCGATGACCTTGCGACAGGGGCTGCGCACGTCGCGGAACTTGATCGCAATCCAGTTGGGCCGCGAGATAGGCGTGAACACGTTCGTAGGCGAGGCGTTGCGGTACAAGCTGTCGACTCGGATTCCTACCGTTCCCTCCACCGCCATCGGTGGCGGGGAGGTGTATCCCATCGAAATGGTGTCGGCGTACACGGGCTTCGCGACCCTCGGCGTGCATGCGGCTCCCTTGGGCATCCTCCGGGTGGAAGACGCAGAGGGCAACATCGTGTGGCAGCCCCAGGTGCGGACGGAGCGGATCATGGATCGTGAGCACGCATGGATCATGAACAGCATGCTGCAGGAGGTGGTGAATGTTCCGACGGGCACGGCTTGGGGTGCCATCCGGTCGCGCGGGAGATTCCCGCGAAGCATTCTCGCCGGTGGCAAGACAGGCACCACGAACGACGGCACCGACGTCTGGTTCATGGGGTTCACGCCGGAACTGGTGACCGGCATCTGGATGGGGTTCGACAGGCCCCAGCGAATCATGGACGCGGCGACAGGCGGAGGCCTCGCGGCGCCGGCGTGGGCGGAATACATGAACGAGGTCTATGCCCGGCGCGCCGCCCCGGACTCGGCACCGTGGCGACGCCCCGCGTCGCTCATCACCCGGCAGGTGGACAAATTCACCGGCTTTCTGGCAACACGGTTCTGCCCCATTCACGAGCGATATCAAGAGTGGTACATCCCGGGCACAGAGCCCACGGAGTACTGTCCGTACCATCCGGATCCGTTCCGATTTGGGATCAGCAGCTCGGCCGGCGGCCCTCCAGGTGGCTGGAACGCCCAGATCCACCGCAGCACTGTAGGTCGCTGACCTGCTGAAGATCGCCGCAAGAGCCGTCTATACCGTGTCCGGCCCCGTAATCGTCGACGGGGCCGTTCTCATTGGTGAAGACGGTCGGATCGCAGAGGTCGGAACGGCCGAAAAGGTGTCTCAGCCGGAGAGCGCCGGCACCGTCGAATTGCCCGACACCATCCTGATGCCGGGTTTGGTGAACCTCCACACCCATCTGGAGCTGACGGCCCTCGGTGGCAGGATCGAGGAGGACGACTTCTTCCAGTGGATTCAGCACGTGAGGAACGCCAAGGCGGAATTGGCGCTGGAGGCGTTCCGGGAATCCGCCGGGCAGGGCGTAAGGGATGGGTGGCGTTGGGGCATCACGACGGTAGCGGACACCGGAGACAGTGGAGCCGTGGTCGACGCATTGACCGACCTGGGCGGTCGTGGCGTCGTCTACCAAGAAGTCTTCGGGCCGCACCCGGCCGATGCCGCCGAGGCCTTCGCTGCGCTGGAGAAGACCGTGGAGGAACTGATCGTCAGGGCCGGCGATTCGGTGCGGATCGGCGTGTCGCCCCACGCTCCCTACACGGTTAGCCAGCCGCTCTATCGACTGGTGGTGGAGTTTGCCAAGAGCCAGAGCCTCCCTGTTGCTGTTCATATTGCGGAATCACACGCGGAAGTCGATCTGGTCACCCAGGGGAAAGGGCAGTTTGCCGAGGCATGGAGCCGCAGGGGCATTCCTGAGATTGCCACGGCCCGATCGCCGGTGGCCTACCTCCACGAACTCGGAGTGCTCAGGGAGGGACTCCTGGCCGTTCACGCAGTGCAGACCGACCTGGCCGACGCGAAGCTCCTGGGGGATCACGGGTGCAGCGTTGCATTGTGTCCCCAGTCCAACGTGCGTCATGGGCATGGAGCACCGCCAATAGGTCGCTTCCGGGAAGCAGGATTGGCGATGGGGCTGGGTACGGATTCAGTGGCTAGCGTGGGATCGCTGGACTTGTTTCGCGAGATGCGACATGTTCGCCGCCTTGGAGGATTGAGTGCCGCAGAGGTCATCGAGCTGGCCACGCTGGCCGGAGCGCGTGCCTTGGGGCTGGAGGGGCAAATCGGGTCGCTGCAGGTTGGGAAGTGGGCCGATATGTGTGTCCTCCGAATGGCCCCGGGTGGGTGGTCAAGCCCGGAAACCATGGCGGAGGGGATCCTCGACACCGCTGCCGGCGATGTCGTCCAGACGTACGTTGCAGGCCGGTGTGTGTACGATGCCTGCTAACCCGCACTGCGAATATCGATGAAAGTCCAACGACACGCCGCCATAATCCGCATCGTCCGGCGGGAACGCGTTCACAACCAGGAGAAGTTGCGCGAATTGCTGCACGACGAGGGGATCGCCGTGACCCAAGCGACGTTGTCGCGGGACCTACACAACCTTGGCCTGTCCAAGGTGACCGACCCGGCCGGTGGGTCGTTCTATGCGGTCCCGTCGGCGCAACTGGCTCCCTTCCCTCCGGTGGAGCAGCTGGTGTCCACCCTCCTCCTCAGCATCGACGGCGTCGGCCCCTTCGCGGTGGTCAAGACGCCTCCCGGGAGTGCCGAGGCTCTGGGCGGGTCGTTGGACCATGCCTCGTGGGAGGATGTGTTGGGGACGATTGCCGGCGACGACACCCTCTTGATCATCACCCGGAGCGAGGCGGCTCGAGCCAGGGTTGCCAAGCGTCTCGGCGACCTGGCCGGAATCAAGAGTTGACAGGACCCGGGCCTGCTGTATTATTATTCACTCTAGCGCATAAATCTTCATCAAGCGAGAGTGCCGATGGGCCCCCTGGTGGTGTTGGCGTATTCTGGCGGACTCGATACCTCTGCGATCGTCCCCTGGTTGAAGGAAACGTACGATGCTCGGGTTCTGTGCTTCGCCGCGGATGTGGGGCAGGGGGCAGGCGAACTCGACGGGATCGAGGAGAGAGCCATCCGGTCCGGCGCGGTTGGGTGTGTGGTCGAAGATCTCAGAGAGGAATTCATCCGCGATTTCGTCTTTCCCACGATCAAATCAGGGGCTGTATATGCCCGGGAATACTTGCTGGGTACGGCGATGGCCCGACCGGTGATCGCGGCGGCCCAGGTAGCTGCGGCCCGAGAGGCGAATGCCGACATCTTGGCTCACGGGTGCACGGGCAAAGGGAACGATCAGGTGCGTTTCGAACTTACCTACGGAATCTTGGCGCCGGATCTTGGCATCATTGCTCCCTGGCGGGAATGGAGTTTCGAGGGGCGTGAGGATCTCCTGCGCTACTTGGCCGCCAAGGGCATTGAGGTTGCGGCATCGTTAGAAAAGCCGTACTCCCGGGATCGCAATCTCTGGCACTGTTCCCACGAGGGCGGCGTATTGGAGGATCTCGCGACGCCCGCGCCCGACGATCTGTTCTTGATGACCAGTGACCCGTGCGACGCCCCGGACACTCCGCAGGACGTGCAGATCGAGTTTGAGGCCGGCGAACCTGTGGCGGTAGACGGGGTTCCGCTGGGGCCCGTGGCGTTAGTGGAACACCTGAACGCCGTGGCGGGTGCGCACGGGGTCGGGCGTGCCGACGTTGTGGAAGACCGACTCGTGGGTATGAAGTCACGCGGCGTGTATGAGACTCCTGCTGGGACCGTGCTGCGAGCCGCCCATCGCGAACTCGAACAGATCGTGCTCGACCGCCGGACGCTGAGTCTGAAAGACCAAATCGCTCCGCGGTACGCCGATCTGCTTTACGAGGGCCGTTGGTGGACGGCTGAGCGCGAGGCGCTGGATGCATTGTTCGCGACTACGCAGCGGCGTGTGACCGGAGACATCGAGCTGCGTCTGTTCAAGGGGAGCGTCTCGGTCCGCGCACGGCGGAGCCCGTTCAGCCTCTACTCCGCCAAACACGTTACCTTTGAAGCCGACGACGTGTATGACCAAGCCGATGCCGGAGGGTTCATCCGGTTGTACGGCCTACAGGAGCGACTGGCATCCGAGCTGCGCAAATCGGAGGAGAACGCGTTGGTGTGACCCACGATAGCGACACAGACAACCATCCATCTCCGTCCGCCTCGCATCAAATGTGGGGCGGGCGTTTTGCTACGCCGCCCAGCGAGGCGTTGGCGGCGCTCAACAACAGTCTTTCGGTCGACCGCCGCCTGTGGGCACAGGACGTTCGCGCCAGCAAGGCATGGGTGACGGCACTGCAGGATGCGGGGGTACTGGATTCCGAGGAGGCAGGGTTGTTGCACGGGGGTCTCGATCGGGTGGGCGACCGCCTCTCTGGCGGCGCCGAAGCCGAGGCAGCAGACGAGGACATTCACACCCTGGTAGAGCGACTTCTGTACCAAGAAGTGGGAGACCTTGCCGGTAAGCTTCACACTGGGCGCTCCCGCAACGATCAAGTCGCCACGGATTTGAGGTTGTGGTGTCTCGACGCGCTGGGCCCGCTCGACGAACAGATCGCGGCGCTGGGAGCCGCTCTCGTGGTGCAGGCGCGGGCGGGCATAGACATGCTTCTTCCCGGGTACACCCATGGTCAGCAGGCCCAGCCCGTCCGCTGGGCGTATGTCTTACTGGCCCACGCCTGGCCGCTGGTGCGAGACCGAGATCGGTTGGCGGATGTGCGGCGCCGAGTGGCTGAGCTTCCGTTGGGATCCGGTGCGCTAGCCGGATCTAGCGTGGCGGTGGACCGTGACCTATTGAGGGACATTCTCGGGTTTCGCACGGTGTCGGCGAACGCCCTGGACGCCACGGGCGACCGAGATTTTGTGGCGGAGTTGTTGTTCGCCCTCACGTTGCTGGCAACGCACCTGTCCCGATTAGGGACAGAGTTGGTCACGTACAGTTCGACCGAGTACGGTTTCGTTCGATTGAGCGATGCGTTCTCGACTGGATCGAGTCTCCTCCCTCAGAAGCGGAACCCCGACGTATTCGAGCTTGCCAGGGCCAAGGCGGCGCGGACGCTGGGTGATCTGGTTGCGATGGTGGGCATGTTACGCGCCTTACCTGCGGGATACAGTAAAGACCTGCAAGAGGATAAATCGTTGTTGTTCGACGCCATGGACGCTGCGTTGGTCACATTGCCTGCGGTGCGGGGGGCCGTGGAGACGATGCAGCCGATTCCGGACCGAATGCAATCGGTGTTGCGCGAAACGCTGCTAGCAACCGACGTCGCGGACGAGTTGGTTGGAGAAGGCGTGCCGTTTCGGGAGGCCCATGGTTTGGCCGGGCGTCTGGTGCGAGAGGCGGAAGACCTCGGCGTCTCGCTTCGTGAATTGCCGGCTGAGCGTGCGAGGAAGATTCATGAGGTGCTGCCCGACGTATTGGGGCGGTTGGGATCTTTCGAAGACTCGGTCGAGCGCCGCCGCACGTCCGGGGGAACCTCGAGAGCATCAGTCGAGGCGCAACTCGGCGTTTTGGAGCAGGCGTTTGCTGGCCAGTTCCCTCCGGAGGCTGCAACCTAGTCGCTCAGTTCCTCCAACATCTGCACGAAGTCGGGTTCTTCCCAGCGAAACCGGTGAGGGTCCACCGCGTCACGGAGGGTGGAGAGCAAATCGGAGATTTGCTCGGCAAAGGGTTCTTCGAACTCCTCTTCGCGAAAGATGTCTTCCGCCCAAGCGGCCAGATCCTCGAGCGGCAGAAATCCCTCGATGTGCAGCTCGATTTGGGCTTTCAGGTCGTTACGAGTCAGCATACACACATGGCAGTGGCGTTTCGCGTTGTGAGGCCAGAAGCTATAGTCTTGCAATAACTTACGGCGCTGGGTAAAATACCTACGAACTCGTTTAGGCCCCGCCGATTTGCACAATGCGGCGGGATTTGTGTCATATGTTGCTGCATACACGTTGCTTGGCATTGAACACGTCTTTTGAGCCGCTGACCCTCGTTCCGGTTCGGCGGGCCTTGCGGTTGGTTATCGACGGCAAGGCCGAGATCGTCGAGGTGGATAGGGGTCGGTTCTTCCGAAGCGAGCACCTGACCATTCCCAGGCCCAGTGTCATACGGTTGGTCAGATTCGTGCATGTTCCCCGCAAGTTCCGCCGTCAGGTCACCAACACGTTCCTCTTCGCCCGCGACCGGTACAGCTGTCAATACTGCGGTCGATCGGTTGCCCAGTTCCGCAGCAGGGAATGCCTGACCCGCGATCATCTCGTTCCCCTCTCGCGCGGCGGCACGAATGATTGGACGAACGTTACCACGTCGTGTTCGACTTGCAACACGAGGAAGGGAAACCGGCTTCCCCAAGAGTGCGGCATGCACCCACGTATGACCCCGCACGAACCGTATTTCGTGCATCTGGCGTGGGCCGTACGGCGTCTTACGCCTATCCAGTCGAAATACATCAAGATGTTCTACGGTCGGGACACTCTGGCCCAGATCTCTCGACTGTAGCTTTGGACGGCTCAACGACCCGGCGACGCCAGAGAGTGATTATCAGGGTGCTTGGGGAATAGATGGGAGGTGGTGAGGGTGCTCCATGTCCGCTATCTTACCAGATTATGATCCTTGTGACAGAGGAGATTTGGCAGCCTATCACCTAGCCGAACTCTTCGCCGAGCAGGCGGAGAAGAATCCCAGTCGAGAATGCCTCATTTTTGGCTTGCGGCGCATGACGTATGGCCAGGTGGACCAGGAAGCCAGGGCGTTACAGGCGGCGTTCAGCGACTTCGGCATCGAGGCGGGAGATTCCGTTGCCGTAGAACTCACCAACCGGCCGGAGTGGATCGTCTGTCTCCTGGCTGCCGCTCGATTGGGGGCTGTCGTTGTTCCCATCGACCCGTCAGTGAGTTACCACGAACTCAAGTACCAGCTGCGTCACGCTGAGGTGAGCCTGCTGGTGGTTGCCGAGTCAGATGAGCTAGATCCTCTCGAGGTGTTCGACGAGCTCATCGCGGAGTTGCCCGACCTCCACTACCTCATCACAGTCGGCGATGAGGATCGGTGGTACGACGACAGGGTTTTCCGGTTTCGCGATTTGGTATCGGGTGGCCGGCGAACGCCGCAGCCCATCGCAGAGCTGGATCCGGCGTCTGATCCCTTGGCGATCGTTTACACCTCGGGCACGACGGGTAAGCCCAAGGGTGTCGTGCTGACGCATGAAAACCTGGTTCTGACAGCGATCCGAACCACAGAGGCGCTAGTGCCTGAGGAAGGCGAGGTAGTGCTATGTGCCGTCCCGCTGTCAACGGTGTTTGGCACTCATATCGCCATCTCCACCCTGCTCATGGGGGCCACGCTGGTGCTGTTGGATCGCTTCAAGGCCAATGAGGCCCTGGCGGTGATCGAGCGCGAGCGGGTCACTATCTGTCACGGGGTGCCGACAATGTTCCAGCTCTTGATGCGCGACACATCATTCAAGAGTCGGGATCTCTCTGCTGTCCGAACCGGCATCGTGGCCGGGAGCCCGGTCTCCGCGGACCTGGTGCGGCGAGTTCGGCAGTGGAATGACGTGCAGATCGCCTATGGCCTGACCGAGACTGGGCCGACTGTGACGATCACGCGTTTCGGGGATTCTCCCGAGGCGCGTGAAAGCACGGTGGGCCGGCCGATCGAGGGTGTCGACTTGAAGATTGTCGACATCAAGACGCAAGTCCTTCATGGGGCTGAGGCTGCTGGCGAACTCGCCGTAAAGGGACCGAACGTGATGTCGGGTTATTACCGCATGCCTTCGGAAACCGAGCGGTCGTTCACACCTGAAGGATACTTTCTCACCGGTGACCTTGCGGTCACGGATGAGGACGGGTTTGTGACGATCGTGGGCCGCCGCGCAGACATGATCATTCGCGGGGGCTACAACATTTATCCGCGCGAGCTGGAGGATGTCCTCCGCACGCATCCTGGTATCGACGAAGTCTGCGTGTTTGGTATCCCCAACGAGATTCTAGGGGAACTCATTTGCGCCGGCATCGTCCCGGTCGAAGGCGCCATTGTCACGGGTGACGAGTTGAAGGAATTCGCCCGCGATCGAGTCGCCGATTACAAGGTCCCTGACATCGTCCGTTTCCTCGACAGCTTCCCGATGACCGGGAACGGGAAGGTGAAACGTATGGAACTGGCGGAGTTGGTGAGACTCGAGATGAGTACAAAGTGAACGAAACGAACGAAACGTCTGAAGCGCCCCTGGTATCGCGCGCACCACTAAACACACGCAAGACCTCAGGTAACGCTGCCTTATTGATCGATTTTGACAATGTGACGATGGGGATTCGGTCGGATCTCCAGCACCAACTCAAGGAACTCCTCAATTCCGAGATTATCAAGGGCAAAGTGGCGGTGCAGCGCGCCTACGCTGATTGGCGTCGCTACCCACAGTATATCGTGCCACTCTCGGAATCCTCGATCGATCTCATCTTTGCGCCGGCGTTCGGATCGAACAAGAAGAACGCTACCGATATTCGCCTCGCCATCGACGCACTCGAACTCGTGTTCACACGGCCCGAAATCAACACCTTCATCTTGCTCTCGGGGGACAGCGATTTCTCGAGCCTCGTTCTCAAGCTCAAAGAGTACGGCAAGTGGGTCATCGGTGTCGGTATCCGAGAATCTGCCAGCGATCTGTTGGTGCAGAACTGTGACGAGTACTACAGTTACACGGAGCTTACCGGTTTCGCGAAGGAAGGCGAGACAGAAGTCATGCGGCGCGATCCATGGGAACTGGTGGTCGAAGCGACGCTCCGCATGAAGGAGAGCAATGACACGATGCGGTCGGATCGGCTCAAGCAGGTCATGCAGCAGCTCGATCCGCACTTCGACGAAAAAGATGCCGGGTTCAACCGGTTCGGCAAATTTGTGATCGAGGCACGTCGCCGCGGACTGCTGGAACTCGAGAAGATGGAGAGCGGCCAGTACCAGATAGACATTGGCCCGGATGCCAACGTTCCACCTGATAGTGTGATGCCGCCGGCTGGAGAGGAGGAGCCCCGAGAGGCGAAGCCGCAGAAGAAAAGCGGTGGCGACGCCAAGGGGCCGGCCCCGAGCGGAACGCTCACGTTGGCGGACGGCTTTGCGCTCTTGAAGCAGGTCTTGGTGGACTTGCAAGCGGTCGGCGAGAATTCAACGGATGCCAAGAAAGCTCGCGAGCGAATGACGGAGTTGGCAAGCGTTGCCGACGATCCGATCTTCGAGCCCAGACGCTTTAGCCGGATGCTGAGACAGGCTCGCGATGCCGGTATCATCGATCTCGTGAAAGACGGCAGGGTGTACCGGCTGAGGTTGAAGGCTGAAGAAGACGTGTCCGAACCGGAAGAGCGGCCGTCAAAGGGGCCAGAGCAGCCTGAGGAAACCACGGAGACGTCCCGACCGCGGGCCGAAGCCAAGGACGCAGAGCCGGCTGCCGTCGAGCAGTCGGATGCCAAGAGGAAGGTGGCGAAACGGTCTCTCCACAGCCGTGGAGGCAAGCGCTCGGGCAAGGTTGCCGAGATTCGCGAGGCTGCACCAGAGGGGGCCGCAGAGGCCCCTGCGGTCGAGGAGGTGCAACCACCCCAGGAATCCGGTCGTAGCGGTGAAGCGAAGCCGGCCCGGCGGTCGGTGAGGGGTCGCGGGAGTAGTCGTACGTACAACAAGCCCAAGACCACAACCACCGATCCGGTTCTTGAGGAGCCGACGCCGCAAGTGGAGCCGGTATTGCCCAGGGCAATCCCAACCGCGACGCGAAGGTCCATACGTGGACGGGGTTCGAGCCGCCGGACGAAGCAGGCACCGATCCCCCATGGAGTTCCGCCCGAAGATAGGAGCACAGCTCGGGACAGGACTGAATCAGCAGGCCGCGAGAAGAAAGGTGCTGTCCGGCACTCACCACACAGAGGCGAGACGCAGGGGAGCGGCAGGCGGGACACCGATCTGGAGCGCGCGTCACGGAGTGACGCGAGGTCAAGATCTCGGGGCCGACGGCAGCCTACAGCCGGGCGCTCTGACGGGGATGCCCCTGGTGAGCAATCCCCCCAGGGCACACCTCGATCGTCCCGCGAGACAAAAGCCGCCTCGTCACTCATCGAGAAGCGTGCGGTTGACGAATCCGAAGGCGGCGGTGGCTTTTTCAAGCAGCTGCTACAGAGCTTTCGAGGAGAGGACAAAAACGAGTAGTAACAGCAACCTTCCCCGCAAATTCTACGCGCGCGACACCGTAAGTGTCGCGCGCGATCTTTTGGGCTGCGTTCTGGAAACACGCATTCGTGGTGCTGTGACGGCAGGGCGTATCGTCGAAGTCGAGGCCTATGTGGGCCCTCATGACCCCGCTTCGCACGGCGCCAACTGGCGCCGCACGGCGCGGACAGAACCCATGTACGGCGCTCCCGGAAGCGCGTACGTCTACAGGTCGTACGGGGTCCACTGGTGTTTCAATGTCGTAACGGAGCGTGACGATTATCCTGCGGCTGTGTTGGTGCGTGCACTGGAGCCCCTGCGGGGCATGAAGGTGATGTCGCGACGCCGGTCCCAAGACGATCTGCGGTTGCTCTGTTCCGGGCCGGGTCGGCTCACCCAAGCTCTCGGCATCACGGCTGCGTTGAACAGCGCTCGTCTGGATGGTGCACGGATCTGCATCAAACAGGGAACGCTGCTATCGGAGGAAGAGGTGGGATCGGGGCCACGGGTGGGGATCTCGCGTGCGACGGACTGGCCGCTCCGTTTCTTCGTAGAAGGCTCTCGGTGGCTTTCCCGCCGTGGGTGAGTTCTAGCGCTGGGTGCTTACGATCTCCTCGGAGTGGGTCAGCGCGTAGCGGAGCCCGATGTTGAAGGCGTGCTGCTGGCTCCGAATCACAAAGTCGTTGCTAGCCGGCATGAACTGGTACTGGCCGAATAATGCCCAGCGCTCGTTGAACCGGCCTTGGATGCCCCCGCTTAGGACGAGGAATGCCTTGGTAGCCGCGCTCTCAACTGCGCTTCTATCGAGGCTGCTGGTGAACGGCGGGAGCGGCTCTGCGTCGGTAATGCGATGGATGGCAAACCCGCCCCCGAGAAACACCTGAATCTTGCCATCGGTCGGAACGGCATACACGGTAGCCTGAATCCGCTGACCGCTTTCGAAGCTGACCGCCTGTCCGGTGCTGATAGTCTGGCTGGCGATGTTGTCGAAGTACAGTTGGTCGAACGCCAGGTACAGGGCGGAGCGACCTGCCGTGATGAACCAATGGCCCCCTGCGGAGTAGCCAGTCTGATTGCCACCGGCTTTGAAGAGGAAGGCTCCACCCTGGGCTCCCCAATACCATTTTTTCTGCCACGATCGGTCTTGGGCGGTGGCCGGAACTGTCTGAGCCGCCAGCAGCAGAGCGACCAGGAAGATTCCGCTTCGATTTCGCATCTGGTTTGCCTCCAACGAGTTAGCCGTCAGGGAACAGCAGTCCCCAAAATAGGGATTCCGAGCTAAAAATCCACCCCCAAAATACCGTATGGCATTGAAAATGGACGATTTAAGGCCCGAAACCCCGAAACTACTTGAAGGGCGTGGCTTCGGCGGTGATCTAGATCAACTTCAGCCGAGTCCCGACCTTTACGAAGGCCTCTAGCGCCTGATCCAGGTCGTCCTTGGTGTGGCCCGCCGAGACCTGGCAGCGAACCCGGGCCTCCCCTTTTGGGACCACCGGAAATCCAAATCCTGTCACGAACACGCCCTCATCGAGCAAGAGGTTGCTCATCTGAATGGCCTTGGCTGTTTCGCCGAGGATGACCGGGATGATCGGCGTTTCACCCTCGAGGGGCTTGAAGCCTCGGGCAAGGAGCTGTTCGCGGAAATACCGGGCGTTCTCGTGGAGCGCTGTCACGCGTTCGGGGTGGCTCCTCAGGTACCGCACCGCGCCGAGTGCGCTGCCGGCGACCGCGCAGGGCAGGGCGTTGGAGAACAGCTGTGGTCGGGCCCGCTGGGTCAAGTAATCGGTGAGCGCGGCAGACGAGGCGGTGAATCCCCCGGCGGCGCCGCCGAGCGCTTTTCCGAGAGTTGACGTGATGATGTCGACCTCACCGAGCACGCCCACGTGTTCGGCCGTCCCCCGGCCGGTGGTTCCCAGCACGCCGGTGGCGTGTGAGTCATCGACGACGACGACGGCATCATGTTCCCGTGCCAGCTCCAAGATGCCGGCGAGCTTCGCCACGTCTCCCTCCATGGAGAATATGCCGTCGCTGACGACGTAGCGCGTCCGCTTGTTTCGGGAAGCCTCGAGCTTGGCCTTGAGATCGTCGAGGTCGGAGTGCTCGTAAACGGCGGTTTCGCACTTGCTGATCGACTTGGCGAGGCGCATGGCGTCGATGATCGATGCGTGATTTAGGCGATCCGAAATAATGATGTCATCCGGCCCCGTGAGCGTGGCAAACAGGCCCTCATTGGCGTTCCAGCACGACACGTAGGTGAGTGACGATTCCGTCCCGACGAGTTCCGCCAGTTCTCTTTCCAGCTCGCGGTGCACCGTGAAGGTGCCACAGATGAATCGGACGCTTGCCGTACCGGCTCCAAAGCGTTCCAGGGCATCCTTCCCAGCCCGTACAACCGAGGGCTCGTTGCTCAGGGCGAGGTAGTTGTTGCTCGACAGGATGATGATCTGCCCTCGTCCTTCCATGGTGACACGGGGCGCTTGGGGCGAGTCGATGTAGTTGAGTTTCTTGTAGATCCCATCCTGCCGGAATTGGTGGAGTTCGTCTCGCAGCCGCTGTTCCATGGTGGCGTTCATGCACTTCCTCCAATTTCGAGGATGACCTTGCCCGCTTCGCCGGATCGAATAGCGGCGAGGGCGTCGTCGATCTGTTGCATGGGAAAGGTGTGGGTGACGACGGGCGACGGATCAAAGAGCCCCGATTCAAGGAAGGACCGCATCTGGTACCACGTCTCGAACATTTTGCGTCCCACGACGCCGTAGACTGTGAGCCCTTTGAAGATCAGGTCGTTGGCGATTTGGATGGGCACTTCCTTCTCGGGAATGCCCAGGAGCTGCACTCGACCGCCCGGTCGCGCGCACTTCAATGCCTGTCTGATGGCGTCCGGATGTCCGGACATTTCACATACGACATCGACGCCCGCCGAATGCGTCTCATCCATCACACGCTGCACCAGGTCTTCTTGGATTACATCGATACAGACATGCGCGCCCATTTCTCTTGCGAGTTCGAGACGGCGGGTGACGAGGTCGGCGGCGAAGATGCGGGCCGCTCCTGCGGCGTGTGCGACGCCGACTGCGAAGCATCCAATGGGTCCACAGCCTAGCACGAGGACGGTGCTTCCCGGAATATCTGCCGTGAGAACGGTGTGAAAGGCGTTGCCGATGGGATCCATGATGGCTCCCGTCACTGTGGAGATGTCACCCAGCGGCATCACGTTCGAGGCCGGCATGGCGATGTATTCGGCGAATGCCCCGTCACGATCGATGCCGATGATTTGGGTGCTGGGACACACGTGACCGGCCCCCGTGCGGCTCTGTCTCGTGTGGCCGGAGACGATGTGTCCCTCTGCGGTTACACGCTGACCGATATGAAAGGTGTCACCGACGTCTCGGCCGATCTCGACGATCTCTCCTGCGAATTCATGGCCGACCACGATGGGCGGCTTTATACGGCCCTGAGCCCACTCATTCCAGTCGGCGATGTGGAGGTCGGTTCCGCAGACGCCTGCGTGGTGCACCTCGATCACCACGTCGGTGAGGCCGCATGTGGGTTTGGGGATGTCGGTGAGAATTAGGCCGGGGGCCCGCTGAAGTTTCTGAATTGCGCGCATCAACCGTTCGCAGGAAAGGTCAGTAATGTAGTGCCGAATAATATAATCGCTGGACGTGGATCGGCACCGAGCGTGCAGGGGAAAGGTGATTTCCCTCACAGACTCGTGTATCAAACACTCTACGTTGAGACGGTCGCATGGAAGTGGTCTGTGGTGATGCACGAGGCAGCCGGACAGTTTGCAAAGGCAGGTTTTAGTGCTCGATCACATATTCGTAACTTGGAGTATTCGCGCGATCTGTTCGTTTGGTGGTCGGAGATGTCAAACGTTGGAGAGCGTTTGTCGTGGTGACTTCAGAAAAAAGTATTGCGCGTTCTGTCGGTATGTATAATATTCGCTTCGATTTACGCGCCGACCGGAAACTTGATCGTATGAAGCGGCTTCGACGCTACAATAGAAAACACCGGAGGAGACGGTGCCTCGGTTTTGGGGCGGTGCCGGCTTTTCTCTTCGACGGCGCTATTTCGCTTCCCCTCTTTTTTACCTCCAACGACGAAAATTGCACTCAATGAATCAACGCTTCGGCGTTTGCTCGATACGGCGAAACCGCCGTCTGCTGGTTGAGGCTTCCACTCATGTGTTCGAGCGCGCAGGAGTGGTCTGCGGCGGGGTCCGCCGCGCAACGTAAGATCCATCCAATCCGGATGGATCGCTTCATTATTCCCGGGAGGAGTTTTCATGGCAGCTAAGCGAAGGGCCAAGAAGGCCACCAAGCGCAAGGCAACCAAGCGCAAGGCGCCAAAACGCAAGGCGACCAAGCGCAAGGCAACCAAGCGCAAGGCGCCCAAACGCAAGGCAACCAAGCGCAAGGCCACCAAGCGGCGTAAAGCCGCGAAGAAAACGACGAAGCCGAAGCGTCGTCGTTAGGCTGACGCAGGAGCTCAGCCGTACGTTGCACGGGGGCCGGCCGCTTTGCCGGCCCCGCGACGTTTCGGCCGTCGTTTCAGTTTGGGAATCTTGTCGTGAAGTGATCAGGGCCGAGTGGTGAGAAGCCAGTGCGGTCGGCCCGCGCGCGACGAGGATTCGACCACCCATCCGCCGTAATGCCGTTTCCAGACGTCCATAGGAATGAGATCTTCTTCCAGCGAGAGGGAAAGAACCAGGTGGACTCCGCCCGGTGCGGTTCGAGACTTGAGCAGCTTGACCAACTTGGATGCCGTCGCGTCGTCCAGAGATCCGATGAGGGTGGGGTCGATCACCACGAGGTTGGGATTCACGTCGGGGAACCACCCGCCGAGGTTGATCACGAGTGTGTGGAAGCGCTGGCCGAGAGCCTCCGCGGCTGCGCGGCTCTCGCTCGCTTCGACGCCGGGCAGGTCTTGATCGATGAGCAGCACGTTGGCTTCATAGGCGGCAATCAGAAGACCCGCGGGTGCGGCTCTGTTTCCGACCACCAGCGCCAATTCGTCCTCTTCCAGGCTGCGTGCGAGCCGCGAGAGCGGCGTGTCAGAGGGCAATCCCCAGTGTGTCGGTGCTTGCTGTGCTCGCCGCAGTTTGAGGTGTTTTCCTCGCCAGCGCCGAAAGGCCGGCAGCCGGAGCCGCTGCTTGATGATCCGGTCTACGTGATCGAGCAAGAGCACTTCGGTCAAGACCAATTGACCCTCGGGCCCGGCGTCGAGTTCGCGGACTGCATCGTCCCCGAGACTCAGCAATTCTGAGCGTGACAGCTGCTCCTTGTACTCCTCAATACGCTGCAGAAGGAATTCTTGGTATTCGCGGCGTAAGGACTGAGTCCTGCGCTGCGGAGGCTCGGGTTTGGGGTTGGTGAGCACGGTACCGTCAACCTCGCGATCGCCGGTCAGACGGTCAAGCCTCCCGCCGCCCTTCCACCCTCCCCTTCCCCGGCGGTACCCTACCCGCGCCCTTCACCGCCCGGCGGTACCACCCCCCGCACCCCACCCCGGCGGTCAGGCGGGATCTGTCGCTTACATTCCGTCGTTCAGTCTTTCCGTCATTCCGACCTACTTACCGCCTTACCGCCCTACCGCCTTACCGCCCTCCGTCAATCCACCGCCCGCAACACGGCGGCTTTCAGGTATCCCGTCTCGGGCACCGTGAGGATCCTGGGATGGTCACGGCTCTGCCCCGTGATCTCTTGCAACACTAGACGCCGGCCGCTGTCGGAAGCGGCTGAAATGAGCATCTCGAAGAAACGGTCCCGGCCGATGTGGAAGGAACATGAGGCGGAAAATATGGTGCCCTTAGGCGCCAGGATGCGCATCGCACGCAGGTTGATTTCCTTGTATCCTCTCAACGCCCGATCGATGGCGGAGCGCTGGCGCGCGAACGCGGGTGGGTCGAGAACGATGGTGTCGAACTGTCGACCCTCCCTTTCGTACTCGCGCAGCAAGTCGAAGACGTTGGCCTCCACCCACTCCAGGTTGTCGAGACCGTTCAATTCTGCGTTCTTCGCCGCGACCTCCAGAGCGGCGGCGCTGGAGTCCACAGCCACCACTGATTCGGCGCGCCGGGCCATCTGGAGTGCAAACAACCCCTGATAGGTGAACAGATCGAGTGCGCGGCCGTGGGCCACGCCGGCCATGAGAACGCGGTTTTCCCTTTGATCGAGGAAACAGCCCGTTTTTTGCCCCGTGTGCGGTGCGACCAAATACCGCACGGCGCCCTCACGTACTTCGACGAATTCAGGAATGGGGCCTCGGATTTCCTCGACCTCCAAGGGAAGATCCTCATGACGCCGCACCGATGCGTCGTTACGGAGGAGGATAGATTTCGGGTTGACTACGGTGTCGATGGCGGCGAGTACCTGGCCTCGCACCGCCTCCAGTCCAGCCGAAAGCAGTTGTACGACGACGATTTCTCCGTATTTGTCGACGATCAGTGATGGCAGGCTGTCGCCTTCGGCATGCACGATGCGATAACCTGTGGCGTCCAGATTCTCCGGGTCGCGCACGGCAAGGGCCTCGGCCATCCGGTCGTGCCACCAGTCACCATCGACGGGTGCTTCCTGGGACGTGAGGAAACGCAAGCTGATTTCAGAAGGTGGGCTCCAGAGCGCTTGACCGAGGAAGTTTCCGTGGGTGTCCTCCGCCCGGACGACACCCGGCGCCGCGTCTGACCGTTCCACGTCGGAGCGGTAGATCCAGGGATGGCCTCGGCGCCACCGCCGTGCGCCTCGTGGAGAAACGATGATCTTTTCCATTACAAGTCCGGGCGGAGGGTTTGGGCCTCGTGCAAGTAGATGTGTTTGATGTCCGCCGGTGCCCGATCGGTGTTCACGTGCATCAATACCCTGACGCACCGCGGGAGACCACCTGGCACTGCTGTCTCCAGAGCGCCGAGCAGCGGCGTGTTCTCCCACCCGAGCCGGCGAGCCGCCTGCGCCGGATATGTGCTCTGGAGGTCGGGTGTCATAGTGAACATTATGCTCGCGATGTCGTCTACAGCAATATCATTGGCCAAAACGAGGGCCTCGAGCAGCTCCCTCGTTGCCGTGAGTATAAGCTCCCGGTCGTCGGTCTCTACGACCGTGGCCCCGCGAATCCCCCGAACCGCCATATTATTCAACGTGCCTCCCGATTACCGCCTGATTGCCGTTACGGCCTCGGAACTGATCCCTGGCCGCGATGTCGTGGACGGTTGTCGTGCCGCCGCGGCGGGTGGCGCGACGGCGGTGCAAATCAGAATGAAACACACCCCAGCCTCCCAGTTGTGTCGCACCACCGAGCGTATTCTGCGGGCCGTGGACGTTCCGGTGTACGTAAACGACCGGCTGGACGTGGCCCTCTCCGTTGGAGCCCACGGGGTGCACCTCGGAGCCGACGACCTTCCGCCCAATCGCGTCGGGGCGATCGTTCCGGCGTCACTCCGCGTGGGCCTTTCGGTGGGCTGCGACGGTGAAGCAGGCGACGCCGCGGAGGCGACTGGGGCACACTATTGGAGCATCGGCCCGTTCTATCCTACCCAAAGCAAGGCCGATGCGGGACTGCCTCTGAGAGCTGAGGGGTTCAAACGCCTGGCGAGGCTCGCACCGACGGGTATCCCTGCCATTGCCATCGGCGGGATCGACCAACGTAACGTGTCCGCCGTGGTTGCGGCCGGAGCCCAGGGCGTGGCGGTCATCAGTGCGATCTTTGGTGCCGCGGACATCGAGCGCGCCACGCGTCGCATTCGAGATGCATTGGATGCGTCCTTTCGATAACGCTGCGGGCTCTCACCGGTCGCGTATCCGCCGAGTGGTTTCCAAGTGTTCTCGGTATGTGCGAGAGAAGACATGCCGGCCGCCGGGTCCAGCCACGAAGAACAGGAAATCGCTCCGGTGGGGGTACAATGCCGCCTCGATCGTCGCGGCGGACGGTTGGGTGATCGGGTGCGGTGGGAGGCCGTCGATGATGTACGTATTGTAGCGAGACTGGATTCGGTAGTCGCGAATGAAGAGCCTGCGCCGCTTCCCCAACGAGTAGATGACGGTTGGGTCGGCATCGAGACGCATTTTCCTGGCGAGTCGGTTATGGTAGACCGAGGACACATACCGAAGGTCCGACGGATGTTGCGCTTCTCCCTCTATGATCGAGGCTAGCGTCACCACTTCGTCCCGTGTCATCTGAAGGGTGTCGAGGCGTCTGTTCCATGCAGGCTGCCAGCGTTTTTCGAACTGCGCCACCATCTGTTTCACGACATCGAGCGCTGTAGCGCCGATCGACACACTGTACGTGTTGGGGTAGAGATATCCCTCCAGGGTGGGCTCGCGCGCTTGCACTCTGCTTACCAGGGTGCTGTCCCGGGCCGCTTCCAGGAAGCTCTCTGCCGGGATGCCGAGTTGCGCCTCAACCAGCTCGGCCACCTCGTTGAGCATGAGCCCCTCCGGTACGACCAGCCGATTCTGGGCAGTACGACCCGCGACCAGATCGTGCAAAACGCGACGCCCCGATGCTCCGTGCTGAAAGTCGTACACGCCGGCTTGAAGGGCTCGCTCGTAGCCTGCCAGCTTGGCGTACATTCGGAACCAGCGCGGCGAATCGATGACGCCGCGGGAAAACAGGGAATCAGCCACGGTCCAGACCGATGCGCCCTGCGGAATCGTCACTCGAACCGGATCCTCGCCAGCGGCCTGCGGCTTGGAGCAAGCCATGGAAAGCACGGCTGCGAGTACTCCGAGGGACCGTCGGTTCATTGGCGGCATGTGTCTAGGTACGCCTGCAAGAGCACGGTGGCGGCGAGTTGGTCGACGTCACTCTTGCGGCCTACAGTGGATCCGCCCAAATCGCGAATCGCACTGAGCGCTCTAGCCGTAGTCATACGCTCGTCGAGAAAGATGACCGGAAGGCCGGTTTTTTCCCCCATCAGTCCACCCTCATCGCGAACTCGACGTGCCGTCGGACCCTCGTCACCCGAAGCCTCCAAGGGAAGACTGAAAACCACACCCACCGGCGCCTGCTCGTCCAGATGACTCTTGAGTTGCTTGAGGGGGAATCGCCTTCCCTTACGGCGGGTCAGCGTCGTCAAAGGGTGGGCGTGCCTTTGCTCGGGATCGGAGATTGCAACTCCGATGCGTTTCTCACCCCAGTCGATGCCAAAAAGTCGGCCGCTGGTCGGAAGTGTGGCTGCCGGCTGCATCACACACGGCTACCCTTGCTGCATAGTCGCGAAGAACTCCTTGTTCGTCTTCGCGCGCTTCATGCGCTCCAGTAAGAACTCGATCGCCTCCACAGTGGACATGTCGGCCAGAAAATTGCGTAGCAGGTAGGTCTTGTTGAGTTCCTCTTGATCGAGCAGAAGCTCTTCTTTTCTGGTTGAGGTCTTTTGGACGTCGATGGCAGGGTAAATACGTCGGTCGGCGATGCGTCGGTCGAGCACCAGCTCCATGTTACCAGTGCCCTTGAATTCTTCGAAGATCACCTCGTCCATTCGGCTTCCGGTCTCGATTAGCGCGGTCGCGATGATGGTTAAGGACCCGCCGCCGTCTATGTTCCGGGCCGCACCGAAAAACCGTTTTGGTTTCTGTAAGGCGTTGGCGTCTACACCGCCCGAGAGAATCTTGCCGGAGTGGGGGGTCACTACGTTGTGCGCCCGGGCAAGTCGCGTGATCGAGTCGAGTAGGATCACGACGTCCCTCTTGTGCTCGACGAGACGGCGGGCCTTTTCGATCACCATGTCTGCCACCTGCACGTGGCGGTCTGCGGGCTCGTCAAACGTCGATGCGATGACTTCGGCGTGGACGTTCTCTTCCATGTCCGTGACTTCTTCGGGCCGCTCGTCGATCAATAGGACGATGAGCGTGGCTTCCGGAGCGTTTTCGTGTATCGCGTTCGCGATCTTTTGGAGCAAGATCGTCTTGCCCGCCTTCGGTGGGGCAACGATCAAGCCCCGCTGGCCGAAACCGATGGGCGAAAGCAAGTCAATGACCCGGCAGCAGAGGTCTCCGTCCTTCCGCTCGAGGGAGATGCGTCGATTCGGATAGCGGGGCTTGAGGTTGTCGAACGCAATCCGGTGCTTGGCGGCCTCGGGATCTCCGAAATTCACACTCTCCACCTTGAGCAGCGCCAAGTAGCGTTCCCCTTCCTTGGGCGGCCGTACCTGACCCAGCACCGTATCCCCCGTTCGCAGGTCGAACCGCTTGATCTGGCTGGGGCTCACATAGATGTCGTCGGGTCCGTACAGATAGTTCCAGTCCTGGCTTCGGAGAAAGCCGTACCCCTCAGGGAGAATCTCCAAGACACCCTCCCCGCGCAGAACGGTGTCAGTGTCGAGGAGTGACTGCTCGATACGGAAGATCAGATCCTGCTTGCGCAGGCCTGAGTAGTTGGTGATGTTCAAATCTTCGGCCATCGCGTTTAACTCCGCGACGGACTTTTGTTTCAGTTCAGTGATGTCCACGGTGGGGGGACTCCATGGTTCCGGATACTTCCTTCGGTATGGTATGGCGAACGCTACGCAGCCTCGGCTGGGCCGTGCGAGATGTGATGCGTGCAGGTTTCGGTACGGGGTTTCTCGATGATAATGAAAGCAAATCATAATAAAGTTTACTGGAGGGTCAGTCAAGGGTGCCTTTGAGGCAGATCTCGCGGTTTCTCAGCTACTGGCGTGTTTGTACGGCCCTCGACAGAGAAGTGGTGGACGCCGTCCTTGCCCCAGCCTACAGCTCTAGTACGCCGGAGCTGCTCGAGGCCCTGAAGGCCTGGCCCGGGACGTATTACTGGTCACGTCGAGAGGGATCGGACCGGCTCGTGCTCATTCGGGCCCTGGCACCAGCCCCGGCGGACAGGTGGGCGCTACACCTGCTGCTGTTCCTGGCTACCTTCGCCACCGTCTGGATTGCGGGCACTTTCCTTACGGATTCCCCGCTCAGGTTCGGTTTTCCCGTCGGCCCTGATCTGGCCGTGTGGTGGGGGTCCGTCAAGGAGTGGATCGGAGCCTCTATGCCGGGCCTGGGGTTTGCGACCGCCCTCATGAGCATCCTCCTGGCTCACGAGATGGGACATTACGTGGTCGCCAAGTGGTATCGCATAAGCGCATCACTGCCGTATTTCCTGCCGGCTCCGCCGCAACTCAATTTCATCGGGACGTTCGGAGCGTTCATTCGGCTGCGAAGCCCGATCGTGGACCGGCGCCAACTCATCGACGTGGGTGCGGCGGGTCCCTGGGCTGGTCTGGTCGTCGCCCTCGTCGTCCTCGTCATTGGTCTCCTCAACTCCCAGGTCATAGCCGGCGCGGAGGGTGTGACCCGGCAGCTGATCTACATTGGCCAGCGCCCGTTCTACCTCGGGGATTCGTTGTTGATGTCAGCCGCGATATCGTGGCTGGTCGGGGAGGGAACGGTGCTGCTGCACCCGATGGCGCTGGCCGGATGGTTCGGGCTCTTCGTGACTACGCTCAACTTGTTGCCCTTGGGCCAGTTGGACGGTGGCCACATCCTCTACGCTCTGGTCGGCCGGCACCAGGCGACCATCGGCAAGCTGATGTGGTACGGCCTCGTGATATTGGGCTTTCAGTTTTGGGGGTGGTGGCTCTGGGCAGCTCTCATCCTGATCCTGGGCCGGGGCCGCCTCGCCCACCCGTCCGTACTCGATCCGCACCGGCCTATTCCCACGAGTCGCTGGCCGCTGGGAGTGGCTACCGCTGTGCTCTTCATCGTGACGTTCACAATAGACCCGTTGCCCTCCATACTGTGAGGAGATCACCGCATGCAGGCCCGCCGAACCCCCGGCCCCAGGCAGTTACCCTCGTTGCCACATAATTGCCCCAATTAAGTAATGTAAAAAGCAAGATTTGGGCCGTGTGGCATTGAGGCAATGCTTGGCGGACACGATGGCCGGTGACTGTTCGGTCGCTGTTGCGTAAGTCACAGGTGGTATTATATTTACGAAACCTTTCGGAAGATCCGAATGTCCGGGAATACATCTCCTCGATACAATCAGCCCTATCCCAGCGAACCAGCAGTCCACGATCTACCTCCGATTCGCTATGGAGAGGAGATCATTGCGCTGCGGCTGGTGGTCAGGAGAGCCGAAGACGGTTCTTGGCGTGGCAGGCTCGTCTTCGGTTCCGGCGAGGCTCAAGAGGCCTTGGCCACGGCTGAGATATTCTTCGGTGCCATGGAACCTGACCTCTGGGATTCCGTCCGAGATCTGCGCGACCATCATATTCGGGATCTGTATCGCTCCCTGATAGCGGAATGACGGACGGTGGAGCTATCGCAGAGCGCATCAGCAAGCTCCGCCATGACCTTGCCAACCCACTCTCGGCCATTCTGGCCGAGGCCCAACTGCTGTTGTTGAGAGACCCTCCCCTGGACAAAGAGACCCTAGAGGCGATCAAGTCCATTGAAGAGCAGTCCCGACGCATGCGCGACCTGCTGCACCAGAGCGACTACTAGGACCAAGCCGTAGCTCCCGCTCCCAAGGCCACCCGGCCAGTCGTGGGCCCTTGACGCTCAAGGGGTTTGCGAGACAAGTTCTCAACTCGCAGTGTCCCCAAGGAGTGAGATTGTGGCCTCCTTAGCTAAGCACCGGTTGTCCCTTTTTCTCTTAAGACCCCGATACCCCATGTTGGCCTTGCTCGGCGCGGCCTGTCTGCCCGGCGGGGCCTCTGAGGTTTCTCCCCAAGAGATACCAGATATCGAGGCTCGGCTCGAGAGCCAACCCAACAATGGCAAGCTGCTGCTGCGATACGGTGCGGCGCTGTTCGCCGCCGGGCGCTGTGATAGCGCTGCCACCGTTGCTAGCCGTGGTGCCGACCTGCGCCCCACAGACGCCCTGGGGCCACTCGTCATAGGCCAGTGCCTCGAGCAAGCAGGCGAATATGACGAGGCGATCGCCCTTTACGCATCGTTCGCCGAAGCGCACGGCGATGCACGGGGCACACCGGCAGTGCGGGCGAGGGAGATGCTTGCCCGCCGGGAGCGGTCCACGTCGCGGGCCCGGGAAGCCCTGGCTCGCGAGCAGGAGCTGACCACCCAGCCGGCCGACGCCAACACGATTGCCGTACTTCCGTTGACCGTGTTGGGAGATTCGACATACGCACCGTTGGGGCGTGGTCTCGCGCAAATGATCATATCAGATCTGTCGCTGCTACAACGCTTCAGGTTGGTCGAGCGGTTGCAGATTGGCGCTCTGCTACAGGAGTTGAGACTGACTGAGATGGGGAGCGTCGATCCGGCGACGGCGGCACGGGTGGGGCGGCTGGCCAGAGCCAGCCGGATGGTGCAGGGTCTGGCGGTGATCCCTCCACGAGGTGATGTCCGGCTAGAGGCTAGCGTCGTGCAAGCCAACGGCGAGGTGACCGGGCCCGAATTAACCACTGGCCGTCTCCGCGACCTGCTGCGCATGGAGAAAGAGTTGGTCGTTGGGATCTCGCTCCGTTTGGGGTACCGGCTCTCGCTCGCCGAGCGCCAGGCCATTCTGGAGAATGGAACCGAGAGCCTCACGGCGTTTCTGTCCTACTCTCGCGGATTATTGGCGGAGGATCTGGGAGACTACGCCACGGCAGCCGTTCACTTTTCCAACGCGGTACAGGCCGACCCTGGTTTCGAGCTTGCGCGGACGCAGTATGAGGCCGCCGCCGCGGCTGCGACGGTAGAAGGCGCGTCGGCGAGCCAGGTAACTACGGTGTCTCAGACCACGGTTGCCGAGCCGGTGCTCGGACCGGCGAACGCCGTATTGAGTGCCATGGCGAGTGTAGTAGTGGACATTGCGGCGACTCAGGCCGAGCAGAATACCGGGGGAGGCCAGACCGGAGGTCAGAGTTCGACGACGACCAACATTGCCTCGCCCTCGCCTACGCCCACGGCCACGGGCACGACTGCGACCGTGTCGGGGATCGTGCGGATCATCTTCAAGCTGCCATGATGAAGACGCATCGGCTCGTGGCACTCGGGGCATTGCTAGCCGTTCCTGTGGCCTCGGCGGCTCAGCAGGAGGTCGACGTACGAGTGTCGAGTCTGTTCGAGAGCTACACTTTCGATGTGGGGCTTCCCTTCAGGAAGGTCACGGAATTCACTGTGCCCGTGATCATTACGTACCAACTGGGCCGGTTCGGGAATGTCGCGCTATCGAGTGGATATGCCACTGTCGATTTGACGTCTTCGGATCCGAGCCAGCTGGCCGACCAGACGGTCTCCGGTGTATTGGATACGGAAGCTCGACTGACCGTAAACATCGTGCCTGGCCGATTGGTGGTGTTGTTGACAGGAACCGTGCCTACCGGAGTGAAGACGGTTGCGTTCGAGGAGCTTTCAATTTTGGGGGCGATCTCGAGCGACGTGATCGGGTTCTCGACCGCGGACTTCGGATCCGGCGGAAACGTCGGTGGGGGATTCGCCGGTGCCGTTCCCATCGGGAGGATGGCGCTTGGTTTTGGGGCCACGTACCGCAGGCCGCTGGAATACGAACCGGTGCTGGGGCAGTCTGACCAGCTCCGTCCTGGATCGGAGCTGCGGATCCGCACCGGTATCGAGGGCCCGATCGCACGGCGAACCTATTTGCGGCTCGCCGGGATTCTCGCGCGGCGCGCAAAAGACCGCATCGATGGCTCCTCCCAGAATGGTGTGGGCAACCGAGTGATCGGCTATGCGGCAGTCAACCAAGGTCTCGGATCGTCCGCCTTGACGTTGTACGTGTTCGACGTGTTCCGAGGTGATCCGCGAGTAGAGCAGACGGCGGTGGGAGCCGCACTTCTCCCCCGGGGGAATCTGTTCGGCGTGGGCGGCGAGTTGTCGATTCCTCTCGGCTTCACTACCAGCGTAGTGCCGCGTTTTGAATACCGTCTCTCCAACGCAGCTCCCGATACGGTCAATACCTCTCTCGAGCGTTTGGGGCAGTCGCTCCGATTCGGACTCGATCTTCGCGCCCGCGCGACGCAACGCCTCGCCGTGGTGCTTCACGCCGATGGCTTGACAGGCTCGGTCAGGCAGTCCGGAAGGGATATCGGCGTCACGGGATTTCGCGTGGCGGTCCACCTCGAGCTGATACGTTGATGGCTTGAGTCGCCCGCACTTCCCCCTGCGCACGCTTGAACTACAACTCGGGTGACACACAGTTCACTATCATCTTGAACAACATCATCTTCGGAACGACCCCGACGACCGGGTTCTACATGGACGTGACCGACAGCAATCCAGTCGGCGACGTGCTCACGATCCAGATGGCGAATCCGACACCTGTTGATCCTATGACGTTTGTCTTGAAGGATGGCGGTGCAGTGGTGATCTGGCCCTGGCAGTAGCCTAACCCCCTTAAACGATCAAGGGGATCGGGCAACCCCCGATCCCCTTCCTACTTCCTACTTCCTACCTCTCAGTTCTCGATCTTAAAGCTGTCGATGTGCATGTCGAGGTTGTGGTTCAACCGTAGACCGACGATGCCATCGGTGTAGAGATCGGCTGCCGGGACCCGGTCGACTTCGGTTCCGTTCACCATGAAAATCACGTCACCGTCCGCCACGCGGATAGCGACCTCATTGGTCATGTGCGCGAGTTCTGACGCGTTGATGGCCTCGCTCTTGGTCCAGCCACGGATTTCAGCCGTGTCGTCGCCGGTGCGGGTCTTGATGATGTAGCTCCCGTCTCCACGTACGAGAAAGTAGCTGTAGACTTGATCGGCGCCTTGCATGTCTTTGCCGCCGAAGATGAGTCCGGTCCCGTGCCCGTGCCCTTTGGAGCTGAGCTGTTCGATCGTGGCCGAGATCGTGTAGCTACCAGTCGCCCTGTCGTTTTCGCGGTAGAGGGTCACGCCCGGGCCAACGGTGATGTCCCACCCCGTCCCCTTCTCGACGAGCCGGATGTTGTCGAAATTCTGGCCGCGGTCGGTGCGGGCCATCCAGCCCGGGGCCAACTGGCCGCCGCCCGAGACCGTGCGGTCGGCGTCCTGCGCCGCCGCCGGCAGTGCCAGGGAAAGCGCAACGAGTGTCAGTGGAATCGAACGCATGGTATACCTCGGATAGCTGAATGATGAGCTGTGGATTCTATCACAGTGGCGGCGCTTGCGACAGGCTCCGGTTGAGCCTCGCGGCGAGGTCTTTGTCATTGTTCTGATGGATATTTTAATGCGTGACGTCGTTATCTTTCCGTTACCTTCCAAGTCCATGAGCTTTCCAATCACATCTTCGTGACGCTCACTGCGATCCAACTGCTACTCGCATGGGCCGTGGTCTGTGTCGGCGCCACGCTACAGGGTTCCATCGGTTTCGGACTAGGTGTGGTTGGAGCACCGCTCCTGGTACTCATCGCCCCCGCTTTGGTTCCCGGACCCCTCCTCGTCAATGCGCTTGTGCTGACCGTGCTGATCAGCCATAGGGAGCGCCGCTCGATGGATCTTTCGGGCCTGGGCTGGGCGATTGGGGGACGGCTGTTCGGAGTCTTGGTGGCCGCCGGTACGCTGGCCGTGCTGCCCCGGGACCGTATGTCGTTGGCGATCGGAGCCGCGGTCCTGCTGGTCGTGGGTATCAACGCCACCGGCGTGCGTGTACGGCCTGGGCCTCGCTCGTTGATGGCAGCTGGGGCGCTTTCCGGCCTGACGGGGACAATTTCGTCGATCGGCGGGCCTCCCATGGCACTGCTCTATCAAGACGCGGCGGGATCGCGCCTCCGCGGTACGCTCTCGGGGTACTTCGTGGTAGGCGTCGTGATGTCGATTATGGCCCTGGCGTCCGTTGGGCGGTTCGGGTGGGAGGAGTTCCGCATGGGAGCGACGCTTGTTCCCGGCGTGCTCGTCGGCTTTGTTATCTCGGGCAGCACGGCAGCTATTGCCGATCGGGGATCTTCCATCAGGAAGACGGTGTTGATTGTGTCTGCGGCGTCGGGAGCCGTGGTGGTCGTGGAGCAGATTTTTTGGGGATGATGCGTCGTTCACTCCTGTCGGTGCTCCGGCGCTCCGGCCATATTCTTCCCGGGTGGAAGCTGTAGGAGTTTCTGCCTCGCGTTTTGTCGTCGACTGTCATGGAGCGGAATTGGGCATGAGACAAGAGCTGATCGACGTCGTTCGTTCGGGGTTGGCCGATCGCTACCGGGTTGAGCGATTCCTCGGCAGGGGGGGGATGGCCACCGTGTTTCTGGCCGAGGACGTGTCGACAGGTGATCAGGTGGCGTTGAAGGTCTTGAATCGATCGCTGGCCACCCGAATCATGCGGGAGCGCTTTGAGCGCGAAGTGGCGGTCGGCTGCAGCCTAGGGCATCCGAACATCGTACCGACGTTCTCAGGTGGGGAGGTCGAGGACTTGCCGTTCCTGGTCATGCCCTATCTGCCGGGTGATTCGCTGCGACAGCGCCTAGAGAAGACAGAGCGCCTCGATGTGACCGAGGCCGTTGCCATAGGGAGGGAGATCGCGGATGCGCTGGTGTGCGCGCACAGCGCGGGCATCATTCACCGAGACATCAAGCCCGACAACATCCTGTTCTCGAAAGGCCACGCGATGGTGACCGATTTCGGTGTGGCCGTAGCCCTCAAGGCGTCGATGGATGACCGTCTCACGGCCCCAGGCGAGGTCCTGGGAACGCCTACGTATATGAGTCCCGAGCAGGCCATGGGCCGTTTTCGGCTCGACGCGCGCACGGATATTTACAGTTTGGGCTGTGTGATATATGAGATGCTGATCGGAGCTCCGCCGTTCCGTCCTTCCCATCCCGACGCCGTCATCGTGCGCCGTCTCGACGACCCCGCACCGAGCGCCTGTGAGCAGCGCCCTGAAATACCGAAACGGATTGAGGCAGCCGTTCGCAAGGCTCTCGAATGGAAACCCGAGGATAGGTTTGCCACGGCCGAGGAGCTTAGAGACGAGCTGACAGTGGCTGGCGCGCAGTAGGCGGTAAGCACGCCTACTGCCTAACGAACCTTTGCCAGCTCCTCCTCCAGCAGCGCCGCCGACTCAGCATCCAGCTCCTCGGCGTCAGTTCCAGCCGGCGGCGCGCCCTTTCTCGCGGTGGAGCGCATCCACAACGCCAAGAAAACCCCGGCCACTACAAAGAACGCGCCAGGAGCCGCCCAAGCCAGTAGTCCGAACCCCTTGGCCTCGGGCATGCTGCGGATTTCGTCGCCGTAGGTGGCGTACAGCTCGTTCGTTATCTCTTCAACCGTGGCGCCTTGCGCTAGTTGCCCGCGGATTTCTTCCCGCAGCTCGGCCGCTGCGGGTGAAGGGCAATTGGCGATGAGCCTTCCGGGACAGAACGGGCTCATCACAGTGCTGAAAATGTGGCTCGCATTCGTCTCAATGGCGGCGGCCTCTTGGTCCGCAGTCTCCTGCGCGATGACCGAACCGGAGCTGATGGCGAGCGCAGCCGAGGCGGCCAACATGCCGCGTACGATTTTTCCTGTCATGGCTCGTTCTTCTGAGTTGTACAGCTAGCTGTTCGTTACTTCCCGGACCTCGCATCCACCCGATCCTAGCAACCTCGCAGCGATCGTATCAGTTCCCGTATGCCCCAGCGGGAAACCAGGCCAGGTGGTGACCCGGTGCTGCACGGACTTGTACGTGAGTACCTTCGGTGAGGACGAGGGTGTGTGGCTGAAGACTGCGGACGATCGCCCCGGAGGCAAGGCGGACGCGGTACACGTTCTGCATGCCGGTGAACGTTCGCGACACCACGGTTCCCGGTCCGTTCGGATCTGGAGTGATGGCCACATCATCCGCCCGAATCGCAATGTCTACGGCTGTCCCAACCGGCATGCCGTCTGTCTGGTCGAGAGTGCCTATTTCCGTACGAATGCCGGTGGGCGTGACCTCGCCTGTGATGAAGTCGGTTTCTCCGACAAACTCGGCAACGAACCGCGATGCCGGAGTCTTGAACAGATCCTCAGGAGCGCCAATCTGCTCTATGCGGCCGGCGTTTTGCACCGCCACTCGATCTCCTACGGCGAGGGCTTCCTCTTGATCGTGAGTGACCAGAATCGCTGACGTGCCGTTCGCCTTGAGAACTTCGCGTACCTCATCGCGGAGTGCTATCCGCAGTGTCCTGTCGAGGTCCGAGAACGGCTCGTCAAGCAGGACCAGCGCCGGTTGTGGGGCGAGCGCTCTCGCCAGTGCCACCCGCTGCTGTTGGCCGCCGGAGAGTTCGTGCGGATATCGACCGGCGACGTCGGCGAGCCGTACCATGTCGAGAACTTCACCTACCCGTCGCGTGCGGGCGCCGGCTTTGTGCTTGGGTAGGCCGAACGCCACATTGTCGCAAACCGTCATGTGCGGAAACAGCGCGTTGTCCTGAAACACCAAACTGATCTTACGTTCTTCGGGAGGCACTAGCGTTGACGCGTCGCTGAGAACGCGACCGTTGCTCGAGATAGTGCCCTGGTCCGGCGTTTCGAGACCGCTGATGAGGCGTAATAATGTCGACTTACCACACCCGCTCGGGCCCAGCAGGACCAGCAGCTCGCCTACGCGGACATCTAGGGTAACGTCCACGGCAGCTGGTATATTTCCGTAGTGCTTCTCGATGCCGCTCAGAGACAAAATGGTCTCGGCCATGCTACTGGTTCCCCCCCGGGGTGGCCATACGGCCCACCCGCATGAGCAGCATGACCGGTATCAGTCCCACGATCACGATGGTGAGCGATGGCAATGCGGCCGACTCCCAGAGCGATTCCGCCGCCAGCATATAAGTCCACATGGAAAGCGTTTCCATGCCGAACGGCGCTAGCAGGATGGTTGCAGGCAGCTCCTTCATAACATCAACGAACACCAACGCCGCTCCGGCGGCCATTCCCACCTTGATCAACGGAAGGTGCACTCGCCACATCACGCGCCCCGGTGTGGCGCCTAGCGTCCGGGCCGCCTCTTCCATGTTGGGGGTAACCTTCACCATGCTCGACTCGACGCTGTTGTACGCAACGGCCATGAAGCGCACTACATACGCGTAAAGGAGTCCCACGATGGATCCTGTCAACAGCAATCCGGGGTTGATGCCGAACAGGCTCTCCGAGGCGCTCATGACGGTTCGATCGATGATCGCGACGGTAATCAAAACACCGGCGGCAATTACTGCCCCGGGAAGCGCGTATCCCATCGTTGCCAGTCGCGTCGCCGCCCGGCCGAAGCGTCCGGTGTTCATCCGCGTACCCTGGGCGAGTATGAGGGCGATGAGCACGGCGATAACGGCAGCGGTGGCGGCCAATGCGAACGTGCGAACGACATACCCCAGGTATACGGTCTTGAGAACATTCGCGGTGGCAACGTTAGACAGGTCACCAACCGTCCACGAGACCAACCGAGCAGCCGGTAGAAGGAACGCTGCACCGAAGATCGCCGTGCATGTTGCGGTGGCCGCCCATTTTCGCCACCCGACGAGTGTTACCCGCGTTATCTGGCGTGTCCGGCGGCCGGGCTGGTAATAACGGGCTCGCCCGCGCAACAGCCGTTCGACAATCACGATTGTCAAGGCAAAGAAGAGAAACAGGGCCGACAACTCGATAGCGGCGTCGCGATTCATCATTCCCTGCCACACGTGAACTATGCCTTCACTCATCGTGCGGAAATTGAAAAACCTTACCGTCGCGAAGTCGGTCATCGCTTCGAGCAACGCCAGGGTCACACCCGCGACGAGTGACGGGCGTGCCAGCGGCAGCACGAGTCTGAAGAACGTTTGCAACCGGGTGTATCCCATGGCGCGTGCGGCATCGAACGTTGACGAGGACTGCTCGCGAAACGCCGCCCTGGCGAGGAAGTACACATATGGGTAGAGCGTCAGTCCCATGACGAGTATCGCGCCTCCGCCGGAGCGGATGTTCGGCAGCGCAATGTCTGCGCCGAACCAGGCGCGCAACGTGGTCTGCACCGGTCCCGCGAAGTCGAACGTCGCCATGTACACGAAGCCCATGACATACGTTGGTACTGCGAGCGGCAGGATGAGGGCCCAATCGAAGATCCGGGAGCCGGGGAACCGGTAAGCGGTTACCAGCCACGCCAGTCCCGATCCCAGCGCCAACGTGATGACGGCGACCCCAAGCATCAGCAGCAAGGTGTTGCGTATCATCTCCGGAAGGATCGTGCCCCACAACTGGGCCCACACCTCGCCGGTGGGATGGAGCAGCCGGGCGACCAGGAGCACCATGGGCACTACGACCATGGCGGCTACCATGACGGGCAGGGTAGACCACAACAAGCGGCGCGCTGCGGTGGCACGCCGCGCCCTCACCGTCGAGAGAGAAGAGGAGAGTTCCATGCTCACCGGTAACCAGCGCGCTCCATTAGCTTCACCGCGTCAGCCTGGTAGCGCCCGTATTCGGCAAGGGGCATCGGGTCGGCCGTCCAGGGACCAAACGCTGCGATGATCGGATGTGGATCCACGTCGGGGTTTACCGGAAACTCCAGATTACTTCCCGGTAGGCCGCTGTCGTCGCCCGCTTGGCCGGCGGGACCACTGAGCCATTCGATGAGTTTGATAGCGTTCTCTCGATGCGCAGCCGCGGCCGTCACGCCGATGCCCGAAACGTTGCGGTGGACGCCGCGCCCGTCCTGGTTTGCCCACAGCATCTTCACGGGGAAATCAGGGTTTGCCTTGAGCAGCCGGCCGAGGTAGTAGTGATTGGTGATGCCGGCATCGCAGCCTCCGGCCGCGATGGTCTCGAGAATGCGGGTGTCGCTGTCGATGTACTCCGGCTCGTTGGCTACCCAGCCTCTCACGATCTCTTCGGCGCGTGCCTCTCCGTGGGCCGCGATGAGACTCGCCACCAAGGATTGGGTGTAGACGTTGGTCGACGGTCGCAGACAGAGGCGACCACGCCACTTCCGATCGGTGAGCGCCTCATAGGTGGAGATCTCTGATGGGTCGACGCGCCCCGGCACGTAGGCGATGGATCGAACGCGCTGGCTGAGCGCAAAGAAGCGGTTCTCCGGGTCCCGCAGGTTCTCGGGAATGTTCTGTTCGAGGACGGCCGATTCAACTGACTGGAGCAATCCGTCGTTGGCGGCGAGCCACAGTCCACCGGCGTCGACGGCAAGGAAGGCATCGGCGACCGTGTGCTCGCCTTCCGCCCTCAAACGCTCGAGGAGCGCGTGCATATTGCCATGGGATACCCGAACCTCGATCCCGGTTTCGGCGGTGAAGCCGGCATACATGAGCTCCATCGCGCCGTAATGACGGGTGGAGTAGATGTTGACGACGGGGGAGTCGGCCGCGCCGCCGCAGGCAACGGTGAGGAAGACGGCGAGAGACACCGCCCTATAGCGGCATGCGGGTCGGAGATATGCGATTGAACGGTTCATTGAACGTGATCTGGTCCGCCCAAAGCGCCGGTGCCGGCGTCTCAGGGTGTCCCGGTTAATTGAGAATGAGACTCACTTGCAATTAGCCAACAAACGGAATATAGACGGTGGGTTTTTCCACCTCAAGGGAGCAAAATGCGGTAGCTTCGCACCCCACCCGGCGGTAGGTTCTCCCGGTGTGATGCCCACGGCGTTCCCGCGCCGGGTCTTGGCATCAGAATCAACGCGTGAGACTTCGGAGGCATTGTGAAGATATTCCTTGATACCGCGAACATTCGCGAGATCGAAGAGGTGGCCAGTTGGGGGATTCTCAGTGGTGTGACGACTAACCCGACGTTGATGGCGAGAGAAGAGGGAGCCGATTTCGAGGAAACGGTCAAGAAGATCGCGAGTTTGGTCGACGGTCCCATCAGCGCCGAGACGGTTTCGGAGGATGCGGACGGAATGGTCAAGGAAGGGATGAAATTCGCCGCCTGGCACCCCAATGTGGTCATCAAGGTCCCATCGACCATCGAAGGGCTGAAGGCTACCGCTTGGCTCAAGCGGGAGGGCATCCGCACCAACGTGACCCTCTGCTTCAATGCCAATCAGGCACTGCTGGCCGCGCGCGCCGGCGCGTTCGTCGTGTCTCCCTTTGTGGGCCGTCTCGACGACATTTCCGAGCCGGGCATGGATCTGATTCAGGAGATTGCCGAAGTGTTTGGTATGGATTCGGAAATCGATACTCAGATTCTTGCCGCCTCGATCAGACATCCTCGGCACATTATCGAGGCGGCGAAAGCTGGGGCCGATATCGCGACGGTTCCCTTTGGAGTGTTGCAGCAGAGCATGAAGCATCCGCTCACCGAGGCGGGCATCGAGCGGTTCCTCGACGATTGGCGCAAGCGGGAAGCGGTGCAGATCGCTACGGTGGGTACAGAGTGACGCGCGGGTGTCGATGATCGTAGCGGATTCATGCCCCCGTTACGTCGATCCCGTGGGCAAGAATTACCCTCACGCCGGTGAGTAAAACTTCATCTGGCAACGGTGCCGGTCGGCGCGAGATAGAGGCGCCCCGGAGGGGCCGTCTCTTCAAGCTCTTCTTGCCACTCATGAACTACATAGTCGTAAATGTCACGGTGGCAATATCTTGGACGCTGTTTCGCGTGTTCAATCGGACGACGGTGATCGGGCGTAGTAACGTTGGGTACGACCGCAACATCCTGCTGCTGTCCAACCATCAAACCATGATCGACAGCTTTCTTGTAGGGGGGATGTGCTTTTATCCCCAATCATGGTGGAAGCCGTATCTCATGCCGTGGAATCCGGCGGCGGTCGAGAATTACTACAAGAACGCGTTTCTGGCTTGGTTTTCCGACGTCCATAAGTGTATTCCAATTCGCGAAGGGCGCCGCGATCTCGGGGCTCTGAGGAGCATGATCAAGGTCCTTCCCAAAGGCGTTATGACGCTGTTTCCCGAAGGCACACGGATGCGCGGATCCAAGGTGGGCGAAGGACGAGTAGGGGCCGGGATGGTCATCTTATCGGCGCGCCCGAAGGTGATACCGGTGGCCATTGACGGCATGCAGGAGGTGCTACCAGTCGGATCGGTCTTCCCACGGCTCTTCAAACACATCTATGTGTCGTACGGTCCCCCGTTCGACTATTCGGAATTCCTCAACAAGCCTCGGGACAAGGAGACCTTTCAAGAACTAGTCGACCAGGTTATGAAGAAGATCCAGCAGCAGCATCGGGAGCTTCGCCGCCTGCGCGGGCTGCCGGTCTCTACCTACGGCGCAGACGAGTGAAACCGGCTGCAATCCGCCAGTCCCATAGCGCTGCCGCAGACGGCTAGCTATGATGAAAAATCCCGGGACGAAGAGGACCACCGACCGAACAACAAAGCAGAGACTCATAATGAACCGACTACGAACGATTCCGCGGTACGCAGTGGCCACCTGCTCGCTCACCTTCCTGGTGCTCGGTTGCGGTGCCTCGGCAAGCCGTCCGGCGCCGGACATCTCTCCGACTCCAACCCCTTCGATCCCGGCCGACAGCGTCCAACCGGTCATACCCGAACCACCACCTGCGGCCCCGCCCCCGTTGAGAGTCCCGCTGGTGCTGGATACCGTCCGGGCCGGCCGGTTCGACAACGGAAAGATGTGGACCTTTGAGTACCCACCCCTCGACTACTTCCGTGAGGCTTACGGCTTTGCGCCGGACGAGGCATGGTTCGAGCACGCGAGGCTGGGTGCGTTGCGGTTGTCGAACTGTTCAGCATCCTTCGTCTCGCCGAACGGGCTGGTGATGACCAACCATCACTGTGGTCGTGAGAGCGTCACACAAGTGAGCGCAGAGGGTGAGGAGTTGCTCGACAACGGCTTCTACGCGTCGTCGTTGGCGGAAGAGCGGCCGGTAGAGGATTTTTACGCGGACCAGCTCATCGCTATCGTGGACGTGTCTGCCGAAGTGGACGCGGCGCTGGAAGGCGTCATGACAGATGCAGCCCGGACCGCGGCCAGGGAGCAGGTCACCGAGCAAATCGACGAGCGCATCACCGAAGAGCACGGCGGTGAGGATGCCGGTATCGAGGTGGATGTGATCTCCCTCTGGAATGGCGCTAAGACGTCGGCGTACGTGTTCAAACGCTACACCAACCTTCGCCTCGTGATGGCACCAGAACTGCAAATGGGGTTCTTCGGCGGCGATCCGGACAACTTCACCTATCCCCGCTATGCACTCGACATCTCGTTCTTCCGGGTGTACGACGAGAATGGCGAGCCACTTCGATCGGACCACTACTTCAAATGGAGTGAAGAGGGGGTGGAGGAAGGGGATGCGGTGTTCATAATCGGCAATCCGGGTTCGACCAGCCGTCTACAGACCGTGTCGCAGCTCGAGTTCCGGGGCGCGGTGGGTGACAAGGCCATTTTGGAATTGTTCGGTAGTCGTGCCGCGGCGCTGCAGGCTTTCTATAACGAAGACCCTGAAGCGGGGGATGCCATCGATCTCCGCAACACCATCTTCGGCCTGTTGAACTCGGAGAAAGCGTACGGCGGGATCGTGAAGGGTCTGCAAGATCCGGTGACGGTGGCCCGCAAGCGAGCCGCAGAGCGGACGTTCCGTGCGGCGATCGAAAGGGATCCCGTACTGCAACAGAAATACGGCGACCTGTTCGACCGCATGGCCCGCATTCAGGAGCAGAAGCGCGACCTCGGCGATGATTACGGCGCGTTCTTGGCGCTCGGCAATCCCAACTTTACGTCGTCGATTTTGATGCGCGCAATTTTTGGCTTCCAGCACCTGCAGGGGCGCGCGTCGGGCGCTCCGGCAGCGGCACTCGCGGGCCTCGCACAGCAAATGGGTGGTGTGGCGCAGCAGCCGCAGGGGATGCAGGAGCGACTTCTCGCAGCCCGTCTGAGCGATATGAAGCGCCACCTCGGCGAGAGCGACCCGACCGTGGAGCAGATTCTGCAGGGACGCTCGCCGGAAGACGCGGCGGCTGCGACCGTAGAGCTGTCAATGCTTGCCGACTCCGCACGAGCCGTCCAGTCCCTCAGCGACGGCTCGCTGACAATGGACGATCCGGCGGTGCAGATGGTGAGCGCGTTCCTGCAACGCCTCGGGGCGTATCAAGGTCGGTTCGGCAATCTCAACCAGCAAGAGCAGGAAGTCGCATTCGCCCTCGGCCGGGCTCATTTCGATGTCGACAGCACCACCGTTCCACCGGATGCCACGTTTTCACTTCGCGTAGCGGACGGCGTGGTGAAGAGCTACGAGTACAACGGCACGCGTGCCCCCGTGTATACGACCTTCTACGGTCTCTACGACCATTACCATTCGTATGGTGCCAGTTCCGAGTGGGATTTGCCCGAACGTTGGCTGAATCCACCGGCGACATTCGATCTGTCCACACCTCTCAACTTCATTTCCACTGTGGACATCATCGGCGGCAACTCCGGTTCGCCAGTGCTAAACACCGATCTGGAGATCGTAGGAGTCGTCTTCGACGGCAACATCGAGAGCTTGCCCGGCGATTTCATCTACGTGCCGGACTTCAACCGCGCGGTTGCCGTTGACGCCCGCGGCATACTCGAGGCCCTCGACGAGATCTATGATGCGGACCGGATCGTGTTGGAGTTGACGACTGGTAGGTTGGTGGCGACGGAAGAAGAGGCGGATGCGGTGAGGGGGCGGGAGTAGGGAGTGGGGAGTGGGGAGTGGGTCTTAGCCGCGCCCGGAGTGAATGGCCACCTATGAAGCGGCGTTTGTCAAGTGGGCACACTCCGACCTCCCGACGTCGCGAGGCGAAATCGGTGAGTGGATTGTTAGCGACGAGCGTCCGGAGCGAGAGCATGCGCATGGGTTATCGAGACGTTCGCGTTGATACAATCGTGAGCCGCCGACGCGACTCAGGCACCTATTCGGGGTCCAATGGCCACCAGTATCTCCTATGCGAGTGGGACGACTCAATCACGGAAGGTCTCGGTCGTCGCGGCGACAGGTTTCCGTCGGAGTTCGTCCCGTTGCGTCTTCGATTCAGTCGGCGCCGGGCACCACGGCTCGTTGGTGCGGAGCATCTGATAGATGATCCGGGCGAGCTTGCGGGCTGTGGCGACCCGCGCGGTTTGCCAGCCGATGCGTTCCTGCAATCGGCTGTAATACTGGCTCAGCGAGCTATCCGGCGCATACCGTAGGTGGCTCGGGATGGCCGAGACCAGGGCCCAGCGGACCCAGCGATTGGCGCCGGCCGGTATGCTCCCATGGTGTGTCTTGCCACCGGAGCTGCGAGTACGTGGCGCCAGCCCGGCATACGACACCAATTGAGCCGGGCGATCAAAGCGCGTGAGCGGCAGCAGCTCGGTGGTCAACAGGAGCGCCCAGAACGGGCCGATGCCGGGAATGGTTTGCAGGAGCCGCGCAGCCGGATCCGAGCGCGCCAGGTCCTTGATGCGTCGATCGAGCGGGCGGAGCAACTCGCTGATGTGGTCGATGAGGGCGAAGTGGGTCTTGAGGATCTCCTGTTGCTCGGCACCCAGTTCGCGCCACGCGTTCGTGCACAGCCACTCCCTCGTCTCCTGGCGCAACAGCTTTTCGCGGCCCACGGCGATGTTGCACTGGTGCAGCTGGCCGTGAATGCGATTGGCGAACCGGCTGCGTTCGCGCACCAGCCCCGCGCGATGCCGTACTAACCGCATGCGCTCGAGTTGTGCGGCGGGTTTGGGAAACGCCGGGGGGATGAGCCCCGTGAGCAACATCCGAGCGAGCAACTCGGCATCGACGGTATCGCTTTTCTGGGCACTCTCGGCGATGGCACGGAGCCGCTTCGCGTGGGCGAGTTGGAAGCTGATCCCCGCCGCCACCAGCAGGTCGTGCAGCCAGGGCCACAACCCGCAGGCTTCGACCACGACCGTGAGGGGCCGAAACGGCGCTAAGACCGCCAGCAGCCGCTCCGGCTCGCTCGTCGCCACCGACGTCTCGAGCACTTTGGCTCCACTCTTGTCAAGCACGGCTATGGTGCGTAACGTGTGTGTACATCCAATCCTCCGTAGTACATTCTGGCCTCCTATGGTGAGGTACGCATGCTCTCGCACCGTTTGCCTACTCGCGAGAATAAGCGTGCCCACCATAGCGAGGCCAGCCGCTTTCATAAGATCACGGAAAGCACGGAAGATGAATTGGATTGCTTGGATAGTACCGGTAAAAGCACCGTCATTTTTTCCTGCACCAAAAACGCTTCTGTATGGGCTTTGATATTCTCCAGCCTGCCCAAAGGTTCTTCGTTTTCAGGATCGGTGATTTCGGCGCCTTCTTCATACAGAAAAAATTGATCCCCCGCTTGCACGCCCTGTTCTATCCCCGCATTAATCACAATGCGCTGGTTATCCAATATGCTGACCACTTTTGCTCTTATGATTTGCTTGCTCATGTATTTACCCACTAAAAAAAGATTGATATGTCTGCTTTTATTTTACTACTTTAAATCCAATTCGGTAATGTCTTTCACGATTTTAATTTTATGTTGCTGATGACTAAATATAATCCTAGATTGTTTTATTCCATGATTTCGCTATAATAAAATTACACTCCAGCGCAAATTAACAAAATAAAAGGTCAATTCATTGTGTCTAAATTAGAAAATATTGAGAGAGAAGCTTACGGTCTTTCTACTGGTGAGAAAATCGAATTGCTCCATCGGCTTACTCTTCACATAGAAGAATTAAAGTTACCGGAAAAAGAAGAAAACGCAGCCGAATGGAAAAAAGAAATCGAAGAACGTGTTTCCAAAGCAAAAATCAACGGCTTAGTTGGGCGAAGCATGGAAGAAATATCTCAAGATATTAGGAAAAAATACGCTTAAAGCCAATTATATTACGCTTGAAGCCAATAATATTTAGTCCCGAAGCCGAGGAGGAATGGCAATACTCTGTTGAGTATTATAAGCATCAAAGACCAGGGCTTGGTCTGGAATTTGAAGAAGCCGTCCGGTCAGCTTCCCTCACAATTGCTCAAAACCCCCTTCGCTGGACAACCTTCGGTTCTGCTCGAAGATACCA
>JADFIT010000081.1 GCA_022566515.1 Gemmatimonadota bacterium
AAGGTGGTTGACCTGACACAGCCATTGTCGCCCGACACACCCGTCATCCAGTTGCCACCGGAATTTGCGGCATCTCCGCCTTTTTCGATGCAAGAACTCTCGCGCTATGACGACCGGGGCCCTGCGTGGTATTGGAGTGCGATCGCCTGCGGCGAGCACACGGGTACGCATTTCGACGCACCGATCCATTGGGTGACAGGGAAGGACTATCCAAGCAACAGCACGGAAACGATATCGGTGGAGCGCTTCATCGGGCCCGCTTGTGTGGTCGATGCCGTCGAGTCTGTGAAACAGGATCCCGATTTTCTACTCACGGTTGATCACGTGAAGTCGTGGGAGAACGAGCATGGCCGCATACCGGCTGGTGCCTGGGTGTTGTTTCGTACGGACTGGTCGAAGCGCACCGATCCCGGTGAATTCCTGAACATCGGCGACGACGGCCCGCATACTCCGGGACCTCATCCGGAGACGGTCAAGTTTCTCGCAGAGGAGCGGGACGTTCTGGGTTTCGGCAGCGAGACCGTAGGCACGGACGCCGGACAGGCGGCTACCTTTGATCCGCCGTTCCCTTGTCATACCTTGATGCACGGCGCGAACAAGCTCGGGCTCGCTAGCCTGGCCAATCTGGATCAGCTTCCACCGACGGGGGCCGTCGTGATCGCAGCGCCGTTGAAGATCGTGAACGGATCGGGCAGCCCGTTGCGCGTGCTGGCTTTGGCCCCGGCCCGTTGAAGATGAAGGCTGTGGCGGCTTGAGGCTCTAGCGGGAGACAGTTATGGCCGAACGATCATTCGCCAAAGAAGTGCAATCGTTGAGACTGGGCGACGGCGAAGTCTTTCGCGGTGAGGGGATTCTTGCGGTCACCAAGGCGTTGCTCCAGTCGGGCGTCGCCTACATCGGTGGTTATCAGGGTGCTCCGATATCACATCTGATGGATGTGTTCACGGATGCCGGAGACATCCTCGACGAACTCGGCGTGCACTTCGAGACTTCGGCCAGTGAAGCCACGGCTGCGGCGATGCTGGCGGCTTCGATCAACTACCCTCTGCGCGGTGCCGTGACTTGGAAATCCACCGTCGGCACCAATGTCGCCTCTGACGCCCTTTCGAACCTTGCGTCTGCGGGAGTCGAGGGCGGCGCGTTGATCATACTGGGTGAGGATTACGGCGAAGGCGCAAGCATCATGCAGGAACGCACGCATGCCTTCGCCATGAAATCCCAGATATGGCTTCTCGATCCGAGACCCAACCTCCCGAGCATCACGCGTGCGGTGGAGTACGGTTTCGAGCTTTCAGAGGCGAGCAATACGCCGGTGATGCTCGAGCTGCGCATCCGCGCGTGTCACGTCTACGGGCACTTCATCGCCAAGGACAACAGACGACCGCCTCTCACCGCTCAGGAAGTCCTGAAATACCCCCACCGTGCTGCGGATAAGATCATTCTGCCCCCGTTCACGTTCTTGCAGGAGAAGGACAAGATCGAGCGACGCTGGCCGGCTGCTGTCGGCTTCATAGAGCAGCACGGACTGAACGAGTTCTTCGACGGGGACAGACAGGATGTCGGAATCATCCTGCAGGGTGGGATGTACAACTCTGTCGTGCGGGCACTGGAACTGCTCGGGCTTTCCGACAGCTTCGGCACCGGCCGCGTTCCACTGTACGTACTGAACGTCACATACCCCCTTATCGAGAGGGAGATCGTCCGGTTCTGCGCCACAAAGCGGGCCGTTCTCATGGTAGAGGAAGGACAGCCGGATTTCATCGAGCAGGCGCTCAACCAACATCTCAACAAGGCGGAACTGCGAACGAAAGTCGTCGGCAAAGAAGTGCTGCCCATGGCAGGGGAGTATACCGGGGCAGTTATCCTCGAAGGCATCCGCAAATTCGTGGAACTGTGGGCGCCCGGCCTGCTCGATCAGAGCGTCCGAAAAACGATACACACCTTCGCACCCGATACCGAACTTCAGCAAGCGGTCCCGCCGCGGCCACCGGGTCTGTGCATCGGATGTCCCGAGCGACCGCTGTTTACCGCGGTGAAACTACTCGAGAAGGAGATCGGTCAGGTACACATCAGTTCCGATATCGGCTGCCACTCCTTTTCGACATTGGCTCCGTTCAACCTTGGCAATTCGATCATGGGATACGGCTTGGGTCCGGCTGCCGCATCGGCTTTTGGAGCCTCGAGGGAGCATCGTGCACTCACGATCATGGGTGACGGCGGTTTCTGGCACAACGGCCTCAGCAGCGGCATCACGAACGCCGTGTTCAACAGGGACAATGGCGTCATTGTCATTGTCGATAACAATTACTCGGCGGCGACGGGCGGTCAGTACATACCCTCCTCGAGAGTCGAGATCACGACACGCATGGCCGGCCGGTCGATTCAGAGCGCCGTGCGAGGTGTGGGGGCGAAGTGGGTTCGAACCGTGCGGACCTATGACATCGCCAAGATGCTCAAGACTCTGCGCGAGGCGATGACCACGCGTGCGCGTGGTCCGAAGATCATCATTGCCGAGGGAGAATGCCAGCTCAACCGGCAGCGGCGCGTCAAGCCGCTTACGGCGCAGATGATCGCCGACGGAAAACGCGTGGTCAAGGAGCGATTCGGTGTGGACAGCGATACCTGCACCGGAGATCACGCTTGTATCCGGCTCTCCGGCTGCCCGTCGCTGACCATCAAGCCGAATCCGGATCCGTTACGCCAGGATCCCGTCGCGTACGTGGACAACAGCTGCGTCGGCTGTGGGGTGTGCGGCTCGGTGGCTGATGCCGCAGTTCTTTGCCCCTCGTTCTACAAGGCGGAAATCATCTTCAATCCCAATTCGTGGGATCACTTCATCGGATCGCTGCGCCGGGGCGTCATCGGTTTCTTGCAGCGCCGGGCCGATCGCAAGCGCAAGGATCGGGTGTTCTGAGCGATTCGCCGATTTCCATCGTCATTGCGGCGATGGGTGGCCAGGGCGGAGGCGTGCTGTCCAATTGGATTGTCGATACCGCCGAGCACGGCGGATACGTCGCACAAGCCACTTCCGTCCCCGGGGTGGCACAGCGGACCGGTGCCACGATCTACTACGTCGAGCTGTTTCCCAAGGCGATGATCGAAGAAGCGGGCCGTGAGCCGGTCCTGGCACTCATGCCGATCCCGGGTGAGGTCGATGTTCTCATTGCTGCGGAGTTGATCGAAGCCGGTCGTGCGGTGATCCGGGGTTTTGTCGATCCTGAGCGCACGACGGTCATTGCGTCGTCACATCGTGAATACTCGATAGCGGAGAAGATGGCGATAGGCGACGGGATCGCCGACCGAGACAAGGTGCTCGAGTCGGTCGAGAAGGCCGCGAGGGTTTGCGTGACCTTCGACATGGCGGAGGTTGCCGCCTCGACAGAAAGCGTGATCAGTTCGGTACTACTTGGCGCACTGGCCGGGGCCGGTCGGTTGCCGTTCGAACGCGAGGATTACGAGAAGGCGATCAGACGCGGCGGGCTCGCGGTGGAGAGAAATCTGGCCGGCTTCGCTGCGGGTTTCGTCAAAGCGACGGACGGCAAGAGCGTCGTCACACAACAAGAGCCAACGCAGCCCAAGCCGGAGGTTGCGATACACCGCCGGGCGAAGGCCCTGCTGGAGCGCGTCGCCGAGATGTTCCCTGGGCCTGCGGCGCCTCTCATCGTCGAAGGAGTGCGACGGCTCGCCGACTTCCAAGACATCGAGTATGCGAACGCCTATCTGGACCAGCTTGCGCCAGTTCTCGCACTGGATGACGGAGGCGACGACAAGACCTATAGGCTCACGACAGAGACCGCTCGCCATATGGCACTGTGGATGTCGTATGAAGACGCTATCCGCGTGGCCGATTTGAAGACCCGCGCGGCGCGCTTCCGCCGCTTTCGAGAGGAAGTCGGGGCCGAGCCCGATCAACTCGTCTACGTTGTCGAGTACATGCACCCGCGGGTCGAGGAAATTTGCGACGTTCTGCCCGCACCCCTCGGTCGCTTCGTGATGCAGAACAGGGGTGTGCGGAACCTTGTCGACAAGATTGTCAACCACGGTCGCCAGGTACCCACTACAAAACTGTCGGGCTTCCTCCTGCTGCACTTCATCGCGAGCCTGCGACGGTGGCGGCGTTTCTCGTACCGCTATAGGCGAGAGATGTCGCTGATCGATCGCTGGCTCGCACGAATCTCGGCCGCGGCACCTTCCAACTACGATCTTGCCGTCGAGATCGCCAGGTTGCAGCGACTCATCAAGGGCTACGGCGACACGCACGCTCGCGGCATGAAGAGCTTCAACGCCATCATGGACGTCCTCGACCGCTTCGCGACCGATGACGAGGCGGCAGAGACCATTCGTAAACTCAGTGACGCGGCGCTGGCCGACGAGGATGGTGTAGCACTCAAAGCGGCGCTGGACGAGGTCGGCTGAAGCCTACGGGTGACAACTACGACTCCCGTCCGCCACCTGCTATCTTTGGGCCATGGAACACGACACCATCGCCGTGATCGACTTCGGAGGGCAATACGCCCACCTCATTGCCACCAAAGTCCGCCGCCAGGGTGTCCTGGCCGAAATCCGCCAGCCTGAAGACCCCATCGAAACATTTTCCCCATACAAGGGGATCATCATCTCGGGAAGTCCGAGCCTTTCCTCACACGGAGAAGCGTCGGGCTACACGAAAGCGATCTACGACCTGGACGTGCCGATCGTGGGGTTCTGTTTCGGCCACCAGGAAATAGCGAAACATTACGGCGGCACGGTCGTGCATGGCGGGCGCGAATGGGGCCGGGCGAATCTGCACTTGTCGCAAGAGCACAGCCTCTTCAAGGGCCTCGGCCCGGTGGAGCAGGTGTGGATGAGTCATTACGACTCCGTGACCGGGATCGGAGCGGATTTCCAGGAGCTTGGCTACACCGCAACCGCGGAAGGAGCCGAGGGCCATAGGTACGCCGCGATCGGCTCCGATTCCCTCAAGCGTTACGGATTACAGTTCCATCCCGAAGTCGACGACACGATCCATGGCGACCAGATTATTGCGAATTTCATCTTCGAGATCTGTGGCTGCCGGCCCTCCTGGACCATGGAAGGGTTCATCGACGAGGAGCAGGCCAAGATCCGCGCTCAGGTGGGCGACAGGTCTGTTTTTCTGCTGGCATCGGGCGGCGTGGACTCGACGGTGGCGGCGGTTATCATCGGACAAGCGCTGGGTCCGGAACGACTGCAACTGTTGCACATCGACAACGGGCTCATGCGGAAGGATGAGAGCCGGCAGGTGCTGGAGTTGTTCGGTGAGTTGGGATTGGACGAGAATCTCCACTTCGTCGACGCGGGCGACACCTTCCTCCGGGCGCTGCACGGCGTGATCGACCCCGAAGAAAAACGCAACATCATCGGCGAGACGTTCATTCGCGTCTTCCAGGACGCAGCAAAGCGGCTCGGCATCGAAACGCATCTCCTTGCTCAAGGCACTATCTATCCCGATACCATCGAAACGGGAGCGACCAAGCGAGCCGACACCATCAAGACCCACCACAACCGCATCCCCCTCATCCAACAGATGATTGCCGAGGGGAATGTCGTGGAGCCCCTGGTCGAGTTGTACAAGGTGGAGGTGCGTGAGCTGGGCGAGCGACTCGGCATTCCTCATCACGTGTTGTGGCGGCATCCTTTTCCGGGTCCCGGCTTGGGCGTGCGGCTGTTGTGCAACGACGGTGTGGCAGACGACACGGGATTGGATGCCGTCGAATCCCAACTTCGAGAACTCGGTCGCCGCTTCGAGTTGGAAGCGTTGCCCCTTCCGATCCGGTCGGTGGGTGTCAAGGCTGATCTCCGGGCGTACGAACATCCCGTCCTGCTGAGCGGCAATGCCTCGTGGTCGACTCTCCTCGAAGCCGCCTCCACGATCACGGCGGATGTGCCGGGCATCAACCGCTGCATCTGGAATCTGGCACCCACGGCACCCAGAACCGTGCGTCCGTTAGCCGCCACCGTGACGCGCGAGCGTCTCGACCTGCTACGGGAGGCGGATCACCTGGTGACGGAGGCGCTGATACGTCACGACCTCTACGATAAAGTCTGGCAGTGTCCCACCGTGCTGGTTCCCTTGGAGTTCGATGAAGGAGCAGGGGAGTTGGTGGTAGTGCGCCCAGTGCACTCGCAACGGGCGATGACGGCTTCGCCGGTCGAGTTTCCGGGAGCGCTGGTGGAAGATCTTCGGAAGAGCATCCTAGCGTTGCCGGGAATATCCGGCCTCGCTTTGGACATCACGTCGAAGCCACCGGGGACTATCGAGTGGGAGTGAGTGGATAGCTTAAGGCCTCCGTTAAACTATTTCCACGTCATGTCCCGCCTGCCGCTTGGTCTTCGCGAGAACGGCAACGGCGTGGGGACTAGTCGATGAGAACAGGGATCGATCGGGTAAGCTCAGCTTTCTTGGTCGTGACCTTGCAGCGGTAGCCGAGGAGCAGCACACCGGCTTCATGCGCCTCGGCCAACGCATCGGCAAACACCGGGTCGATGGAACGGGCCGCAGTTATGCTGGCCGCATCGCGGCGTTGAACCACGAAGAGCACTGCTGCATCCATACCCTCACTCGCAGCGGCTGCAAGCTCCCGCACGTGCCGGGCCCCGCGTGCCGTCACGGCGTCAGGGAACAGGGCCCGGTCTCCTTCGACCAGGGTGACTGATTTTACCTCCAGCAGCATTCGCTCATCGTCACCCTTGCCGAGGAGAAAATCGAACCGGCTCTTGCCCCAAGTGTACTCCCGCCTGATCGTCGTCCAGTGCGAGAGTTCCCTGATCTGTTGGGCGGTGAGTGCCTCGGCTACTATCTCGTTGGGAAACGTGGTGACCAGCGAGACCATCTCACCGCCGGGTGTCCTCACCAGCGTCAGCGTGTAGGAGGTTCTGCGGTTGGCGGCGGGTACCCGGCGCACCCACACCTGACGACCGGGCACGAGAAGTTCCTTCAAGCGGCCGGGGTCGGGCAGGTGAGCTTCTACCTGTTTCCCGTCCAGCTCGACGATGGTAAGGAAGCGGTTCGGTCGAGCGACGAACTTGCCGACGTGGAGGGGGCCCGGAATGTGCATCCCTCCAACATAATCGGCTTCTTCGGGCCTTCTTGTGGCTTGGCCGAGTGGAGAAGTGCGGTGCGAATCGGTAATATTCCTGTACGGAGACAGCGAGCCTTTGCATGGGGGGCGTCATGTCGGAACAACTCGTTGGCACGGTAACGCACTACTTCAGGCAACCAAGCGTCGCCGTCGTACACGTGGACGAAGGGCAGTTGAACGTGGGAGACGAGATCCACGTTCTGGGTCGCACCACGGATTTTACGGAGAAGATCTTCTCCATGGAGGTGGACCACCGGAAGGTGGAGCACGCCGGTGTTGGTGAGGAGATCGCGATCCAGGTGGTGGCACGTACTCGTCGTCACGATCAGGTGTTCAGGATAGTCTGAGCCCGACGCCGCCGCGCCTGATGGCGTCGTCGCGACGCTGTCTGTTTGGCGCGGCGGCTTCCGGTGGGCCGTTCTATACTTACTTCACCACCCGTTTCAGCTTCGTCCCCGCCTCAATCGTTGCACCAACTTCCCGCTGGTTGATGAGCGCGAGTTGTTCGATCGAGATCTCTGACGGGTAACGCTCGGCAAACTGCTGAAGCGTCATCGCACTCGGCAAGGTGACGATGTCCACCCGCAGCGGCTCCGCGCCCAGTGCATCCGGATCCCGCAACTCACCGAAGCTTCCAAACGTACGCTGCACCTCGTCGCGGGCCGATCGCCAGGCGCTAGTGGTGCCGTAGCCCAGGAGCTGAAAGACGTTGCCGTCATGGGCAACGAAAGCGACGCTTCCCACCAACGTTGCCTGTTGGGTGGTAGCGCGAAAGTCCGCCGTAACCGCGGAGAGTCCGTTGATCGTCGTGCGGCGCGGGGTGGAACTGTTCATCCCATTCTGGGACAAGAAGGCCCGGGCAGCGGCGTCGGGAGTCGACTGCGTGGTGAGTGACAGTTGAATGATCGCGTTCTGGCTGCCGTTCACGCCGACAACCGCCTGACGCTGGTTTTGTGTTTGCCAACCTTCTGGAAACGTCAACCTGAAGCGCAGCCGCGGGTGCATGAAGAGCGCTCCGTCGAAGAAACCGTCCCGCGGGTCGGGGCCGAACACCATTCCATCGAGCCTGTCCAGGTAGGAGTCACGTCCCACTTCACGCTCGCTGAAATCTTTTCCCAAGGCGGCGATGGCCCGCTCGATGCGTTCTTCGCGGTTCTCGGGGTTGGGGTGGGTCGACAGCCACTCGGGCACACGGCCGCCGCCTCCAGCCGCCGCGCTCACGCGTCCGAGCATGGTGAAAACTCCGGGCATTTCGCGAGGGTCGAAGCCCGCCCGGTCCATGTAGCGGAGGCCCAAATCGTCTGCCTGCCGCTCGTCACTGCGCCCGAACTTGAGAAACAGAAGCCCGAGGCCCGCACTCGCGGCGCCCAAAAAACCTTGGAGTTCCTGCGGGCCAAACAGCGTACCGGCCGCCAGCCCGACCTGTGCCAGCTGTGCCCTGCTGAGCTGCTCCACCGAGTGCCGTCCGGTTACGTGTCCGATCTCGTGGCCCACCACCGACGCCAGCTGCGCCTCCGAGGTGAAGTGCACCATGATCCCGCGCGTGATGTAGATGAACCCGCCCGGCAAGGCGAACGCGTTCACGATCGGATCGTCTACGACCTTGAAGCTCCACGGCAATCCGGGCCGCTCGGAACGCGCAGACAGGCGATTGCCGAGTTGGGTGATGTATGCCTGTATCGCGGGATCGTCATACAGGCCGAGAGAGGCGGTGATCTGCTGATCGGCTTCTCGGCCCATGCGAATCTCTCGGCCTTCACCGATGAGAATGAATTGGCGCTCGCCGGTGGCGGGATTCACCGAGCATGCCGTCACGACGAGCGTGGTGGTGAGGGCGCAGATCGCAGCGAGTCTGGCAGTCAGTAACGAGCGTTTCATCTATTGCCTAGCGCTTCGGGTGGCGGTGTCTCGAGAAGGCCATTGAAATGATAAGGCACTACACCAACCCGGGCATATGGTTGCGGTGGTGGCGGGGTCATTCAGCGAAGAGCTAACCCCATGCCTGGTAGCGACTTAATCTCAGTGGCGTGCAATCCCTGACTCTGTAGGAATAATTGGGCACTGGTACAGTTTGTACCAGTGCCGATAATTGCAATCCCTGGCTGTAAAGGATAATTTAGGTCAGTGTGGATTCGTGGGTTCCTTCACGCTTCGATAATCCCAGCCGCCGGATCGAGCTGGTGGCTTTCATGCGGATACCTCTAAAAGTGGCAGGGGAACTATGAGCAGCATCAAGTTCCGACTCAGAGGCTCTTTTCTCGCCGTGCTGGCAGTTGGCCTGGTGTGGATCGGCTGTACCGACAAACGCGCCGATCTCACCTCGCCGGCGGATCTCGGGCCGAATATCCTGGTCGTAGATCAGGTCGCACTGAGCCACGCTATCCGGGTGCAGAAAGCACACACCGACGAGATGTTCGAGATCGCCGGTGTAGTGGGCACTGGCGTGGGGCTGACAGCGGATGGCCAGCTGGCGGTCAAGATCTTCACCAGGGAAGCGGGAATCGCCGGGCTGCCCGAGAGCCTGGAAGGCGTTCCGGTGGCGGTAGAGGTGACCGGGATGATCTTCGCGCTGAGGGCGCTGGCCGATCCCCTCGATCCCAAGACGAGATTTACCCGGCCCGTACCGATCGGCGTTTCAACCGGTCACCCGAGTATCACCGCCGGCACCATCGGCGCTCGGGTCAGGGATGTGGCAGGGACAGGCAACAACGTATACGCCCTGAGCAACAACCACGTCTACGCGGTTCAGAATTCGGCCTCCATCGGTGACAACGTGATTCAGCCTGGGACTTTCGATGGTGGAAGTTTGCCGGACGACTTCATCGGCTCGCTCCACGCTTTCGAGCCGATCGAGTTCGCCAAGGGGAGGAAAATCCCCAGCAACACCATGGATGCCGCGATCGTGGTGTCCTCGACGGACATGCTTGGCTATGCTACTCCGCAGGGTGGGTATGGGGCGCCGAGTTCGACCATCGCCTCAGCGGTTCTTTTCCTACCGGTAAAGAAATACGGGCGGACGACTGGACTGACCTTGGGGCAGGTTTCCGAAATCAACGTCATGGTGGATGTCTGTTATGAGGGTTTCGTCGTCTGCACCAAGTGGGCGAGGTTTGTGGATCAGATTGCCATCACTGATGGCGCTTTCAGCGGGGGAGGCGACTCCGGGTCTCTGATCGTGACTAAGGAGGGCAATAACCCTGTTGGGCTGCTGTTCGCGGGTAGCTCGACCCGTACGTTTGCCAATCGGATCGACCTGGTGCTCAGTCGCTTCGGTGTGACCATCGACGACGGGGCAGTGGCAGCCCCCAACGACCCGCCGTCGGCCAACGCTGGTCCAGACCAGAGCGTGAACACTGGCTCTACGGTGCAACTGGACGGCTCGGGCAGCTCTGATCCCGACGACGACCCTATCACCTATAGTTGGGCCTTTGTTTCCAACCTCAGTAGCACTACCCTGAGCGGTGCAGATACGGCCACCCCCACGTTTGTGGCCGATGTGGACGGGGCCTACGAGGTGGAGCTAACGGTGAGCGATGGTGAGTTGAGCAGCACCGACAGGGTGGTCGTCACCGCTGCCGCCAGCACGGAGACCCTGACAATTACCAAGGCCACCTACAGCTCAAGGAAGGGCGAGTTGAAGCTAGAAGCCACCAGCAGCCTCGGTAGTGAGACCATTTTGAAGGCCACATTCTTTGTGGGCGTAGAGAGTGCTACGAAGGACATGGTGTATAACGCCAAGAAGGATAAATGGTCAGTTACCTTCAGGTCAGTTACCTTCAATGGGCTCACCACCAAGCCCGACAGCGTAATGGTGTGCTCCACAACGACAGCTACATGCGTTGAGAGGACAGATATAGGCGGGAAGTAGCGCGATCACGGAAGCCCAAGCGAACGGCATAGACTGCATCGCGGGGAATGTCGGCTGGCATTCCCCGTTTTCCTTTTCTTTTGAACCGGCCTGCGGCAACTTGAGGTGCCGTCCGGCCAGGACCGAGGGAAAGTCAGCCTCGGAATCGCCCGAGAAAAACGGTGGTTCATGTTCAGGACGATCAACATCGGAATTCCTGGTATGCTGCTGAGTGTGATTGTCCTCAGTGTCAGTACTGTGGGCTGTTCAGGGAAACGCGTGGAAGATCAGGGAGGCCAAGAAGAGATGGCGGCGCCGACCATTGAAGCAGTACTCAAGGAGCATACGGACGAATGGATGTCCATTCCCGGGGTGGTGGGGACGGGGATCGGCGCATGCGAGGGGAAGCCGTGTATCAGGATTTTCGTCGTGAAAAAGACGCCAGAACTCCTGAAGAAGATCCCCTCCAACCTGGAAGGATTCGTCGTGGACGTTGAAGAAACCGGAGCGATCAGGGCTAGATGAATCTGCTGGATCAGGTTGCCTACCGCGCTCGACAGCCACGCCCGCCCTGATTCTGAAAGTGGCTGAAAACCAACTCTGACCACCGTCCGCACCGCTGCCTGGATCGTTTCCTCGAAGCCCCCTACCTCCCACCTCCTACCTCCCACCTGGGGTTGTGGGCGGGGCAGGGACGGGACACCTTCAGCCGTCTTTAGCCCACGGTGCTCCCGCCAGCCATGCAACCAGATACTCCTCAATCGCTGCTCAACGATCCGATGTCCGTCTTGGCCTTCCTGGCCGCCGTTGTGGCGGGAATCTTCTGGATGGCGGGTCATCCGCGCTTCAAGAGCTTCTTCGACAAGGTCCCCGCCGTCATATTCGTGTACTTCGTTCCGATGTTCTGCACGACGTTCGGGATCACTCCAGCCACCTCGCCGCTGTACAGCTGGTTCAATCAATACCTGCTTCCCTTTGCTCTATTGCTGTTGATGATGACGGTGGACCTCCGCAGCATCATACGGCTGGGGCCGATGGCGTTGTTCATGGTCGTGGCCGGAACGTTCGGCATCGTCATCGGAGGGCCGATAGCATTGCTGGTGTTCGGCGCTTGGCTCCCGGAAGACATGTGGATGGGATTCGCCGCTCTTTCGGGGAGCTGGATCGGCGGAACCGCCAACATGGTCGCCATTGCCGAGAGCGTCGGGACACCTGATGCCATGTTCGGGCCGATCATCGTTGTGGACACCGTGGTGGGATACGGCTGGATGGGCGTGCTGTTGTTCTTCAGCGCGTACCAGGGGCGGTACGACAAGCGCGCCAATGCGCGAACCGAGGCGATCGAGGAAACCAACCGCCATCTGGCGGCACTGACCGCCCATCGCCGGCCCATCGACCTGGGGCAGGTGACACTGCTCGTTGGACTGGGGTTCGCGGGCGCCGTGCTGACAGGGCGTCTCGGACAAGGCCTCCCGGAGCTGGGCGATCCGACCATCATCAGTCATGCCACGTGGGCGGTGCTGCTGGTGGTCACAGGCGGCCTGCTGCTTTCGTTCACTCCGCTCCGCAAGTTGGAGGAGGTCGGTGCGTCCCACTTCGGGTACGCAGCGCTCTACTTGCTCCTCGCCGGCATCGGAGCGCGGGCGGATCTCAAGGCAGTGTTGAGCGCACCTGTCATCTTGGCCGCCGGAGCACTTTGGATTGCGATCCATGTGGCCATACTGTTTGGAGCGGCGAGGCTGGTACGAGCCCCGCTGTTCTTCATTGCTACGGGAAGCATGGCAAACATCGGAGGCGCCGCTTCGGCACCGGTGGTTGCGGGCGTGTATCATCCGGCCATGGCGCCAGTCGGGTTGTTGATGGCGGTTGCCGGATACGTGTTGGGGATCTACGGTGGCCTCGCATGTGCCTACCTCCTTAGCTTGGTGGGCTGACTGGCACCTGGGAGCCGAGAAAGAACATCATGCATACCTCTTGCCTTTTGCTTGCCAGCTTGTGCCTCCCCATCGCTGTCACCGGTCAGAGTTTGCAAGATCTCCTGACCCGTGCCGAGCGATCGAATTACGAAGAAACCAGCACATACGACGACGTGATGGGATTTCTCAACGCCGTGGCCGAAGCCTCTCCGCTGATCCAGCTCACCACGTTCGGCACCACGGTCGAAGGGCGTGCCATGCCCCTGGCGATAGTGGGCCACGTGGACGGCACGAGTCCCGCAGCCGTATTGGCGACGGGTAAGACACGCGTCTACATCCAAGGGAACATCCACGCCGGGGAAGTGTGCGGCAAAGAGGCGCTGCAGATGTTCCTGCGGGATGTGGCGCAGGGAAAACATGCGGAGCTATTTGATTCGTTGGTGTTGCTGATCAACCCGATCTACAACGCGGACGGCAACGAGCGGTTCGACGTGAACAACCGGCCGCGGCAGCACGGCCCAATCCGCGGCATGGGACAACGCCCCAACGCCCAGGGCTATGATCTCAACCGCGATCACATGAAGCTGGATTCGCCCGAGGCTCGCGCACTCGTTGGTCTGATGAACAGCTACGACCCGCATGTGGGCGTCGATCTCCACACCACTAATGGAACGCGGCACGGATACCACCTGACGTATGCACCGCCGCTGCACCCCAATACCGATCCGGCGATTCTCTCGTTGCTCGAGTCCGAGTGGCTCGTATCGGCCGGAGAGCATCTCCTCGAGAAATCCGGTTGGTATTCCTATGATTACGGTGGTGTAGGACGCCGCGGTGAGCCGGCCTGGCGCACGTTCGACTACCGGCCGCGCTTCAACAACAACTACATAGGGCTTCGCAACCGATTCGCGATTCTCAGCGAAGCGTATGCTTACGCAACGTTCGAGGAACGTGTGCTCGCGACAAAGTATTTCGTGGAGGGAACTCTCGAGTTTGCTCGGCGAAACGCGAGCGAAATCCGCCTCCGCACAGAGGAAGCGGATGCGCGGAACATCACGGGGACCGAGTTGGCCGTCCGCGCTCAGCCGAAACGCTCGGCGGAGCCAGTGGAGATCCTGCTGGGTGAGGTAGATGAAGAAACCAATCCCTACTCCGACCGCACGATCCTCCGGCGGCGAGATGTCGTGCGTCGCGAGACCATGTACCAGTACATCGAGTTCGAAGCCTCGGAAACGGAACGCGTGCCTGTGGCGTACTTCGTCCCTGCCGAAGCCACCCAAGTACTGGAGAAACTCGCAGCCCACGGCGTGCAGTACACCAGCTTGGCGAGTCCCCTACGGCTCTCAGTGCAAGTTTTCCGGATCGACTCCACGACGACCGCTGAGCGGGCGTTTCAGCAACACAACGAGCGGCAGGTCTTCGGCCGCTACCGCCAGATTAACCGCACGTTGCCTGCTGGCACGGCAGTGGTCCGGACGGAGCAGCCGTTGGGCAGGCTCGTGTTCGAGCTCCTCGAGCCGAGGTCCAGCGACGGGTTGCTGAACTGGAATGTGCTGGACTCGCTGCTCGAGGGCGCTACGGAGTATCCGATCTTGCGGACCGTCCTACCCTTCATCGGCTTCCCGTAACTTTGCCAGGACGCTGTAATCTTCCAGCGTCGTGGTGTCGCCTACCTCTTCCTTGCCGGCGGCGACCTCGCGCAGGAGCCGCCTCATGATCTTGCCCGATCGCGTCTTCGGCAGCGCGTCGGTGAACCGAATCTGATCGGGTCTGGCGATGGCGCCGATTTCGTTCTTGACGTGTCTTCCCAGGGCGGCTTTGAGATCGGAGCTGGGCTCGACGT
>JADFIT010000235.1 GCA_022566515.1 Gemmatimonadota bacterium
TCTGGTCTGCTGCCTGGGCCAAACGAGGAGTTGGTGTCGTATGATCGGCTGTCGCCTGATGCCGACCTCTCCCAGGCGATCACCGTCAAGGCCACAGCGCCAGGCCGGTACGAAGCGTTGCATGTCCTTCCAACCCTGACCCTAAGCCCTCTTTTGGCCGACCGCCTCCTTTCCGTTACAGCAATGGAGGACGCCATCGCTGGTTGCTGGCAGATGCCTCCTGAACGGCGAGAGTTTCTAGTGTCGCGGCTGGAGTACTGGCGCGAATGGGCACGAAAAGAGGGGAGTAGGACGGCTAGGCTGAACGACCTTGAGTAGAACTGCTGACGAGCGGTAGACGTGCCGAGGGCGCTGCTGCTCAGCCACGACGCCTGGGCGTCCTCGGCCTCACGACTTCCCAGACGCCTCGACACCGTGGCGTTTCGCCCCGGGCAACCACTCCGTACTTTCCCGTACCGCTGCCCCCGGTAAATCTCCCAATATGCCCTCGCGTGCCGGCCGGGTAACTTGATTGGTGACAGTGCCCTAGTGCCCGGTGCCGCGGGTCCGGAGATGTCGGCCAAGGGGCTGTCCCAGGCGGCGATACCGCACGATTCAACCCGCACTGAGGCTGGCGATGCAGGTCCTCCTACAACTGCTCAACGTTCTCCTCCCGCTGGGATACCTCTCGGCAGTGGTGGTTTACGTTGTTCTCTACACCACCAGGGCTCCGTGGAGCGTCCGCGCCGCCACCGTCTTGGCCCGGGGGGTGGCCGCCACTCACGCGGTCTACCTGCTGCTAGCCACGGTGGCATTCGGTCACGTCCCGATGGCCAACGTGTGGGAGGCGTTCTCCTTCGTCGCGTTCGCCCTGACGACGGTCTACCTCATTCTGGAATGGCGGCTGCGCGACCAGGCCACGGGCATGTTTCTGCTGGCACCGGCGCTCTTCTTTCAGGTGATGTCGAGCGCGTTCGTAACGCATACGCGTGAAGTGGAAGAAATCCTCCGCTCGTCGTGGTTCGGCCTGCACGTCACGGCGGCCCTGCTGGGTTATGCGGCGTTCGCAATAGCGGCCGTTTACGGCTTGCTCTACCTGATGCTCTACCGGACGCTCAAGGGCAAACACGTCGGACTCGTTTTCCAGCGCCTACCCAATTTGGAGATCCTGGGAAAACTGAACGTGAGCGCGATGATTTTCGGGTGGGGGAATCTCACGTTGGGGATCGTGATCGGAGTGGTGTGGGTTGCCGGTCTCGAGTCGAGCGGCCGCCTGGAGAGCGATTTCCTGTCGGATCCGCGATTTCTCAGCGCCACAGCCGTTTGGGTGATCTACAGCATCTGCTTGGCCGGTCGGTACGCGTTCAAGTGGCCGAGTCGGTACTTGGCGGGGATTGCCATGGTGACGTTCGGCCTGCTCCTGGCGTCGTCGTTCGTGGTCAACTTCGTCGTCGAATCCTTTCACTCGTTCGGGTAAGCGATGGAACTGTTCGTCCTGGGAGCCAACCACACCACCGCGCCGGTTGAGGTGCGTGATGCGCTCGCCATGGACGCCGAAGAGATGTCGCAATTCGTTCGTGGAATTCGCGAGCGAGATGATTCGCTGGCGGAGATCGTCGTCCTGTCGACCTGCAACCGCACCGAGTTCTACGGATCGGCGATGGATGTTGATGCGGCAAACAAGACGCTGCGTGAAGCGGTGGCCTACCATAAAGGCGTTACCTACCTGCAAAACGGGGATTACACTTACCAGCGTGCGGGTCGCAGCGCGGCGAAGCATCTGTTCCGTGTGGCAGCGGGTCTCGATTCGCTGATGCTCGGCGAGCCGCAGATTCTCGGGCAAGTGAAGGATGCGCTTGCCGTGGCAGAGCAAAGTGGCGGGCCGGGTGCGTGCCTCACGCGACTCTTTCAGTGTGCGGCGCACGCGGGCAAGCGCGCCCGCAGCGAAACAGCGATTGGGCGGGGCGCCATGTCGGTGGCGTATGCCGGCGTCGCTATGGCCAACAAGGTCTTCGGTAATTTGTCCCGCCACAGCGTACTGCTGGTGGGGGCCGGCGAGACCGGCGCACTGGCGGGTAAGTATCTCGCCAAGGAACAGCCCGAAGATCTGGTTGTGGTAAACCGCACGCACGCGCGCGCGGTCGAGTTGGCCGGCAAGTTGAACGGACGGGCGCGTCCCATGGACGAGCTGGACGAGGCGCTGCTCGACGCCGACGTGGTCGTAACTGCCACCGCGTCGCGCGAGCCTCTGATCGACGCCGGCATGATCGAGTCGCTGATGAAGGCCCGGAGTCACCGCCCGATGGTGCTGGTTGACGTCGCCAGCCCCCGGGATGTCGATCCGGAGGTGGGCCGCTTGGACAACATCTTCCTCTACGACCTGGACGCGCTCGAGCAGATCGTGGAACAGAACCGGGCTGCCCGCTCCAAGGAGATCCCCATGGCCGAGCGCATCGTCGAGGAAGAGCTGGACTTCTTCTTCAAGTGGTACGCCACGCTCGCGGTGACGCCGGTGATCAGAGCGCTACGCGGGTCGTTCGAGGAAATCGGCCGTCGCGAAGCGCACAAACACGCCAAGCACTTCCACCGCAGTGACCGGGAAATGCTCGAGCGATACACGCATGCTCTCATCAACAAACTGCTGCACCGTCCGACCATCCGGATCAAGGAGCTAAACCAGTCGACCGCCGACGGCCTCACGAAGCTATCCGCCGTGCAGGACCTGTTCCAGCTCTCTGTGGAGGCGCCCGAGAGTAGCCGTGCCGAGTCCGACGACGGGCACGGGTCGGAGTGACCGCCTCATTGCGCCGTCTTCGAATCGGTACCCGGCGCTCCGATCTGGCACGCTGGCAGGCCAACCACGTGGTGGCGGGCATCGGTGGTCTGGCCGGAGCGCCGTCGGTGGAGGTGCTATACATCAAAACCGAGGGCGACCGGATAACGGACGTGCCGCTGTACACGATCCCGGGAAAGAGCTTTTTCACCAAGGAGATCGAGCAGGCGTTACTGGACGAGCAGGTCGATGTAGCCGTCCACAGCCTCAAGGACGTCGCCACCGAGCTGCCCCGGGGCCTCGTCATAGGGGCCGTCATGGAGCGGGAGGATCCCCGGGATGTGTTGCTGAGTCACGGGGGGATCCCGCTGGAGGACCTTGCGCCGGGCGCCCGCATCGGCACGAGCAGCCTGCGACGCAAGGCGCTTCTCAGACGCTGGCGTCCCGATCTCGACTTGGTGGATCTGCGGGGCAACGTGCCGACGCGGATCCGCAAGCTGAGCGAAGGCCGGTTTGATGCGATTGTCCTGGCCGCCGCGGGCGTGAAGCGCTTGGGTTTCGAGAGCCGCATAACCGCTTACCTGCCCCTCGAGCGAGTTCTTCCCGCGGTGGCCCAGGGGGCGGTGGCGCTGCAAGTGCGCGAGGACGACGAATATGTTCTGAGTTGGGTACGCCAACTCGATGATGCCGACACGCGGCAGGCAACCGCAGCCGAGCGAGCCTTGCTCGGCCGGCTGGAGGGTGGCTGTCAGGTGCCGGTGGGCGCTCTCGCCACGGTCAGCAACGGGGTGCTCACGTTGCAGGCGGTGGTGGCGTCACTCGACGGCACCAGGAGTGTCGAAGGAACGCGGGAAGGCCCTTCGGACCAAGCCGAGCAAATCGGTGGTAGCCTGGCTGAAGAACTTTTGGGGCGCGGCGCCGGGGTTATCCTCGACGAGATCCGCGCCACAACGGGAGAGGT
>JADFIT010000082.1 GCA_022566515.1 Gemmatimonadota bacterium
TCGTCCTGACCGGAACGTCCTTCCCCGGAAACGCCGGATAAACCCTTTTGCTTCCCGCTCACGTTCGCCAGCCCACCGCCCACTGCCTAGTACTATCTTTGCTACAACCCTACACGTCAGAGATCGCCCTGTTACCGTTTCCTTCTCCCAGCACCCTGTTTCCGGAGGCACCGCAGCCGTTGTGCACCCGTGAACCCACGCATCGGCACCTCTTGGAGAAGCAAGACCGCGCGCGGACTTTGTCACTATAATGAGCTTCCCGCCACAGGTGATAAAGGCCATCACGACGATCGTGGGCCGTAGCAGGGTACACCTGGCAGCGTCGGAACTCGACACGTATGCCAGCGATGGCCTGCCCACACACCGCTCCCGCCCCGGGGCGGTGGTGCTCCCGGGGAGTCGTGACGAAGTGGTGAAGGTGGTCCAGGTTCTTTCGCACCACAGAATACCGTTCGTGGCGCGCGGCGCCGGTACCGGCCTCTCCGGCGGCGCCCTGGCGAATCGAGACGCCGTCAGCATAGTCCTGACCCGCCTAAACCGCATCCTGGAAATTGATCCTGCCAGCCGTCTCGCCGTAGTCGAGCCCGGGGTAGTGAACGTCCGGCTCTCAGAAGCAGCGGCGCCGTACGGTCTGCACTACGCGCCCGATCCCTCGAGCCAAACGGCGTGTACACTCGGAGGCAACGTCGCGGAAAACGCCGGCGGTCCCCATTGCCTCAAGTACGGCGTGACCTCCAACCACGTCCTGGAGTTGGAGGTGGTGCTGTCCAACGGCGACATCGTGACGTTGGGATCGCGTGGAGGCGAAGCTTGGGGATATGATCTCGTAGGACTCTTTGTCGGCAGCGAGGGGATGTTCGGTATCACCACCCGCATCACCGTGCGTCTGACGCCCGTTCCGCAAGCGGTGGAAACACTGCTTGCCGGCTTCGGCACTATACGCTCGGCCGGTGAGGCCGTCTCGGCGATCATCGCTTCCGGCATCGTACCGGCCGCCCTCGAGATGATGGATCAAGCGTGCGTCGCTGCCGTGGAAGCATCGATTTACGCAGCCGGATATCCCACCGATGCGGCGGCAGTGCTGTTGGCCGAAGTCGACGGAAGGGATCAAGGATCAGTTTCTGCAGAAGCTCGTGAACTCGAGCAAATCCTGCAAGATCACGGCGCACGCTCCATCCGTGTGGCGACCAAAGCCGACGAGCGCGCCCGCCTTTGGCAGGGGCGCAAGAAAGCGTTCGGGGCTCTCGGGCGCGTCAGCCCCGACCTCGTGGTGCAAGACGCGGTCGTTCCCCGGTCGGCCCTTCCCGATGTGTTGGAAACGATCGCAGCCATTGCCGACGAATGCGGAGTCACGGTCACCAATGTATTTCATGCCGGCGATGGGAATCTGCACCCCAATATCAACTTCGACGCCAGTGACCCTGAGCAGGTCGAGCGCGTCGAGGCCGCGTCGGCCGCCATAATGAAGGCGTGCATCGATGTCGGCGGATCGATAACCGGCGAGCACGGCGTGGGCAGTGACAAGGTCCGATACATGACCTTGATGTTCGACGGCGACACGCTGGCAGCCATGCGAGCCACGCGACGAGTATTTGATCCTCTGGAGCTCGCGAATCCCGGCAAGGTCGTCCCGACCCATGCCTGCCGTGAGTGGTGGGCGGCTTCATCGACCCGTCATGCCGAGGTGGTAGCATGAGGCGCGCCAGAAGGGGCAGCGGAGGCAGCAGAGGCAGCACGTTCAAACGAGGGCATCATGTCCGGAACTGATTCGAGCATTGAGCGCCGTTTACGGGCGCTGATGGGCCCCGACGCCATCATCGAACGCGACGGCGGCGGAATGCCTACAGTCGCGCCGCGCACCACGGAGGCTTGCGCGCTGGTGTTGGCGACGGCGAACTCCGAGGGGTGGCGCGTGCGAATTACCGGCGGCGGCAGCTGGAACCGGGTGGAGGGACACGCCGACCTCGCTTTGTCCTCGAGCGGACTCTCTGAGGTCGAAGAGGTACGAGCGGCCGACCTCGTGGCAACGGTGCAGGCAGGCGTGGTGCGAGAGACGCTCCGCCTGGCTCTTGCCGATCAAGGGGCCTGGTGGCCTGTGGATCCTCCGGGAATTCGTAGGACTGTTGGCTCTGTGGTGGCCACCGCCACCGCGGGGCCGCTACGGTCGGGACTCGGTGGCATTCGTGATCACGTGCTGGGACTAACAGTGGTAACCGCCGAGGGACGCATCGTGCACAGCGGCGGGCGGGTCGCGAAGAACGTGGCCGGGTTCGACCTGACGAAGCTCGCAACGGGAAGTTTCGGCGCTTTCGGATTCATCACCCGCGTACACCTGCGGCTACGAGCCATTCCACGCGCGGACGTTACACTCCTCGCTCACGGGGAGCGCGCCACCCTGATCCAAGAGGCCCAGGCGATTCTCGCGGCCGGACTCACACCCTCGGCAATCGAACTCCTGTCACCGGCCGTCGGGGGCAGCGACCAGTGGACCCTCGCCGTGCGGCTCATCGGCTCCGATCCATCGGTCACGGCGGAAGGCGTCTCCGTGAAGGGCACATGTTCCGTGGCTTGGACCGAGCAACCCCCAAGCGAGGCAGCCGACTTCTGGCAATCCGCGCTCCGGCACCCCTTGCAACACCCCATTACGATCCGGATGGGAACCGTCATTTCCGGGCTCGATCAAGCAATCGATCTCTTGACTCACCACCTGGACGACGCTTCTGTCACGGCGAGCGTTGCAGCCGGGACCGTGAGATGGAGCGGGTCGGCGGAAGTAGACCGCATTCAACTCCTGAGGCACATGGCAGCGCAAGTCGAAATGCCGATAACTATCGAGCGTGCACCGTGGAATCTCCAGAACGAGTTGGGTCACTTCGGCGCATATCGCGAAGGGGTGAGCCGCCTCATGGGATCTCTTCGTGACACGTTCGACCCAAACCGGACACTCGTAGCTGCCCTCGGGGCCGAAACGTGACCGACGGCACGAACGGGCTCGATCCGTGCGTGCACTGTGGGTTTTGTCTGCAGAGCTGCCCGACATACGTGGTGACCGGCGATGAAGCTGACAGTCCCCGTGGCCGCATCGTGCTGATGCAAGCCCTCTCCAGCGGAGAGCTTCCCATCTCCGACAAAGCACTAACTGTTCACTTGAATCGATGCCTCGGCTGCCGCGCTTGTGAATCTGCATGTCCGTCCGGTGTCCAATACGGAGCGGCGCTAGAGGCAACGCGGAGCGTTTTGGCCGTTACAAACCCTGTCCCACTGCTCGGCCGCATGGTCCTAGCCGTAATGGCGGAGCGGCGCATCCGCCGGCCACTACTCGCTGCCAGCCGCCTCGCTCGTCCCCTCGCAACGTTGCTGGCGGGCAAGTCAAGGATCGGATTTCAATTGGGAATGCTCGCTGCAACCAGGATGAAAATTGGACAGAACGGAGCGGAAGGCCGGAAAGGTGCAGGGATGGAACGTGATCGTCCGGCAGACAGTGGATCACCACCCTACCGCCTTAGCGCCGCAGGGGGGTGAACGGGCAGTGATCTTTCGCGGCTGCATAATGGACGACCTGTTCTCCCATGTGCATAGCGCAACGGCCCGTACGCTCCGAGCCAACGGTTTCACCTTGGCTACGGCCCCGCAGCAGGAATGCTGCGGGGCGTTGCACACACATGCTGGTCTACGCGACCGCGCGAAAGCTCTGGCGCGGCACAACATCCACGCGTTTCGGGATCAGGCAAAAGCAACTATCGTTGTCAATGCCGCCGGGTGCGGCGCGGCGCTGAAGGACTACGGAGATCTGCTGCGAGGCGATCCCCTCGAATCCGAAGCAAGGGAGTTCGCCGGCCGTGTGAAAGACGTAAGCGAGGTGTTGGCGGCTTGCGGCCCACGTGCCGGAGCGTCGCTCGAACTCACGGTCGCCGTGGATCCGGCATGTCATCTGCAACACGCACAGCGAGTTGTCGACCAGCCCTTGGCAGTGCTCGAGGCCATCCCGGGATTGCGCTGCCGATCTCCTGCCGATGCCGAGCATTGCTGTGGCAGCGCCGGTGTGTACTCGATCCTCGAACCGGAACTGTCACGGCAGGTCCTAGCGCGCAAGCTGGAGTCGCTGGAAGCCGTTGCCGCCGACGTGATCACCACTGCCAATCCGGGTTGCATCATGCAAATCGGTGCCGGCCAGTTCGCGTCCCGCCGAGCTCGCCCGGTCGTCCACCCCATCGAGTTGTTGGATCTATCCTATCGAAGAGCCGGTTATTACCATGGCCGCAGCGGTACGTAATGCATGGTGCTAGATTGGTAAGTTTCCATGGAAAGCACTAAATCTATATCGGCGCCGTTTGTCCTCTCGACAGACGCTGTAACCCGCCAGGAGGCAAGCGCGGCGATGGCTGGAGCGATCGTGGCCGAAGATGATGTAGCCGTCATCGATGTCACGGGAAGCAGTGTCATTACATGCCTCCAGGGCCTCCTGACCAACGACATTGAAGGCGCAGGCGACGGGGGGTTCCTCTACGGAGCGCTGCTGAGCAACAAGGGCATGATCATCTGCGACATGTGGACCGCCCGCCACGGCAGCCACGCATGGCTCACGCTCGCCGCCCATGGGCGCGATGCCCTGTTTGACGCGTTGGGCCGCTACCTGCCGCCCCGCCTGGCGCGAGCTACGGACCATTCAGACGAGCTGGCCGTTCTCAGAGTCGCAGGTCCCGAGGCCCTCAACGTTGCGGCTCGGGCCGGCGTCGGGGTGCCGGAACCGGGAGTTAGTACCAGCGCCGTCGCCGGCGGTGTCGCTTGCATCGTCTCGCGACCACTTGAACCCGCCTATTTCGCACTGCAGATCCAGCTCGATCGCGGATGCCTGTCCCAGGTGCACGACGCGCTGCTCGAAGCAGGAGCCGTCCGGTCCCAAACGGCTGCTCTGGAACTGGCGCGAATTCTGGCGGGCTGGCCTCGTCTTGGCGCCGAAATAGACGAAAAGACCCTTCCGCAAGAGGTGCGCTTCGATGAGAACAACGGCGTCTCCTACACCAAGGGCTGTTATACAGGACAAGAAACAGTCGCCCGCGTGCATTTCCGCGGCCAGGTCACCAAACGATTGACGGGATTGATGTGGGACGGGACGCCCGACCCGGCGAGCTCCTCGATCCTTCAAGATGAGAAAGTCGTTGGGCGCGTGACGAGCGTTGCATGGCTCCCGCCGTTCGAGCAGTATTTCGGCCTCGGCATCGTGCGGCGGCAGGCTGACACTGACAGAACGATCACCGCCGCCGGCGCGCCGGCCTTGATCGTTCAGTTGCCCTTCGAGCTGGAGCCGTGACGCGGCCACGACGTAGCCCCCCGTGACCAACCGCAGACAGTTCCTCGCATCGCTTGCCCTAGCAAGCGGTTCGACTCCACTGCTCCGCCCACGACGGTCCACACCCCGCGTGGAGACCACCGCAACGATTTTCTACGCGCATCCTGCCGGAGAGACCACGCTGGTCCGCTTTGTCGTTCGCGATACCGACGCTCCCGCCGGCCGTCTCCGGGTATTCGATCAGGGCGGACGGCGCTTGCTGGGAACAGCCGGCGTGTTGGGGGCGGGTGGGAGTTTGTTTGGTGAGTTGTGGTTGCCGCTGCAAAACACGAGCCGGATCATCAGCCAATTGGAGATGCCGGGGCTGTCGCGACCTATCCGCACCGCTCATAGTCTCACACCCCGACCGCAGTGGACGCTGCACTGGGTCACAATCATCGATCCGCGCCGACTCATCGACTCGCTCGAACAACTTCCGCTGTGGCGTCGCTACGCTGCCTTGGCAACCCTCCAGCAGCTGAAAGTGTACGGGAACCCTTTTCCCACCCCAGATCAATCGCTCCAAACGCTGGATCACGTTGCGTTCTTGAGAGCGGCGCATCCAGCACACCGATTACAACGTGACTTTGGCATTCCAATGGGGTCGGTGGCGCTCGGAAGCGCCCAAAATTTGGAGATGCGGGCGAGTGCGCTCGCCCTGCAAAACGTTAGCATACCGTATGCCGTTTCACTGAACCAAGGTACCGGCTCGGTGTTTCACACGTTGGATGGCCGCGATGGCTCTATAGTCACCGCCGCGTCGTTGCCGCCTCGAAGCACAGTCCGCGATCTGTTGTTCACTGAAGGCGGTGACCAGATGGCACGCGAAATCGAGCGATGGCTCACCGAGACACCCGCGTTCATCGCCCCTTCCTATGGCACTACAGTCGCGTTGATTCTGCAAACCAACCTCGACGATCAACTGGCACAAATTGCGCAAGCGGTCGCCGACTGGAATTCCCGATACGCATTTCCACACATCACGGTAGGCACGCCCGACGATTTCTTTCGAGAGGCAGGACGAATAATAGGATCCGGCATCGCTCAACCGCCAGCGCCGTCATCGGCGCGCAGCCGGCCGATGCCATCCGCCGATGAATTAGAGCAGACTCGAGACAATCGGAACGCACAGCGCATCTCCTCTGTAGAGCAATTACTCGCGCCACTCAACGCCCTGTTGCGCTCGCGCGCGCCAGGTATTCGGGGCATCGCCGAGCACCTAGACATCCCACTCGATGGGACACTGGTGCTCAACCCATCTCCCATCCCGCGGACGGATATCATCACCATGCCCAGCGGCTCAGAACAATTGGCCACGGACATCCCAGGCATGGGATATGCGTACCTGCTTGGACGCTCCTCATCGGCGCCCCAGCCCTTTGTACAGCTCGGCACGCACAGCGTTTTCGGCCAATTCCTCACCGTACGGCTAGACCCGCAGACCGGTGCAATCTCGTCCCTCTACCACAGGTCAGATGGCAGGGAGTGGGTGCGCCCCGGCAGTCCCGGACTCAACGCCGTCCCCGGCGCTGTACTCGAACATGTCACAAGACTGCGGCTCCCGGAAATCGGCATGCGGCTAATCGCAGAGCGCCGAACCGATCGCGGCCGGCTGACAACCACGGTCACCGGCTACGAGTCACTGCCGTGGATCGATATAACCAACGAATTCCATGCGGAGCGCGGAAACACCGCACAGTACGATTACCATTTTAATGTCGACCGGCCGCACGTGTCGTGGGAAACACCGGTTGGATTTGAAGAAGCGGTGCCTCCGGTGGGTCCCGTCGCACACTTCCACTGGCTCCGACTCCGGTCCGGCGATGATTGGCAGGTGCTGTTCCGCGGCCTCGACGCTCCCTATGCGGCGTGCGACGCTAGCGGACGCATTGTCAGCCTAGCGCCAACGGGCCGTTCCCGATACCGCCTTCAACTGGCGTCTCCGTATGCACGACCCGACGAACCGTGGCACTTTGGCTGGAGTACCGAGCCCTTCGTCGTCGTTCCCGTGGCCGCCAGCTCCACTCGACGCGGCACACTCCCTCGTTTCGGCCACCTACTCGCCTTTGACGAGCCCGGAGTCGCCGTGCTCGGAATCAAGCAGGCGGACAATGGCGACGGAGCCATCGTCTACCTACAGGAGCTTCTCGGTGCGACACGCCCCGCGAAGCTCGCCGCCGGCATCCTTGGATTTCGTCAAGCACGGCATGTGGACGCCCTGGAGCGTCACCTGGGAGAATTGCCCGTATCGCCCGAGCCGGCGGTCACCGTTCCACTACCGGCTCACGGGGTCGTGGTCGTGCGGCTCCTCGACCTCTTCGTAAGGGGGGCTTGAAACACCGACGGGACCTGAGGTATATCTTTCCTATATGGATCATCGCGCAAGAACGCTCGGCGAATTGAAGCAGACGGAGTGGGGCAATCCAGCCCGGCACCGCCGCACGGTCAAACAGGAGATGCGTCACAACCTCATCTGCATGCTGGAGGAGGGGCACGAACCCTTTGCCGGCATCGTGGGTTTCGAGGATACTGTCTTGCCGAGCCTTATCAACGCAGTTCTCTCACAGCACAATTTTGTGTTGTTGGGGCTCCGGGGACAGGCAAAGAGCCGAATTCTCCGTGCACTGGTTGGGTTGCTCGACGAGGAGATGCCGATTCTTACCGGCAGTGAAATCAACGACAATCCGTTCCACCCGATCTCCAAGTATGGACGTCAACTTGTTGAGGCGCAGGGCGACGACACGCCGATCGATTGGGTACTGCGGGAACAGCGCTATGTCGAAAAGCTAGCCACTCCGGATGTGACTATCGCAGACATCATTGGCGATGTAGACCCCATCAAGGCCGCCCGTGGTGGACATCTACTTTCGGATGAATTGACCATTCATTACGGCCTCCTGCCACGGGGAAACCGCGGTATCTTTGCGATCAATGAATTGCCCGATCTTGCCGGAAAGATTCAGGTCGGTCTCTTCAATATTCTCGAGGAGGGAGACATTCAGATCAAGGGTTATCCGATTCGCCTTCCCCTCGACGTTGTCATGGTCTTCACTGCCAACCCCGAAGACTACACCGCGCGCGGCAAGATCATCACGCCGCTGAAAGACCGGCTTGGAAGCGAGATCATGACGCACTACCCGACCACGCTCGAGCTGGGCATGAAGATTACTCGGCAGGAAGCGTGGACTGACCGTGACGGACGACAGCTCGAAATTCCCCAATTCATCCTGGAGTTGATCGAGCGGGTTGCGTTCGAGGCTCGCGCCGACAAGCGCGTCGACCGGCGCTCCGGCGTCAGCCAGCGACTCCCCATTAGCCTAGTGGAAGCAGTCCTTTCCAACGCGGAGCGGCGTTGCATCGTCAACAAGGAGAAACGTGTCGTTCCGCGAGTGACCGACGTACACGCATCATTGCCCGCGATCACAGGAAAGCTCGAATTGGAATACGAGGGTGAACTCCAGGGCGCCGAAAAGATCTCCATGGACATCGTCAAGCGAGCTACCGGTGCCACATTCGACAACCATGTCGGTTCAATCGATTGTACCGAAATTGTAACATGGTTTGACGAAGGGGGCGCCTTGAAAATCTCGCGTGGCGAACGATCGGACGTATGTCTCAAGGGGCTCAGCGTTATTCCCGGACTCTTCACCGTAGTGGAAGCGGCCGGCCTAGCCCCCAAGAAAGACCCCTCCGCTATGGTGGCCGCCAGCGAACTCGTTTTGGAAGGCCTCGTAGCGAAGAAGCAGATCTCGAGCATCGAAGAAATCGGGTACGCTCGCGCCATCCCTGACAGACCCCCGTCGTTCGGGTCGGGCGGTGGGACACCGAATTTGTTTACCTGAGAGCGCGCCCTAGAGTGCCTTTGAGCATCATCACCATCTCCCGACAGTATGCATCGGGCGGGTCTGCGATAGCGAAGCAGTTGGCGGACCGCTTGGGGTGGACCATCGTCGACCACGAGTTCGTCGACCGCGTCGCCCAGCGCGTCGGACTGCCGCCCGATGAAGTCGCGCAGCGTGAGGAACGCGTCGCCAGCCTCATCGAGCGCCTGGCGAATACACTGGCCGTATCCTCACCGGAGCTCTTCTTCGCGGCAGGCGACTTAACCCCTGAAACCACCAGATCGTCCGATGATCTTGTTCGTATGACCGAAGCAGTGATTCAGGAGGCCACTGAACTCGGCAACGTCGTCCTCGTCGGCCGCGGCGCCCAAGCTTACCTCGCCCATAGCGACAACACGTTGCACGTTCGAATCGTGGCACCGCGTGAAGCGCGCATCCGCACTGCGGCACAGCGACTCGGGGTCGGGGAGAAAGAAGCGGAGCGAACCGTCGACAGGAGAGACCACGAACGCAAGGATTACGTGCACACTCATTACCAGCGTGATTGGGACGATTCATCCAACTACCATCTCGTCGTGAACTCGGCCCTCATGTCGTATGAGGGCGCCGCTGACCTGATCGTCGGGGCAGCGAAACGCATTTTTAAGCCGCTTCTCTGACTACTCGGTTGCCCGAAGTTCGGGCGACGATCGAAGGGCCACCAACATCAACGCGGTACATACGAGTCCCGCCACCGACAGCCACGCCCCCGGCCCCCACTTAGCGGCGACTGTCCCGGCCAAGAGCGATCCGATGGGCATCAGTCCTAGGAACGCCAGCGAGTACACCGACATCACGCGACCGCGGAACTCGTCTCGCACCATGGACTGCAGCAGCGTATTGGTCGTGGCCGTATGCAGCACTTGAAAGAACCCTGTCAGCGTCAGGAGCACTAGCAGCCAAGGAAACGATCGCGCAAACCCCAACAGTGACACGAACACCCCGAATACGGGAGCCGCGATGGTAACCATGCGACCCTTCGGAGTCCGACGACCGACCGTTGCCAACCCCAAGGCTCCCACCACGGCTCCTCCTGCCGCAGCGGATACCATCCAGCCAAACTCCACCGAGCCCAACCCCAAGACATTTCTCGCCACCACCGGGAGCAGCACGTAGAACGGGAATCCGAAGACGCTGGCGGATGCAATCATCAGAAGCAGCGTACGCATGCGGCGGTCGCGTACGACATATGCCAGGCCCGCACCAACCGTTGAGCGCGAGCGCGGCCTTACGCCGGCATTAGGGCCGGCGGCGAGGCGGATCGCAACCAAAGCCGAGATGAATGCCAAGTACGATATACCGTTCAACAAGAAGCAGAAGCCTACCCCGACGAGGCTTATGAGCAGCCCCGCGACCCCCGGTCCGACTATGCGTGAGCTGTTGAACGATGCCGAGTTCAACGCTATGGCACTCATCAGGTCCCGCTTTTCAACCAGGTCCGCGATAAACGCCTGCCGCCCCGGTATGTCGAACGCCGCTGCCATCCCGAGCAGCGTGGCCGCAATCATCACGTGCGTCAACGACACGACACCCGCCAGCGCAACTGCCGCCAGCGCCAGCGCGATGACCATCGCTGAACTCTGCGTAACGATCAAGATGCGGCGCTTCGGAAAACGATCCGCCACCACTCCACCCAGAAGAGCGAAGAATGTGACTGGAAGTGTCCCCAACATAGAGACCAACCCGACATAGAACGGCGAATCTGTGAGAACGAGCACCAGCCATGGCAGTGCCACCGAGTGCATCGACCACCCAACGAGCGATATGAGATGACCCGCCAAATAGAGCCGAAAATTGCGGTATCCGAACGCTCCGAAATGGTGAGCGGCCGGCGTTTCTGGAGGGACATCCGATAGTTGGGATTCCTTGTTTGTCTCCTCAGACATTGCGAGAACAATGACCGGAACCCGTCGTTTCTACAAGTGAGGCATAGGGACACACCGACCAGAGCGCGCCGGCTTCTGGGGAATCTGGACTGCGGGGTCGCGGAACTCTCCGACTTCCTTAGATTGAATGGTATGCGCCACATCACGTACTCCAAATACATACCCGAACTGGCCGACGCCATCAATCTGCAAGAGTTGATGGATCAGCTAAGTGACTTTCTGCTTCAGTCAGGATTCGCCGGAGGGCCCTTTCAACATCCGTATTGGGGAGAGCTTGGCGACGAGGAGGGAGATCGTTCCATGGACGCCCTACGCAAAGCGATCATGGAAGCGCTCGTACAATCGGGGAAGCTCACCCCCGACATGCTGCAATTCATGCGCGGCGAATCTACGGGTGACGAGAACCGGGATCAACAGATCCAACAGCAACTGGCCGATCTCATCGATCAAATCATCCAGCGCCTAATGGAGGAAGGATACTTGACGGTCGAAAGCCCTCCAGAGATCCCGGAAGGCTATCAAGAAGCTCTCGGGCCCGGAGGGCAAGCTCACTCTGCCGCGCAACAAGTCAATTTCAACTTGACCGACAAGGGAATCGACTTCCTCGGCTACCGGGCACTCAAGGAACTGCTCGGCAGCATCGGCAAGTCCAGCTTCGGAAGCCACGACACACCGTATCTAGCCACCGGCATCGAGGCAGAGGCGGTTTCCAAGCAGTACGAGTTCGGCGATACACTCAATATCGATGTGAGCGCCACGCTTTCCAACGCGATAAAGCGCTCGGGTCTCGGCTTTCCGATCGATATCGACTATCGAGATCTTATGGTTCACCAATCAGAGTACCGCTCCAGCGCCGCCACGGTGCTCATGCTCGACTGCTCGCATTCAATGATCTTGTATGGAGAGGACCGCTTTACACCTGCCAAGCGCGTCGCGCTGGCGCTCACACATCTCATTCGCACGCAATTTCCCGGCGATTCGCTGCGAGTCGTTCTGTTCCACGATTCGGCCGAAGAGATTCCGCTGTCGCGCCTCGCGCACGCCCAGGTAGGGCCGTTTCACACCAACACGGCCGAGGGACTCAAACTGGCGCGCCGGCTGCTGCTGGCGCAGAAGAAGGACATGCGCCAGATCATCATGATAACAGACGGCAAGCCTTCCGCACTCACGTTGCCGGACGGACGCATCTACATCAATTCGATGGGATTGGATCCGCGGATACTGAAGGCGACTTTTGCGGAGGTCGCGAACTGTAGGCGATCGGGAATCATGATCAACACCTTCATGCTCGCTCGCGAGCATTCGCTGGTCCGATTCGTCCAGAAAGTGTGCGAGATCTCCCGCGGCAAGGCTTACTTCACCAACACCCTGACTTTGGGACAGTACATCTTGATGGACTTCATGCGGCGGAAGACTAGAAGGGTCTGACCGACGAGCCGGATCTTTCTCTGCGCTCGATATCCGGAATCTCCGGAGTGAGGTAGCGCACTCCCTTTCTTGCCGCGCGGAAGCGGTCGCGATCTCCCAGATCATCGCCGAACAGCACGACCGTGTGCGTCGTGACTTCACCAGCTCTAACCTCGACATCGAACTCCAGTAGATCTCGCCTGCCGTTCAAACCGTCGAAGCTGATACGCAAGCGATGTTTGCCCGGCGGCAAGTGGAAACGCGCCAACAGCAGTTCGCAGGGGAGGATGGACCAATTTCGCGTGTCCGCCCGCTCTGTGGCGACGGCGAAAGCCCGAGACACAACCCGACCCAGGAATCCGCCGACTTCGCCCGCGGCGTCCTCTCCCGCAGCCTCGGCCGCAGTCACCGCCGCCTCCTTGAGCAACCCACGCGCGACCATTCGGAGCATGATCGTCGGCTTGGTTTCCTCGAAGTCGCGCACCGCGATTGCAGAAAGGTCCAGTAGCAGCGCTGGCGTAAACGATCGTTCGTCACCTACCGACACCCGCACGGCGGCGGCGCGCCGTGCCTCGAGTTGGTACGACGGCCACGCAACCGAAATCAGCTCGAGGCCCACCGCCGAGCCGGCCGTAGCAATGATCACACCGTCCTCGTGGCGCGGGTAATCAACGCCTCTCCGGGACAACTCATTCATTACCACCAGGGTTCGTACGAGCACCCGAGCCGCCGCAATCACGGCCGATCCGGCATCACCGTGGAGCACCGAGTCTTTCTCTTCCTGCAGGACCGGGATGTAGAGCTTCTCTTCGGCACGGTGGGCAACGAACCCGTTCTCGATGAGTAACAGCAGCTCGCCGGTGTCCCGAGACTCCTCCGCAAACTCCACGCCCTCGAAGTAGGCCGCCCGTGTTCGATCGGCTACATCGTCAAAGCCGAGATCCGAAGCAACACGAATCACGTCCTCCAGCACTGGTTGCGGCGGCGCGACACCAAATCGCTCCTCGTACTCCTCGTAGGCTCCGAGTGATTGGCGCAAGGAAACCATCGCATCGTTGTCCTCGCCCGCCGCCCACTGCAGCATCCCGGCGATGTATTGCACCGCCGCCGGGTTGGTGAAGCTTCTACCTGGGTTGTCGTTCGCGTACCGGCGCAGCAGGGCGTTCGCCTTACGAGCCTCCACAAGCGCTTCCTCTACGTTCCCGAGCCGCAAGTAATTCATCATGCCGTAGTAGTAGATCATCGACCACTCTAGAGCGGACGGATAGTAATCCAGCACGTTGTCGCTCACGATGAATGCTGCGATGTTTTGCGTGATGCTCTTGGTGTAGCGCTCTTCCGCCAATCGCTCGGCCTCCTGCAACGCGACATTGCTTGCCGCAAACCGACCGAGCCGGTGCAAGAAGAGTCCCGCGTTGAGCTGGCGGATCAACGCGTCCTTCGGACCGCTCTCCAGCAGCGGACCCAGCGCGCTCGAATCGCGCAGCGCCACGTAATGCCGCAACGCGGCATCGTGCGACGGAAGGGAACCGCCGAGGAACGGTGACTCGGGCGGGACGGGGGGCACTCGACTCGGCCCGCACGCCTGCAGAACCAGGCCCACAACGAGAACCAGCAACTGCCCCCACCCCACCACAACCCTGCCGATCACTGCGGTGGCCTGCCTGCTACCGTCGAGTCCGGCTGCGCTCGACGAACTTCTTGATGCGGTGTTGACCGATCCAAACTCGTTCGTTGGATTCCAGATCGGTGAGGTTGAGATCTATCTGGTAGTAGATGACCTCCTTGTTGCCCTCAACGTCTTCGATCG
>JADFIT010000083.1 GCA_022566515.1 Gemmatimonadota bacterium
ACGAAAACGAACACGGCGGGACTCAAACCGAACGTCATCCAGGGTGGGATGCCGAGAGGCGCCACCACCCGGGCGAACAGATCGAGGGAGAACTTGGTAAGCACCAGCCCCACCACCGCTCCACCGAACGCCAGCACCAGGGTCTCGCTCAAGAGCTGGCGCAGCACGCAATTGCGCGACGCCCCCAATGCGGTCCGCACCGCGAGTTCCTTGCCGCGAGCTATGGTGAGGGAGAACTGCAGATTCGCCACATTGGCACAGGCGATGAGCAGCACCCCGAACACGGCGGTGAACATCGTGTACAACAGGCCCTTCGTTTCGTCGTCGATGAAGGCCTCGTCCATCCACACCTCGGTGATCGGATGAATCTCACGGTTGGCCACGGGATACTGTTCCTCGAGCCTTTGGGCGATTGTCGCGAGCTGCGCCTGCGCCGCGGTCTGCGCGGTGCCCTCCTTCAGCCGCGCCAGCACGGCGAGACCCGGACCCTGGCGCCGTTCCAGCGTGCCGGGGTCCAACTCCAAGGGCATCCACACGTCATGGAGTTCTGGAAACCGGAAATCCGGCGGCATGACGCCCACCACGGTCGTCGGGCGTGCGTTCACCCGAATCGTCTTGCCGACGATCTCGGGATCCCGATCGTAGCGATTCTCCCAGACGTGATGCCCCAGCAAGATGATAGGTCCTGCAGCGGCGAAATCTTCTTCCGGCAGGAACGTGCGACCCATCATGGCCTGTTGCCCCAGCATGGCAAACGTGCTGGCGGACAGGTGAACGCCCGAATAGCTGTGGGCGGGCTCTCCCGGGAGGGAGAGGTTGGCCGACGACGTATAGTACGCCGCCATCTCGTCGAAGACGGTCTGCTGCTCGCGCCAATCCAGGTAATCGTGCAGCCGCACGGCCTGGTCGAATTGGCTTTGGGGAATCGTGGTCCGGAGGGAAAGAATCCTTTCCAGATTCGGGTAATCCGGGCCGCTTAACACGATGCCCTCGATGATGGCATACATCGTGGCTGTCAGGCTGATGCCGAGGGCCAGCACCAGGATCGCCACGCCGGAAACCCCCCAACGCACGCGAAGCAGTCGGAGAGCAAACGCGAAATCTCGGCGTAACCAGTCCATCCATGACTCCGTGACGATGAAGAGTGGGGCCCGCGGGTCCGATATAATCTACGGGCGGACAGGGCCGAGAGATTCAGGGCTTGCCGAGGGGCGAGAAAGGTCCCTGGCGTTTCTTAGGCAACCCTTTTTCCTTATATAATGCGCCTTTATCAGTTTTTGTCGGTCCGCGGTGCTTTGGTGACGGTGAGCGTTCTGGCTTCTGGGAGCTGCGGCGGTGCGCTGGGCCCCGAGGACCTCGGCCGCATTGAAGTTGCTGCGGGCAACAACCAGGAAGTGTCGGCCGGAACCGCGGTTCCCACACCACCCGCCGTGCGGGCTCTCTCGGACGACGGGAGACCGGTCCCCGGGGTAGTCGTCACCTTCGTCGTGACTGACGGCGGCGGCACGCTTACCGGCGCTGCGGCGACCAGCAACGCCGAGGGAATTGCGGCGGTCGCGAGCTGGACGCTCGGGACGGAAGTGGGGCAGAACGTGCTAAATGCCACTGCACCCGGGGCGACGCAGCGGGCGGTGTTCATTGCGCGGGGTTTCGTGGGACCTGCCGGCCTCGTGGAAAAGCTCTTGGGCGACGGGCAAACGGTCACGGCGGGCCTCCCGGTTCCAGTGGTGCCTGCGGTTCGCGTCACCGACGAGTTCGGCAATGTGGTGACGGATCTCCAGATCACGTTCACCGCGGCGACCGGTGGCGGGTCGGTTGGCGCTGCGACTGCCACTACTGATGGCAATGGCGAAGCCGATGTCGGAAGCTGGACGCTGGGAGCCGCGCCCGGACCCAACACCCTCTTGGTTACTGCCGGCGAAGCGACCGCGACCTTCGAGGGCACCGGCGTGCCGGGGCCGGTTGCGCTGGCCCTCGCAGCGGGCGACGGCCAGACCACGACCGTAGGCACGCTGTTGCCGACTCAACCGCAGGTCCTCGTTACGGACGGTCTCGGGCTGCCGGTGGCGGACGTTCCGGTCGCCTTCACCGTTATCTCAGGCGGTGGCACGATCGGGGCCAACTCGGTGAACACGGACGCTGCCGGCCTTGCCGGCGTGGAGTGGACCGTAGGAACCGGCACCGGCACCAACACGCTCGAGGCGTCGTTGGCGGCACTGGGAACCGTCGCGTTCACGGCCGAGGGGACTCCGGATGTTCCGGCCTCGATTCAGGCCGTTGCCGGCGACGGTCAGTTTGGCGCGGTCGACAAGCCGGTCCCGGCTCCGCCGGCCGTACTCGTCCAGGATCAGTTCAGCAATCCTGTTCCGGGCGTGTCAGTGGTGTTCACCGTAACCAGCGGCGGCGGGACGATTACCGGATCGCCGGCGATCTCCGATGACGCGGGGATCGCGGCGGCCGAGACCTGGACCATGGGGCCAGCGGAGGGAACGAACAGCGTCGATGCGCTCGTGTCCGGTATCGCTATGCTGACGTTCAACGCGACCGGGCTCGCCTCGGTGTACGACATCGAGATCGTACGACTCGGTGGCGGCGGGGGAGCCGGCATCACGAACGCCCTTGCCGACGCCACCATCCGATGGGAACAGCTCATCATCGGGGATTTAGCCGACGTCTCGTTCGCCGCAAGTCCCGTGGACTCGGCAGTGTGCGGTGTGCGGCACCCAGCGTTCAACGACATCGTCGACGATGTCCGTATCTTCGTGCAACTCGAAGAGATCGATGGACCGGGGAACATCTTGGGATCTGCCGGTCCCTGCTTTGTTCGCGACGCGGACATGCTAACCGTCATAGGGGTCATACGATTCGATATTGACGATCTCCCGCGACTCGAGACCGATGGCAGACTCTTGGACGTTGTCATTCACGAAATGGGTCACGTGCTCGGCGTCGGGACCCTGTGGGATGATTTTGGCTTCCTGGTCAACCCCTCATTGCCGACCAACGAGGGCGCCGACACCCACTTTACCGGGCCCTTCAGCATTACCGCGTTTAACGCGGCAGGCGGGGAAAGCTTTTCGGCCGGAGAGAAGGTGCCCGTCGAAAATACTCAGGGCGGAGCCGGAACACGAGATTCGCATTGGCGGGAGTCGGTGTTCGAGACTGAGGTGATGACGGGTTTCATCGACGCCGTCAACCCGTTGAGCGCGGTGACCGTCGAATCCCTCGGCGACCTGGGATACATCATCAACGCAACCCTGGCGGACCCCTATTCGCTGCCGGGCACTGCCGCCGCGGCCTCGAGGGGCGGTGAACGGCGCGAACTCGGCATTCCGCTCGTGAACGACATCCGTCGCGGGCCCATCTACATCGTGGAGCGGGACGGCAAAATCACAGCGGTGATTCGACGGTGACGTGCCGTCGGTAGGCCTTTACATGGCAGCCGTGGCGGCGCTGGCCGTGGCCTGCGCGAGTTCGCGGGCAGCGCGTGCCGGTCCCCCGCCGTGCGCCGCGCTCGAACGCCCGGGTACGCTGGATGCGGCAGCGATCGCAGCTCTTGCGGGAGATTACTCCCTCACTCTCGTCGCCACGAGCGGCGAGCGAAGCGGGCAAATCGCTCGCGGCACCGCGACGCTGTTCGAAAACCCCGACCGACTCCGTCACCTCATTGACGCCAGTGGCAATCCGATGCTCGGCGTCGTCGTGCCGTTTTACGGAGCGGCAGATATCGATGTGACGGAGGTAGGAGCCTTGCCACTGGGAACAACGACCTCAAACGATCCGCTGCAACCCGGCGTCCTAGTCATCCAAAACAGTCCGGACGACACCACCGCCCGATCCCTCGTCATGCGATTGGGCTCCGAAATTAACCGCAGAAACGCGGTCCCATTCGACGGCGGGTACACGGTTCTCCGGGTTCGACTTGTGGGGCCGGACTCCTTTCTGGGCTCGTGGGCGAGCGGAACCGTGACGGAGGTGGCGGCGGGCTTTTTCTGCGCGGTGCGGCGGAGCAACAACCTCTGAAGAGACAAGTAAGAGATCATATGAAAGGGTGAACGACGTAGCGGCAAAGAGCGTAGGGCGACGGTCACGCCCGCAGGTGATGCGCAGACTCGTTGCGGAGGCCTAACGTCCTATGCCGGTCCATATCAGGATAACCCCGCACGCGCTATCGGGTCCGCTGTACTCTATAGGAATCTGCGACACCGTGCGATAGACCTCGATGCCATAGACGTCCTCGGGTCGCGCTGTCTCGGAGAGAGAGGGCCACGACGCTGCAGGTCCCTGGCCACTAAGGACACCGTGCTGCGTGTTGTCGATGCGGAAACCGTCGACGTAGATCAGCGGACCCCCGTTGGTGCACCCGACAAACGAGTTCACGCCGCGCCGGAGATCAATCGGAGCACCAAAACTTCCGGGCAAATTGTCGGTGATGCCGACACCCTGGAAGTGTGTCAGAAGATCGGTGACGTCGCGTGCCCCACCCAGTCGCTTTTCGATGGCGGTGCGGTCCATGAAGTGCCCTTGGCTTGCGCTCTGACGGCGGTAAAAGCCCACGGCTGTGAGATACACGGCCACTTCCTCGGCGGTGACATTGATCGGGTCCAAGGCGAATGCGACTTGTAGCAGGGACAACGCAACGTCTGTGGCACGGCTCAATTCCAAATCGAACGGCCCCGCGAAAGCGGGCGCATACCCGATCCGCCGCGCACGCACGTAATAGGACCCGGGGCTTGGCGCGGTGAGCAAGAATGCCCCCAGCGAATCGGTGCGTGTCATCGTAACCGAGTCCCCGGTGACCGACACGAGCGTCACCCACACCTCGGCAAGCGGTGCGCCCATCTCCGACTCCGTCACGGCCCCCTTCACCTGAGCTACAGCCTCCAGGGCCAAAAATCGGGTGCTGACGACGGTCGGACGATCCTCGTCAATCTCCACCTCCCCAATACGCGCGCGGTATCCCGGGCGTCCCACGGCTATAGGCTGCGTGCCAAACAGCGGTACCTCCATGCGGAACATCCCCGTGGAGTCGGTTTCGGCCGTGAGCTGGGAGGCGCCGATGCGTACCACAGCGCCCGGAATGGGCCGTCCACCGACGGCATCGGTGACGAGACCGGTGACCATAGCGGTACGCTCCCCACGTCGATGGAGCGTCAGATCCAATCGCCAAATGCCGGCGGATGTTTGATAGGTTTCGTAGTATTCTCCCCCAACCGCCACGCCCGTTCCCTCAAACGCAATGCGAATCATGTCGCTCAGGGTGGCGTCTCCGGTAGCGTACACGATGGCGGGTCGCTCGTGCTCCAGGCCGCACAAGACGTACATCCCACTGCTGTCCGTCGTTGCCGCCCCCTCGAGATCCTGGAACGCCAGGTTGTGGTCGACGCGTTGCCACGACGCCACCACCCGAACGCCCGGCGCTGGATCGCTAGTGAGAGCATCACGCACCGTCCCCACCAGGACGCGACCGTCGGAGGCCAGATCGGGACACTGCATGGCCACGATGTCGGGGATTGGAGGAAGGGTGAATCTCAGGGTGTCGGTGGCCCCCCGCCGCGCGAATCTCACCGAGCGGGGTTGTGCCTTGTACCCGAGCGAGTCACCGCGTGGGTGGGAAAACGTGACGTCGTATTCGCCGTCCAATGGTACCCGGAGTCGAAAGACACCCTGTTGGTCAGTGGTGTCGGCAAACCAGGTTCCGGCCACGCGCACCGTTGCGCCAGCGAGCGGCGCCTCATGGCCTGCCGAGCTATCCACGACCACGCCGACCACTTCGGCTAATGGAGTTTCGTACACCAAAACGCCGGTCAAGTCCGTGACGGTCAGCACCTCACCGCCCACATACCGAAAGGCTTCAACCCGGCGGCTCGTTTCCCGGGAGAAGGGAGTGAGGCGCTCCTGGCGGAACGCAGTGGGAATTCCGATATACCAGCGGTGCACGATCCAGGCTCCCGACGGGAGACGCATGAACTCCACCACGCCGCCAGCGGGATCGTCGGCCCGCAGGTCCCGAGGCAGGTTGACGTACTCGTATTCTAGGGACCGAAGCTCCGACGACTGCCGGTCGAGCCACAGCACGCCCTCAACGTCCGGTAAACGGCGACTCGGTACCGGCTCGAACGCCAATCCAATGAGGTGCGAACGGTCCTTATCAGGACGCCGGAGACGGAAGCAGTGGGTGTCGACGAATCCAGCGTCCTGGAGTACGCGGGCATCCGGCGCGTAGTAAACCACACCATCACCAGCATCAGTGACGTAGCCCTTCTTGCGCAACTCGACGGGGTCCAGACTGATGAACGGCGTGGTGGAGCGTCCGATGGACGGCCGGTGTCGTTCCCGGATCACGCGCCGGCCTTTCAAGTCGCGCTCGTAGATGTTGCTGACGACATGGTAAAGACGTTGGGAAGCCGTCCACGATGCAGCGGCAAGGGCCTTGCGGGCCTCCTCCCACACAACGGCCGTCCGAACGTCCTCCGTGGGCCGGTTGGTACATTCGCTCGTCTCCCGCACTTCGATGGTGGAGAGGGGTGTGGGCAAAGGTCCCACTCGCACGAGCATGTCGGCCGCATCCCGCCGCGAAGGATCGAATGGCGGCGTAACCACTGGTCCATAGCCGATCCGCTCCGACCGGATCTGAACCATCCCCTGGAAGTCCGGGCGCAGCCGAAACGAGAATCGCCCATCGCGAGTGGTAAGCGTGCGGGCTAGCTCTTCACCGTCTGGCCCTATGAGTACCACAAAACCACCGCCAACCGGAGTGCCTGAGATATTGTCGACGACCTGCCCTCGCAGTTGCGCCAGCGCGGAGTTGGCCAGGAGAAGCGAAATAACCGCAAGGAAGCACGCGCGGGACGCCAGGCGCCGGCAGGCGTAATTACCAGTAGGTTGAGGACTCATTCCAGACATGTTCGGTCTCCGCTCGTTCGGCCAAGTCTGGTTGTGTTCATCTGGCAGAACCAACACCGCGTAGAGGAATCGTTTGCACATACACCGGAGCGCGGCGGATGTTCACTCAATAATAAAGGGGTTTTAACAGCTATAGCTAGAGTTCGGGAGAACGCACTACCACCATTTTTTCGATCTGCATGTCCGACATGGTGTACGGAATACCCCCCACTCCGAGGCCCGAACGTCGCAGTCCGGCGAAGGGCATCCAATCGACGCGGAAGGCGGTGTGGTCGTTGACCATGACTGCGGAGGCATCGAGCCGCCTAGACGCTCGCAGGGCGGTATCCAGGTCGCGCGTGAAAACCGCAGCTTGGAACGCCACGGGCAGAGCGTTCGCCCTTTCGATCGCCGCATCCAGTTCGTCGTAGGGGTACACGCAGATCACGGGCCCGAAGATCTCGTGCGTGCTCACCTTGGCATCCGCCGGTGGATTGAACAGGACTGTCGGCGCGTAGCAATTTGCCGATCTGGGCTCGCCGCCGGACAAGCACTCTGCGCCGCCATCGATAGCCTCGCGCACCCATTCTCCGACTCGCTGCACCTCCGCCGCTCTGATCAGGGGTCCGACATCAGTATCGGGCTCTGTCGGGTCCCCGACCTTCAGAGCGTTGCCTGCTTCGGCCAACCGTTCGGCCAGTTCCCTCGCAATGCGGCGTTCGGCAAACACCCGTTGGACTGAGACGCATACCTGACCCGCGTGGTAGAAGCCTCCCTTGGCGAGGAGTGGCAGCGCATGATCCAGATCGGCATCGGCGGCCACGATCACGGGCGCCGCCCCGCCGTGCTCCAGCGCGCACCGCGTTCCCGGCGCCAGCTTGGAACGCAGCATCCAGCCCACCCGATCGCTGCCGATGAAGCTGAAGAACCCTACCCGCTGGTCGCTCACGAGGGCACCGGCGACTTCGAGATCGGTTGTCTGCAGCGCCTGACACCACTCCTCCGGCAACCCCGCCTCGCGCAGAATCGCAACGAAGCGCATGCAAGATAGGGGGGTTGCTTCGGCCGGCTTCACGATGACGGGACAGCCCGTGGCGACGGCTGGACCCACCTGGTGCGCGATGAGATTCAATGGATGATTGAATGCGCTGAAGGCGACCACGACGCCGATAGGTTCATGCCACGTGAACGCCAGGCGCCCGGTGGATGCTGGGGTGAGACCCATCGGGATTTCGCTACCTGCCTGAACGCGTAGACGCTCCACGCACACCTTCACGCTGTCGACCGCCCGATCTACCTCGATGAGCGAATCGACGAGCGGCTTACCGCCCTCTCTGGCAGCCTCCACGGCGAGTTCTTCGCGACGGGCGTGCATAATGCGAGCGGTACGCTCCAGGATCGCCCCTCGTTCGTGCGGGCTCAGCCAGCTATCGCGATCGCGAAACAGCCTATGGGCTGTCTCCAATGCGGTCTCGACACCAGCACGATCAGTCCGCTCGACAGTAGCAATGAGCGTTCCATCATACGGTGCCCGGACCTCCGCATGCTCGCGGTCGGGCTGGGCACCAGGGACCATCAGCGGGAAGTGTGGTGCCACGAGATTACTCCTTCGTCGTCAACCTTCAGCCATGCACACGCTTCCGAAACTTTGGATACGCTCACCTAGTACTCCGGGTCGGAATTGCGGTGACGTATTCACCGCAGAGACCGCAGAGGTCATTCCACAAGTGGTTTCACCCAATTTGTTCTCTGCGCTCTCGGCGTGCTCTGCGGTAACATGTCACCGTACTTGTGACACGCCGTACTAGTTGGAACAAACCAGCTGTCCCAGCTTTTCCGTCAGCTTCATGTTCTCCGAATAGTCAACCGGGCAGTCGATCACCACAACGGTATCATCGGCCACGGCCTGCTTGAGGATGGGGATCAAATCGGCCGCCGCCTCCACCCGATAGCCCTTTGCACCGAAGCTCTCCGCATACTTGACCAGGTCCGGGTTCTTGAAATCGATATGACTGGGGCGAGCAAAGTGCCGTAGTTGATGCCACGTGATCAAGCCGTATTCGCTGTCATTCCAGATCAAGATCACGATAGGCGTGCCGATTCGGAGCGCGGTTTCGATCTCCTGAGAATTCATGAGGAACCCTGCGTCGCCGGTTACGGTGAGCGCAGTACGATCCGGGAACACGAGCTTGGCGGCGATCGCGCCCGGCACCCCGATACCCATGGACGCAAAGCCGTTGGAGATAATGCACGTGTTGGGCTGCTCCGCTTGGTACATGCGCGCCATCCACATCTTATGCGCACCCACATCGCTAATCACGATGTCGTTTGGCTCGAGGACCTGCCGCAAGTCCCAGACGATCTTTTGCGGCTTCATGGGGAACGCGCTGTCATTTGCGTGCTCGGACAGTTCCCGAGCGATCGTCTCGCGCAGATCCGCAGCAGGAGTATTCTGCTGCGGCGAGGCTTCGCTCCCGATTCTCTGCAGCGCTTCCCCAATGTTACCGATCACACCGGCTGCAAGGATGTAATGCTCGTCCACCTCGGCGGGGGTGACATCGACATGGATGATCTGCCGCTGCTTGTCCGGATGCCACAGATAGGGATGGTACTCTACCATGTCATACCCGACACAGATGATGACGTCGGCACGGTCAAAGCCGCACGCGACGTAATCATGAGCTTGTAGACCGACCGTGCCGAGCGACAGGGCATGCGAAGACGGTATGACGCCCTTGGCCATGAATGTCGTGGCTACTGGAATGTTCAGCGTCTCCGCGAAGGCGACCAACTCGTCCGCGGCTCCTGCCCGGACGATACCGTTGCCAGCCATTACGAGCGGATACTTTGCTTGCGAGATAATTCGCGCAGCTTGGGCAATCTTCTCGCTGGGGGGCGTCGGGACTGCCGCGCGCTGCACTTTCAATGGTTCCTTACCGTCGACAACCATCTTGGCAATGTTCTCGGGAAAGTCGATGAAGCTGGCGCCGGGCTTCTCAGCCTCCGCCTGCTTGAAGGCCTTGCGGACGATCTCCGGGATGATCTCGGGTTCACGGATCTGCGCGCTGTACTTCGAAATGGGCTTGAAGAGATTGACAAGGTCGAGATGTTGGTGGCTTTCCTTGTGCATCCGTGTCGTAGCCACCTGGCCGGCTATGGCGACGACCGGCGCGCGATCCATGTTGGCATCGGCAACTCCCGTGATCAGGTTCGTGGCGCCGGGTCCCAACGTCGCCAGGCAAACGCCCGCTTTGCCGGTTAGCCGCCCGTACACGTCGGCCATGAACGCCGCACCTTGTTCGTGGCGCGTCGTGATGAAGCGGAGCTTGCTGTCCAGGAGAACATCCATCATATCGATGTTCTCCTCACCGGGGATGCCAAAGATGTTCTCAACCCCTTCGTTCTCGAGGCATCGAACAAGTAACTCAGCACCTTTCATGTTTAGAACCTCTCGATCGTTCTGATAAGATGGTGCTTCCTGGATTCACCAGGGTAAAGCGATATTCCACTGTGCCAAGATACTGGTTCTTGCCCCGCCGGGCGTCAACACATTATCGCGGTCGTTGGCCGAAAGCGTCCTGCCCACCGAGTCGCTGCCAATCGACTCGAAACCCAGCAACGCACCGATTCTGCCATTCTCGCCCAAATAGCTTCTCCGGGCCCGAACCGTCGATGTAGCGCAGCGGACCACCACGAAACGGTGGAAAGCCGAACCCGAAGATAGCCCCGAACGTCGCCGTCCCGTGGCTTCCGCACCACACGTTCCGACACCGCACGCACCGCTTCACTCAGCATCATGGCCAGGAGCCGAGCCTCGATATCGCCGAGTTCGAGATCGCGGTTGGGGCGCACATCTAGGATGTCGTATGGCTGCATGGCCGGGAGCTGCGTGAGCAAGAGCTAGCTAAGCTGAGAGCCAAAGCTAAGTTAACAGTCGTTGTGACCCGAGGGTGGGCTGAGTTCGGCTCGGCGCGATTATAGGACCCATGACAATTGTCATCCTTGCTTTACTCCCGGCCCTAGCTGCGCTTTTCCCCCTGCGGGAGTGCGGGACGCTGACACCGTCGAGATCACGCAACTCGGTGCAATTCGGAGGAACAGTTCATGTCGGAAAAATACGATGCGATCGTCATCGGCACGGGACAGTCGGGTCCCTCCCTGGCGGGGAGGCTCGCCGCCGAGGGCCTGAAGACGGCCGTCCTCGAACGAAAACTGTTCGGTGGCACGTGCGTAAACGTCGGTTGTACTCCGACCAAAGCGCTGGTGGCGAGCGCACGCGCTGCTTACATGGCTCGGCGGGCCGCTGATTTCGGGGTCGTGCTCGCAGGGCAGGTCAGCGTGGACATGAAGCGGATCAAAGCGCGCAAGGATGACATCGTGCGTCCGTCCACCCAGGGCATCGAGAAGTGGCTCAGCAATACATCCAACATGACGGTCTATAAGGGGCACGGTCGGTTCGAAAGCGCCAATACCGTCCGGGTCAACGGTGAATTGCTGGAAGGGCAGAAAATTTTCTTGAATGTCGGAGCGCGTGCGTTTGTCCCGAATATGCCGGGCCTAGACGAGATCGACTACCTCACCAGTTCGAGCATGGTGGAGGTGGATTTCTTGCCCGAGCATCTCATCATCATCGGGGGGAGCTACATCGGGTTGGAGTTCGCACAGATGTATCGTCGCTTCGGCAGTCAGGTTACGGTGGTCGAAATGTCAGACCGGCTCATTGGGCGAGACGACGACGACGTGTCCGAGACGGTGAAGGAGATACTGGAGAACGAAGGCGTGAATGTGCGCCTGAAAGCGCAGTGTATCGCCCTAGAGCGGCGCGGCAGCGACGTGGTTGTCAAACTCGATTGCTCGGAGAATCCGAAAGAGGTGACGGGCTCCCATCTGTTACTGGCAGTTGGACGGGTCCCAAACACCGATGACCTGGGTCTCGACAGTGCGGGCGTCGAGACGAACGAGCGCGGCTTCATCAAAGTCGACGATCAACTGCGCACCAACGTGCCCGGTATCTGGGCGCTGGGAGACGCCAACGCCGAAGGCGCGTTCACCCACACCTCATACAACGACTTCGAGATCGTCGCCGCAAACCTGTTCGACGACGATCCCAGGCGCGTCACCGACCGCATCACCACCTATGGGTTGTTCATCGATCCGCCACTCGGCCGCGTAGGAATGACCGAGCGCGAGGTGCGGGCATCGGGTCGTAAGGCCCTCATCGGCAAGAGAGCGATGACGCGGATATCGCGCGCCAAGGAACGTGGCGAAACCCAAGGCTTCATGAAGATCCTCATCGATGCCGAGACCGAAAAGATTCTCGGGGCGGCGATCCTCGGCATTGGTGGGAACGAGATCGTTCACTCGATACTCGACTTGATGTATGCCGACGCCCCCTACACCGTGATCCAACGGGCGGTGCACATTCATCCCACGGTGACGGAGTTGATACCCACCATGCTTGGTGAACTCGAGCCTTTGGAGTAGCGACCGCGGTTGGCTCGAGGCCACAGCCAACCCCGATCACGCGCCCGAAGAATTCGCGAGCACGCGATCCAGCACGTTGATCAACGTTGATTCGCGACGCTCAAGTTGCCGATAAAAGGCCTGCCTTTGGCCGCCTGCTGCCGCACGGTCCGGATTTGTGCGGCGGTCAACCGGGTGCGATCCTGGCCGCGGCAACCGGGTGCCATCAGGTTGCCCGCCGTGGTACACGAGACGTGTTGCAAGCCCAGCGAGTGACCCAGCTCATGAGCCAGAACCCGCGGTCCCGAACCCGAGGGTCGCTGTTCGCCACTCGACCCGATCTCGGCAACGAATGCGACTTGGGCCTCCGGGAACGAGATATAGACCCCGCCAGCCCCAAACCTACCGAAGTCTCTCAGTACAAAGACATCCCATCCATCGGCCAAAAGGTTTTCCCGGGGGAAGATGGAGAGCATGACGTCGAGTCGATCAGAGCCTTCACCCCGAAAGATCTTGTCAAAAGCCGCCGCATTGCGAGCCGGCTCACGAACAACCGATTCGATCCGCCATCTCACTCCGGCCGCCTCCCAAATGCGGTTGGCACCGGCGAACAGCACCACCACGTCTGCTGCATCCAGCGTAGCGTTGAGCGCCTCGAACTCGTTTGACTGTAATAGATGAACTCGCACGCTCAGAATGGCGTCGCCGGTCAGCAGATCAGAGGGCGTTTCTGGTCCGGTTACGTTGCCACAGCATAGCGCCACGGCCGCCACCAGTGCAATCGGCCAAGCGGCACGGAGAGCCCCGGGCATCATGGCGAGAGACCGCTACTTCCTTGAGAGCTTCGCATAGCCACTGGCCCCTCCTAACGGTCCGCTACGAAGTGGAAATCGATCTGCTGCTGCACGAGCACGCGGACGGCCGTGCCCCACACCCGTCCCGGTCGGAAGAGGCTCGCGCGAATGGTCTCTCTCGCGGGGCGCTCGAACGCTCTGTGTGACGAGCTGACGATCCTGATGGACGACGGTTCGACACGGCCCGATGTATTGATCACGAACTGGATGAGAACGAAGCCGCTGATCCCAGCCCTCCGTCGGCACATCGATTTGAGGGCAGATCACATGTCCGGACCTGGCTCTTCGGCATCCTGTACAAGAAGGTTGCCGGAGCGCGGCGGGGTCTGCGGCGAGACGAAGAGATGGACGACATCGACGATGTGTTTGAGCAGCGGTTTGATAGCGCCGGGAGCTGGACGCGGCCGCCGCGGCCGGTGGACGCGAAGGTCTACGAGGCCGAGGTGCGGCAGGGAATTGATGACTGTCTGGACCAGGTTCCGACCCAGCAGCGGATGGCCTTTGTCCTGCGTGAAGTCGAAGGGATGGACACTCAAGAAATCTGTAAG
>JADFIT010000084.1 GCA_022566515.1 Gemmatimonadota bacterium
TCGCCGCTGTAGCGCTCGTCTGCAAGCCACTCGTTCTCAGGCCCCCAGTAAATGTCCTCTTCAGGCTCCCAGACGTCCTCGCGCCCGCCAGAGAAACCGAGCGTCTTGAAGCCCATCGACTCCAGGGCACAGTTACCGGTAAATATGATCAGGTCGGCCCACGAGATTTTCCGGCCGTACTTCTGCTTAATCGGCCAGAGCAACAAGCGCGCCTTGTCGAGGTTCACGTTGTCGGGCCAACTGTTGAGGGGCGCAAAGCGCTGTGTGCCGGAGGATGCGCCGCCGCGGCCGTCGCCGATGCGGTAGGTGCCTGCGCTGTGCCACGCCATCCGAATGAAGAGCGGCCCATAGTGGCCGTAGTCGGCCGGCCACCAGTCTTGCGACGTCGTCATCAACTCATCGATTTCCTTCTTCAGTGCATCCAGGTCAAGGGTCTTGAACTCCTCAGCGTAATTGAAATCCTTGCCCATTGGATCTGACAGGGAAGAGTTCTGGTGGAGAATCTTCAGGTTCAACTGATTCGGCCACCAGTGTTGGTTCGACATGGTCCCAACCGCCGTGTGTCTGTGAGGCCCGCCCAACGCCGGGCACTTGCGTTCTTCGCTCTTCATATTCTCTCCAATCGTGTTCTGCATTTGTTTTTCAAACACATCCGGCTGCCATGGCAGATCTCGAAGACCCGGGTGGTTTCGGCTTTTTTGTGGGCTTCCTCATCCCAGTACTTGGGAGCCGGGTCACTGCACAGACCGTCGGTCGGCTGCAGGATAGGAATTTGCTTTCCCCTATCCCAAGTATCGCCCTTGGTACTGGGAGGCGTCCAGCGTCCGAAGCCTTCCGCGTCTTCCCGGAGGATGAAGCGGCGGGCTATGTGTTGCTGTGCAGTGCGTACCCCCGCTGAGATCTCAGAATTCGGACACACCAGAAGGCACAGCTGCGCAGCCATCGAAAGGCTCATTGACTGCCGGCCCCGAAAGGCTGAACACCACGGACGCACGCGGCCCGCCGCAAGGGTTTCGCCGGGCGTTCAGGCTCGGGTGTTACCCGCTAGTACGGAACGAAGGTGAGCGGGTCTCCGAAGCTGGGGGGGAGTTGTTGTCGGCTTGCGGCATGCGGTGGACACAGCCCATGGTGGGCTGGCGTGCCCGCTCGGCAAGCGAGCTAGCGAGATGTACGCGACAGAGGCCCACACCGCACCAGCGGCACACTGCCACCGCCGACTTGCCGCATTCGTAACAGACCATCTTAGTGCGCTCCGCTCATTTCCCATCAACAATGACTGATGAGCAGTACTTCTGTCAATCATTGGAGCCCCTGCTCATGGTCCCGATAGTAGCGGTCGGCCAGGGCGGTCGAGAGCCGTTCGGTGATCTCTGATCTTCCCCCGAAAAAGTGGACACCCAGTTAGGTCTCTTTCAGATTGAGGGACCAGGAGGTGTCTAATGGGAGCGACACGACGAAAGTTCAGTCGGGAATTCAAGCTGGAGGCGGTACGCCAGCTCGAGGCTGGCCGACGGTTGGCCGAGATGGCCCGGGAATTGGGCGTCCATGCGACGGTGCTGCGTCGGTGGAAGGACCAAGTGGTGGTGGATGCGCAGACCGCCTTTCCCGGGAACGGGCGCATGCGCGACCCGGAAGAGGAGTTACGGCGTCTGCAACGGGAGAACGCCCAGCTGCGCGCGGAGCGGGATTTTTTAAAAAAAACGGCGGCGTTCTTCGCAAGAGAGTCCCAGTGAAGTGCCGAGCGGTGCTGGCATATCGTGGCGAGGTGACCCTGCGACGCCGGTGCGCGTTGCTGGGCATGTCGCGGAGTGCGTTCTACGCCTGGTGCCGCCGACCGCCAAGCCGTCGGGCCCAAGCGAACACGCGGCTCGTCCAGGAGATGGACCGGATTCACCGTGAGGTGGATCGGAGCTACGGGAGTCCGCGCATGCGCGACGAATTGGTGGCGAGGGGAGTGGACTGTAGCAAGAACCGCGTAGCCCGCTTGATGCGCCAGCACGGGATCTGGGCCAAGCAAGCGCGCCGGTACCGACCGACGACGGATTCGGGACACGCCGATCTGGTAGCCCCCAATCTCCTGGCGCGGCAGTTCACCGTCGCGGCGCCCAATCGCGTGTGGGCCAGCGATGTGACGTACGTGTGGACCCGCGAGGGGTGGTTGTACCTGGCGGTGATCTTGGATCTCTTCTCGCGTCGCGTGGTGGGCTGGCAGTTGGCACCGCGACTGACGCGTCCCCTGGTGCTGGAGGCCTTGCAGGTCGCCTTGCGGACGCGACATCCACGCCCGGGGTGGCTGCATCACTCGGATCGGGGGAGCCAATACGCGAGTCGCGACTATCAGGCCGTGCTCGAACAGGCTGGTGCCCGTTGCAGCATGAGCCGCAAGGGCAACTGCTGGGACAACGCGGTCGTGGAGAGTTTCTTTCATTCGCTCAAGACGGAACGCATTCGCCGGTGAGTACGTTGAATGCGGCGACGCTCATTCAATGAGCAGACCATGGAGTTGCGCGCGGACATCGGGATCGAGTCAGCGTTCCTCGAGCCGCGGAAGCCGTGGCAGAACGGGGGTGGCAGACAGTTATCACGGCCGCTCGTATCATCTCGTATCGTTGGGATCGCCAAGCGGTGAGGGCCGGACTAACCCCTTCGAAGGAGTACACCATGCGACCTGAACGTTCGCTCTCGAGCCGTCTCCCAAGCCTCCGGACATACCTCTGGTCATGCACCGCTGCCGCCCTATCGGTGTTCGCGGTCGCATGCGGCAACCCGACGGGAATCAGCATGGAGCTCACCGTCATCACCCCTGATGTGACTGCTCTTAACGCGTGGGTAGCCGGCAACATGCTCGTCGTCCAGCTAACGTTGGGTGATCCGTCCATCTCCCTTTCCGATGCCGATCGCATTCCAATCGCTGTCCAGAGTGCTTCCAACGATGCGGAACGAGTTCTTGCACGCCCGCTCATATGCGAGGACTCGGAATACGGCAAGGTCGTTTGTGGTCAAGTCTTCATCGGCACCGATCCAGGTGACTTGGGTACCGTGGCCCGGCGCCTCAGGGAATTTGGCGCCTTCATCTTCAGCCAGTTGGGCGGCGGGACAAGCGTCGTAGCGCATTTCCCATATGGCGCATTGGAGGACATTCTCGCCACGGTGGGGCGATGGCCGGAGACGCGATGGGTCGAGCCACATGGAGTGCTTGTAAGCGGAGCCCAGGAAAACTCGGTACCTGTGTCCCTCGAAATACGTGGATTCATGGCCATCGAAAACACAGCTGTTACGCCGGGTAACGACTTCCTCGAAGCTGCGCCGGGCGACGTGCTGCATGTTGAGTATGTGTCGCCTGGTCGTCCCCCGTTGGTCAAGGAGGTCACGTTTCAATAGGCAGATGAGGATCGCCGGCCGGGGGCGGCGGACAGAACCTCCCGCGACTCCAGGTGCGCTTCGACCTCGGCTCTCGTCAGCCACGCCTCCCGCAGCTCCTTGCGGGCGTAGAGTTCGAGCTGGTCGTACAGGTGCGGCGAGTGCGGCTGCGTCGCGTTCCCGTAGGTGAGTAGAACGCGGGCCCGCACGGGGTCGGCGAACTCCACCGCCGCCACATAGGTGTCGCCGCCCACGGCGACGAAGTGTCCGTCTTCCGTGGGTCGGTAGAAAGTCGCACGAAAGATGCCCCACGGATCGTCACCGCCATTGGCCGGCAGATCGAGGCCGTTCCCCCGCAGCCGGTACACGTCGCCCCACGCTATGTCCAGGGCTCCGTGGTCGGCCTCGACCTTGCGAGCCGCCGTCTCCAGGGCTTGCACCGCCTTTGCGGGATCCGCGAGGCCGTCCGGGGTCGTGAAGGGCGCTTGCAGGTTCCATGGCGTTGCGAAAAGCTCTCCGACACTTTGCAGGCCGGCGGCAACCTCGCGTCCCCATTGAATGAAGAGCACCGCGCCCATGCTCTCCGCGTCGGTCGCTTGGTCCCAGGCCTCGAGCACATCAGCCGCCCTGCCGGCCAGCGGACCGCCGTGTTGCCTGGCTGCCAGGACGAGATCGTCGAGGATTAGGTAGGCGAACTCTATCCGGGTGGAGTGCTTGTACTCGATGAGTTCGTCGAAGGTGATTTGGTCATCCTCGGCCAGCATGCGAGCGGAGCGCTGAGCCCGAGCCCAGAACCCCGCGCTCCGCGTCATGTAGGAGGGAAAGTCCTCCGGATTCAGGGCCAATGGAAAGGTCGTCGTCCAGGGCGCGTCGTTGGCGTTCTGCAGCCAACCGCTCGGTGGGTCCACGACCCGCGGCAGCTCGTCGTAGGAATGGATCTCCGTCCACAGGGTTCGGGAGCTGTCGCCGGGTTGCACCTTGGCGAACCAGTCGAGGAAATCACCGCCCGAGCGGACCGGCACCCGGCCGCCGAAATGGTGCAGGATGTGCCCATCGCGGTCCGCGTAGATGACCGTGAATATCGGGACCTGCTGCCGGCGAAGGGCGGCCTCGAACTCGGCGAGATTCTCGGCTAGCCCCATGTCCCACCACTGCTCGAGCATGCCGGGGGCGTCGAGCCCCACCACACGCAGCGCCACAGCTTTGTCGCCCTGCTCCGCGATTACTGGACCATGAACAGACCACCGTGTCCGCTGCACCTCTTCGCGGATCGTGCCGTCGTCGGCCAGAATCCGGAGCGTGTCCACCCGCTCCTCGAAGCTTCGAACCTCCCCGTCGAACCGATAGCCGCCGTCCTCGAGGGCAAGCTCATACTGGGTCAGCGGGCTGGTCATGTTCACGGTGTGGGTCCAGCCGAGACGGTCGTTGAATGCTATGGCAAGGACCGGTAACCCGACCAAGCTCGCACCGTACATGTCGACCCCGGGGGCGACGAGGTGTGCCTCGTAGAAGAGGGATATCCCGCTCCAGGCGAGGTGTGGATTGGCCAGCAGCATCGCGTTGCCATTCGCCGCACGGGAAGGCCCGATCGCCCAGCCGTTGGACCCCCGAGCGAGATATTGCTGCGCAACCTGAGGGTTCCAGGAGCCGGCATAGAAAGCGATGTGGACAGCGCGCTGCGCGTGCGCCAGCACGTCGACCCCGTTCACGGGAAGAACGATTTCCACCTCGTCGTCGATCAGGTCGGCGTGCTCCCCGGCGTAGGCGTTGATTCCGGCGGCGAAGGCATCCAGGTAACCCCGGAATTCCGGAGGCTGTGCCTCGTACCACACCTGCGCTCGCTTAGGCACGTCCATGGTGTGCAGCCACCGGTCGGCGTCGAGGTGCTCCTCACCCCAGTACTCGGACGCCCGCCCGCGCGCCTCGCCGTACATACGAAGGAGGAGGTCGCCGTGACTCGCCATCTGCGCCCATCCGAAGGCATAGAAGAGGCTGGGGGTGTCTGCGGCGTAGATGTGGGGAACTCCCCACGTGTCCCAGAGGATCTCGGTTTGCCGTGGTGCGCCCCGCGCACACGAGGCCGACAGCACTGCCAGTGCGACGACGGCGGGTACGCGCGGTGTCCGAAGCATGGTTTCCCTCCGAGCGGGTGACGGCGAGTGTGTTGGAACACTACTCACCGAACAGATGGCTGCAAGGCACCACATGCCAGGCCGTGCCGCATCACACTGCAGCGCCGGATTGCCTACAACAATGGGTCCGCAAAGAAATTTGAATTGTGCGCTGCGCTTTGCGCTAGAGGGTAGGTACCTTACCGCTCAACGATCTGAGAAACGCCAGCAGTGCGCTCCGCTCACTCGCGTTGAGGTTCAGCGGACGGATATCGGGATCTTGATAGGGATTGGGGTTCCCCCCGCCATCGTAGAATTCGACAACCTCTTCCAGGGTGGCGACGCTCCCATCGTGCATGTAAGGCGCGGTACGCGCGACATTGCGCAGCGACGGAGTCTTGAACGCACCGAGGGCGTCACGCGTACCTGTCACTGCTGCCCGGCCGGAATCGGCCAGCATGCCGTCGCGCCACGCCACGCCGGTGTTAAAGACGGTACCATCGCCGGCTAGGGCGAAGCGCCCCTGCCGATTGCTCGTCGCTCCCGTGAACGCGCCCTTCACGTGGCCGAAGAGTTCAGATTCCAGGAGAGTTGCTGGCAGCGCCGTGCAATCGATTGCCACGAACGGCGCGGACGCATTAGCCGAGTTCATGTGGATCGCGCGCGCGATCAACTCGTGACGCTCCTTCTTTTGCCATTCAATGCGCTCATCTTCAATTGGATCGACTTCGCCCAGCGCCCACAGCGTCGGCTCGTAGACCGATCCAAAGTGCGCCCACTTCTGGCTGAACCGCGAGGCTGTTTTCGTGAGATTCGCCAAAGGCTCGCCGCTATGGGTAAACCACAGTGGCGCTGCGAGCGCTACGCAAACGACTAAACCGAGCACAGCGCTCCCCAGCCAGGCCCGTAGATTGCGGCCTTTGAGCAACAGTGCTGCCAACGGGATCGTCACCGGCTTGACCAGAGCGCCCATCGCAAGGGCGATCGTCCATCGCCAAACCGCTTGCGGCTTCGCAGCGAACAACAGCAGCGCTAGCACAAGCAACGCCACGCCGATCGAATCCTGATGACCCGACCCCGCGATCTCGGTAATCGGCAGCGGATGCCAGGCATACAAAGCCGCCCACCATGCTGACCGATCACAACGCCGCAGCACCACGAGTATCAGTCCGATGGCGGCAACATCAAACAGCGTCATCGCAGCGCGAATCAACCGGGCACTTTGGACTGGACTCGATTCTGTCTCGCCGATGATCGCGCCGCAGACTGCGAACACCCATTGACTCGTAGGCAAATAGATCGTGTGCAGCTCGGGATTGTTGATCAACGGCAGAAGCTTCGCCTCACCCGGCCAGGCTTCACCATCCACGAGCGCCCGCCCCTGTTCCATCAACACACCCAGCGGCCGTTCAACGATCGTGTCCGATTCAAACCCCAGGCGCTGCATCGGCGCTGTCAAATATGGATTGACTCCGTGGGCGAGGTTTCTTCCATCAAGCACATAGCGATACACATCGTCGCTCAGCGCCGGCTCGTGGGTGAGCAGCACGCCGACTCGCACCGCCACCGCAACGCCCACGACGAACACGGCCACCCTCGCAAATCGACCGCGTGGCTGCGCCTGAGGCGCGCGACGAAGGAGCATCCACATCCCGGTCAGGGCCGCCCATACGCAAGCCGAGGCCACCCAATACGGCCACAATGCGAGCAGATTTGCTTGACCGGCCTCGACGCTGGGCGTGCGATCGAGACGCATCATCGCCAGCGCGACAACCAGGGCTGTCAGCGACACGATCGCCCCGATCACAACCCCTATGCAAGCGACGGCTGACCCTGATTGATGGTGCTGAGCTGACACGCGGGGCATGATACGCCCCATCCGACAGTTGCGCGCCAATTCGATATTGATCCTTCAAACCTTCTCCGGTCAAAGGTATAGTGCCACCGATCCGAGTTGCTTGTTCCACGCATCTGACGTACTGCGGCAAGAAGATATTCGCCGAGCCGGCGCACCCAAACGGATGGAGTGGTACTGCGGTTTTGTCCTGTTGGTTTCGCTGGCGTGGATTTACTACGAGGCGGCGGAGACTGACACCCGCTGAGCGCACGCACACGTCCCTAACCCACAAAGCCCAGGGACTCCCGTCCCTGGGCTTTCTTGTACTCGGCGTTGTACCTTCCGAAACACCGGGTATTGGGTATGATTCCCCGACAAGCTGAACCATCTACAAAAGAGGTTCCAATGGCTGATCGTGAAGATGTCGGGCTGATCCTCATCAGCATCGGCTTTGTCGTCCTGCTCGGCGGCGCGGCGATACCACACGGCCTGCTCGGACGGAGGCAGCTCGGTGGGGCTCATCGTGCCGATGGTGGCGTAGGCTCCAAGGACCTTCTCGGCTATCATTCGAATCTCCGGTTTGTCATCCAGCGTTCCAGGGGGTTGCCCAAGACACTGCCTGCTTCCGCGTTGCCAATGGCGCGGCGGGCTCAGCGCCGAGCCTTCTCCAGCGCCCCTTCGAATCTCTCCAGCACTTCTTCCGTCGACATGACCTGGCCGAACATCCGCGCGAACGAGAGCAGAGATGCATCGTGAACCTCCAGATCAAAGTCCGAGGCACAACAATCCTCGACCACGATGCAGTCGTACCCCCGGTCCGCGGCGTCGCGGGCGGTGGTCTCGACGCAGCCCTCCGTGATCACACCGACGATCACGAGTCCCGTGATGCCCATATTGCGCAGAATCTGGTCGATCGGGCTGGAGTTGAACGCGCCGATGGAGTTCTTCCGGATCACGATCTCTTCACCGCGCGGCCGCAAGCTCTCGACGATCTGGTAGTCGCTCGTCATCGGATGCATGTGCTCGGTCTGCCCGAGAGCCGCGAGGCGCTCTTCGTCTCGGCGTCGCCGCCGGGGGGTCATGTCATTGCCGTCCGGGAGCAGCGCACCGGCGGTCAGGAAGATCACGCGCAGCCCGTGGCGGCGCCAGAAATCGAGCAGGCGAGCCTGATTGGGGATCACGACCTCGTCGAGCTGCGCGAAGTAGGCGCACGCCCGGTCCGGGGTGCGCTCCAGCATCAATCGTCCCCGGTCGGAGTCCGGGTTGGCGCCGTAATTCTGCATGTCGACGATGAGCAACGCGGTACGCCGCTCGTCCAGCGCCAGCGTAGGCAAGGATGCCGTCCGGCGTCCGAGCCGCTCCCGCCATCCGCCACACTGCTCCGACATCCCGATCAACTCCGTTGGCAAGCTCGCACCACCGCTACTGGCACTCCATCAGGACCGCCGGCCGCCTATTCCTCCGCCACCGCGATACCGCGGGCAACAGATACCGGATAGGGTTCGCGTCGTCATGGTCCTCGGTTATCCACTCCCGCTGGTCGGCTCCACCGGTCTAAGCGTCAGGTCTTCCGAGTAGTGACAAGCCACCCAGTGATCGGCGTCGACCCTTCGAAGCTCGGGCACCTCGGTGGAGCAGCGTGCGAGCCGACCCGCCTTCTGGGCGTAGGCGCAGCGCGTATGGAAGCGGCACCCGGAAGGCGGATCGATCGGCGAGGGGACACTACCCTCAAGGATGATCCGCTTCCTACGAACGTCGGGATCTGGTACCGGCACCGCCGACAGCAGGGCCTCCGTATACGGGTGCCTGGGATCGCCGTATAGCGATTCGACCGTCGCCAGCTCGACGATCTTCCCCAGATACATTACCGCCACGTGATCGCTGATGTGCTCCACCACCGACAGATCGTGCGCAATGAACACGTAAGTGAGACCGAACTGCTGCTGGAGATCCTCAAGCAGATTGAGCACTTGCCCCTGTATGGACACATCGAGAGACGACACCGGCTCGTCCGCAACGATCAGCTTGGGTTGCAGCGCGAGGGCCCGCGCAATTCCGATCCTCTGCCTCTGGCCGCCCGAGAACTGGTGCGGGTATCGATTCCGGTACTCTGGCTGCAAGCCGACGCTCCTCAGAAGCTCCGCGATGTGGTCGTCGATCTCGGATCGGGAACCGCCGAGCTTGTGTACCTGGAACGGCTCGGCGAGGATCTGGCGCACCGTCATCCGAGGGCTCAAGGAGGAATTGGGGTCCTGGAAGATTGCCTGGATGTCCCGTCTTGCCCGCTTCAAGCGCTTCTTGTCGAGAGTCATCAGATCGACCATCTCGCTCCCCTCGGTGCCGTGCTCGTCGGTCAGCGCATCGCGTCGAAAGAGTATCTGGCCGCTGGTCGGCTCGACTAATCGCAGCACCGAGCGCCCGGTCGTGGTCTTCCCGCAGCCGCTCTCACCCACCAATGACAGGGTTTCGCCCTTGCGAACGATGAACGAGACGTCGTCCACCGCCTGAACGCTGCCGATCTGGCGCTGGAGCACCCCCCCGAGCACCGGAAAGTGCTTGGTCAGATGTCGCACGTCGAGCAGCACGTCCGCGGCATCCGTCCGCGTGGCCTTGCCTCCGGCTGCCGCGGCCCCTGGGTCACCCACCTGCTGTCACCTCCGGGTCGTGGAGCCAGCAACGCGAGAGACTGGACGGTTCCGGTGCGAACATGGGCGGATTTTGATCGCATATCTGCATTCGCTCCGGACACCGATCCCCGAAGCGACAGCCGTCGGCGATGAAGCGCGGATCGGGAACCACGCCCGCGATCGGATCGAGTCTCGCCTTGCCCCGGCTTCCCAGCACCGGTATCGAGCGGAATAGCCCACGCGTGTAGGGGTGATGACGGCGTTTCAGCACGCTGCGAACCGACCCGTACTCGATGATCTGGCCGAGGTACATGACCGCGACCTCATCCGCCATCGCGGCCACCACGCCGAGATCGTGTGTTATCATGGCGATCGCCATGTTCGTCTCCTTCTGCAGCTTCACCATGAGGTCGAGAATCTGGGCTTGAATGGTCACGTCGAGGGCGGTCGTCGGTTCATCCGCGATCAGCAAGACCGGATTGCACGACATCGCCATCGCGATCATCGCACGCTGTTGCATCCCTCCACTCAGCTGGTACGGATAGTCGTTCATGCGCTGCTCTGGTGAATGGATCCCGACCAGCGTCAGCATGTCTATGGATCGCTCCCAGGCTTCCTTGGAATCGACCTCCTGGTGGCGGCAGATGGCCTCCACGATCTGGTCGCCGATGGTGAAGACGGGATTGAGCGACGTCATCGGCTCCTGGAAGATCATCGCAATTTCGGCGCCACGGATGTAGCAGAACTCGGAACCGGTGGGGTTCAAGCGGGTGAGGTCAACCACCCGGCCATCCTGACGATGAAATAGGATCGTCCCGGAGACTCGAGCAGAAGTACCAGAAAGGAGGCCCATGATCGCCAAGGCCATCACGCTCTTGCCGCAACCGCTCTCGCCGACCACACCGAGCGTCCGATTGGAGCGGATTTGCAAGTCGATTCCGTCGAGGGCCCTCACGATCCCGCGGTCGGTGTGAAAGTGCACACTCAGATCCCGGATCTCGAGCAGCACGTCGCCGATCGCGGTCGATGGCCGACTGCCCACTCGCGGATCATCCGATGATGGTGCCGCATTCGGTGTCGTGGGGTTCACGCCCGGGTTCCTGAACTCATGATTCTGGCCGCGATTTCATGGTTACTTCCTCGGTGTCGCGCCTGTCGCGATTCCCTCTGCGAGCCAGGACAGGTGACGAGCCCGCGTGTGTACGGAGCTGCGATTTCGACCCGTCCGAAGCGCGCGCACGGGCCGGGTACTGCTGCCGCGCGTCGAGGCGGCGTTCCTTCGACGCTCAGTTTGTGAGCGCCCCGTTGCCTGGCGGTAGCATAGCGAGCACGAAAAGGCATGATACAGCTGGAATAGCCCAAGTATCCAGTTGAAATTCGAGAGTGAACTCGACCGTGGCGCTCGACTATTGTGTCACGGACGCGGTGACAGCCGGCTATGATCCCTTCCGCGTTTTGGCCGGGGCTTCCGGCCGGTCGGGAGGTCCGGCGGACGGGCGCTCGGCCACCTGCCGGCGGCCTCCGAGCAGCGGCGGACTTGAGTTAGGTTGAGGGCGAGATCGGATGTCGACGAAACGAACCACCCCCATTGGACCGGTAAGCGGCACCGATGTCCCGCGCTTCGCCGGCCTCTCGACCTTCGCACGACTGCCGGAGCTTCGGGACGTGGAGCGCTGCGACGTGGCAATCCTCGGCGTGCCGTTCGACGCAGGCACCAGCTACCGACCGGGGGCGCGGTTCGGTCCCCAGGCGATCCGCCAAGCCTCCCGTCACCTGCGCACCAACTATCACCCCGACTATGACACCGAGCCCTTCGTGCAGCTCCAGGTCGCCGATGCCGGCGATCTGGCCTGCAATCCGTTTCGCATCGAGGAGGCCATCGAGCAGATCGAGGCCGGCGCGAACGAGCTCCTCGACCGTGTCGACGGCATCGTGAGCCTGGGTGGGGACCACACGATCGCGCTGCCGCTCCTGCGAGCGGTGAACCGAAAGGTCGGCGGTCCGGTGGCGCTGTTGCACTTCGACGCCCACCTCGACACTTGGGACACCTACTTCGGCGCCCCCTACACCCACGGTACCGTGTTCCGCCGTGCCGGTGAGGAGGGCCTGTTTCTCGACGACGTATCGATGCACGTCGGGATCCGGGGCCCTCTCTACAGCCGCGACGACCTGAAGCGCGACGCCGATCTCGGCTTCCGGATCGTCCACTGCGACGAGTTTCAGGCCCACGGGCCCGATCATGTGGCGAAGCGAATTAAAGAGCGCGTCGGCAGCAGCGCCCTGTACATCTCGATCGATATCGACGTCCTCGATCCGGCGTACGCCCCGGGAACCGGCACGCCGGAGATCGGAGGGATGACGACGCGGGAGATGGTCGGCGTGCTGAGAGGCCTGGCCGGGCTCGACATCGTCTCCGCGGACATCGTCGAGGTGTCCCCCGCGTACGATCACGCGGAGATCACGAGCCTCGCGGCCGCGACCATCGCCTACGAGTTCTGCAACCTGTTCGCTTGCCGGAAGCGACGTTAGCCGTCGATCGGTGAACCTGGCGATCGGTCATCCGAAGCGATCGCCTGGCTCTTTTCCGATCGAAGGCGGCAAGCTGCTGTCGCAGGGCAAGGCTCTCCGGATGCACCGCGGCGTGGCTGAGGAAAGCCTCACGGACCATGGCAAGGACGATGCGAATGGTCGTGAACCTGTCGCAGACGCTATCCGGTACAATCCGGATTTGCTAGGGTCTTCGCGGCAGATAGGATTTATGGGAGAAACAGGTCTGCGATGATTCAGAATCCACCGCCCTGGCCCCACGGCGCACGCTGCGCGGTGGCCATCACCTGGGACCTCGATGCGGACAGCGGCCTCAACTACTACCACCCCGATCGCGCCGACACGCTGGTCGCGAGCCAGACCCTGACCCGCTACGGGCCGAGAATTGCCGTCCCGCGGCTGCTCGAACTCGGCCGGCGTCTCGACCTGCGGCAGACCTTCTTCGTTCCCGGCTGGTGCATCGAGCGGTATTCGGAAGCGGTCGACTCGATTGCCGAGCACGGGCACGAGGTGGCCCTGCACGGCTACCTGCACGAGCGTCCGAACGAGCAGTCGAGGGACGACGAGCGGTACTGGTTGGAGCGTGCCATCACTGCCTACCAGCACCATTTCGACCGGCTGCCCGTCGGATGGCGCGCACCGAGTTTCGCGTTCTCGAAGCATTCGCTTCGCTTTCTCATTGACGCAGGCATCGAGTACGACGCTTCGTTAATGGGCGACGACGTGCCGTGCCTGTTGCGGAGCGGCGATGACACGCTGGTCGAGCTTCCCACCCAATGGGCTCTCGACGATTGGCCGCACTACATGCACAGCCCGGACTTCAACTACGCGATGCCGATCTCCGCGCCGCAACGCGCGCTCGAGGTGTATCGCGCGGAATTCGACGCGGCATGGGAGTTCGGGGGCGTCTGGATATCGGTCTGGCACCCCTTCCTTTCCGGTCGCCCGGCACGCCTCGCGGCGATCGTGGAGCTCATCGAGTACATGAGGGAGAAGGGCGGCGTGTGGTTCGCCACGACCTCCGAGATCTGCGCCCACGTGAAACGGTTGATCGAGACCGGGCAGTGGAAACCACGCGTCGAAGTGCTACCCGCCTA